>JBARKH010000671.1:0-3044 GCA_049801295.1 Allostellaceae bacterium | reverse complement strand
CCACAGGCCTGGGCGGCGCGCTCGTAATAGCCGCCCGTGACCTGCGTCGTACCGATCAGCGCGCGCAGGAAGGTCGCCATCAGCCGGCGATCGGGCGGCTGCGGATCATGCCAGAAGGCGTCGAGCGAGGATTGGCAGGTCAGACCCGCAACATTGAACACGGCATTGCCCAGCGCCTTCACCGGAATGCCGTCGCGCAAGGCGGTCACGCCGACGGTGCTGTTGACCGTGACCACACCGGCGCAATTGCGCAGCAGGCCCGGCGGGGTGCCACCATCGAGCGCAAGGACCTGATCGGCGACCCCGAACTGCCCTGCCAATCGCGCGACATGCCGGCTCCAGTCGATCAAGCCATTATCGTGCGGGTGAACGACGAAGACGAGCTTCTTCCCACTGCCGCTGGCGGCAAACGAGGCGATGATCTGCCGCACGGCCTCGCGCAAGTCGCTGAACGGCGAGTGGGCGCGGATCTGGTAGTCGGTCGACAACTGGAGCGGCACCAGGAAATACGACCCCGGCGTCGCTTGCAGCCGGCGTTTCTCGGCCGCCACCGCACGCGCCATCACCAGCTTTTTCGGGCGCGACCAGAGCCACCCGGCATATTCGGCAAAGGGATGGCAAGTGCTATGATAGCGGTAGTGCGGATAAAGCGGCCGCCCGAAAACGAGCGCCAAATTGTAAACCACATCGAGCGCCGCGATCAGCCAGAACGGCGTCTGGACGCGCGGCCCCGGCTCCGGCTCGGGGAGCCTTGCGGCGAGCGCGCGGATCGCGGCCGGGTCGCTGGGAAACCGCGAATAGGTCGTCATGCCGTCATATTCGAGGGTGATCCAATCGGGCCGCACATAGCCCAGATCGGTGACGATGACGGCAATCCCGCGGGCCCGCGCCTCTTCGGCCGCGACGATGTGATAGGGCCGGCGGTCGCCATGCAGGACAAGATCGGTGATCTGGTGCTCGTCCAGCGCGCCGGCGACAAAACCGCGCCAGTCCGCGAAGCGTCCGCGAAAATGGGTCGCCGGCAGGCGCCAGAACAGCTGGTCGCCAAGATGGAGGTTGATGCGGTGGACGCGGTGGCCGCGCGCAAGCAACGCACGGCCAAGCCGATCGAAGCAGCTCGAGATCGGGCCTTGTAGCAACAGAAAGGATCGCGGAGTGTCCATCGGGTACCCGTCTACCGGTTACCCGCGGTCTCGCGCCTTACCGGATCTGCAGATCGCCCGCACGGGCGCGCCGCGCGCCGAGCCTCCGCCCGCTCCCCCAAATGACCGATCCCCCATTTTGCGAAAGACCGACGCTCCGTTAGCGACCTCGATCGCGCGTGGCGAATCTTGACCCGATCACCCGCGTTGTCCAAGACTTTCTTCGACACCCCGCCTTTGTTGCATTCACCAATTGTTACCAATAATTGCGCTGCCGCTCGTCAGATCACCCGCGCTTCGCGCAACGCGGCGATCTCGTTGGACGCGTAACCGAGTTCGCCCAGCACCGCATCGGTGTCGGCGCCGAATAGCGGCGGCGGCGTCTCGATCGAAGGGCCGCCATGGGCGAATTTGAATGCGGCGAGCGGCACCCCGAACGCCCCCTCGATCCCGGGCGCCGAATCACTGTGGTGGAACACGCCGCGGGTCTTGAAATGGGGGTCGGCGACCGCCTCGGCCATCGTGCGCACCCGGCACGCCGGGACGTGCCGAGCCTGCAACCATGCCTCCCACTCGTCGGCGGTGCGCGATTTGATGATGTCGGCAAGAATTTCGGCCTCGCGCGCGCGATCCTTTTCACGGGCCTCGTTGTCGGTTTTGATCATGTCGGGCCGCTCGAGCGCCTCCCACAGCCGCTTCTGCTGTCCGAGGTTGCTGGCGCCGATCATCAGAAGCCCGTCCTTGGCCTCATAGCAGCTGTTGGTGGCATAGGGCTGCTTGTTGCCGTGCGGGCGCGGCTCGGAGCGGTTGCGCATGTAGCCGGTCAGATGCGAGCCCATGAGCATCATCGCGACGCCGAGCATCGAGAGGTCGATGTGCTGGCCCTTGCCGGTGCGCTCGCGCTGGAAGAGGGCGCTGGCGAGCGCAAAGGCCCCCATCGTGCCGGTCGCATAATCGACCGCCGGGGCGCCGAATTTGATCGGGTTGACCTCTTCGGTGCCGGTCATCGCCATCAGCCCCGAGGTTGCCTGGATCACATGATCGTAGGCGGTCTGCTCGCGGCGCGGGCCGTCCTGGCCGAAGGCCGAGATCGAGCAATAAACGAGCCGCGGGTTGATCCGCTCCAACGCCTCATAGCCGAGCCCCAATGCCGCGAAGGCGCCCGGCCGGAAGTTTTCCACGAGGACATCGGCGCCGGCGACCAGCCGCTTCAATATCTCGCGCCCGCGCTCCGCTTTCAGATCGAGGGTGATCGAGCGCTTGTTGGAGCCCTGGGTCAGGAACGAGGTTCCCATCTGGCCGTGGTTGAGCGCGCGGTCAGTGCCGCTGCTGCGGCTCTGGTCGGGGTCGCCCGGGTGCTCGACCTTGATGACGTCGGCGCCGAGCACGCCAAGCTGATAGGCGGCGAAGGGGCCCGCCAGCACGTGGGTGATGTCGATGATGCGGATCCCCTCGAAGGGTCGGGTCATGGCGGGCTCTCCGGGCTGACCGATGGTGGATGGAAGTGTCCGGCATCGTGTCACCGCGGCGGCGCGATTGCCAAGCCGCTTGCCGCGAGCGCCAATTAGTCATAGAGAAATTGCTGCTTTGCCGGCAAGGCTTCCGGGGGGATGAGGAGCGGCAGAGGGGGGATGACCGCGGCGCGCGCGGGAGCGCTTGCCGGAATCGCGATTGCGTTCGTGTGTGGCGCCGGCTCGGCGTTGGGTGGCGATGCTGCCCGGCGCAGCACGGTTAATACGCGCGTCGTGAACGCGCGCGCGGCGGCAGCGGCAGCAGCGGTGGCGAGCGGACCGGTCGACGCGGAGACCGTATCCTTTGCCGATTCGCGCCACGCGCCGGTGCGGGTGATGCGCGGCCCGCGCGAATCGCCAAAACCGCCGACGCCGGCAGCCCCGCCGGTAC
>JBARKH010000670.1:0-16995 GCA_049801295.1 Allostellaceae bacterium | reverse complement strand
GTGATGGCGGCGACCTCGCTCGGCGGCTTCCCTAGCTGGACTGAACGATGGGGCGGCGCGTCCGGGTGATCAGGCCGCGCTGCGCGAGCGCGCCGCCACGGGCATAAAGACGGCGCGCCGCGGCGGGAAGATCACGCTCACCTGCGTTCCCGCGTCGAGTTCACTGCGCACCGCGAGGCTGCCGCCATGGCGTTCCACGATCGCCTTGACGAGGGGAAGGCCGAGGCCAGAGCCCTGACGCGTCCGGGTGAACGAGGAATCGACCTGCTCGAAGGGTTCGAGCACGCGCGCGATATCTCCCGGCGCGATGCCGATCCCGGTGTCGCTCACCGTCACGATCACCCCGGTTTCCGGGTCGAACCGGCCGGTAATCTCGATATGGCCACCCGACGGGGTGAACTTGACCGCGTTGATGACGAGGTTGATGAGGACCTGCTTGGTTTTGCGCTCATCGGCGCACAAGAGCGGCAGGTCCGAGGGCAGCTCGACCGCGTCGGACAGGCCGCCGTCGCGGATGCGCGCACTGACCAGCTGGCGGACCGAGTGGATGGTGTCGCGCAAGTCAAAGACGTCCTCGTGCAGCTCGAGCTTGCCAGCCGCGGCCTTCGAGAGGTCGAGGATATCGTCGACGATCTGCAGGAGATGCATGCCGCTCTCGTGGATGTCGGTGGCATAGCCGCGGTATTGCTCGTTGTTGAGCGGGCCCAGGATCTCGCGCTCCATCATCTCGGAGAAGCCGATGATCGCGTTCAACGGTGTGCGCAGCTCATGGCTCATCGTCGCCAGAAAGCCCGACTTGGCGCAGTTCGCCGATTCGGCCGCTTCCTTGGCGAGGCGCAACGACTCGTACGCCGCCTCGCGCTCAAGCTGCAACGCGACCCGATCGAAGCAACGCTCGAGCACCGCGAACAGCGTATTCGGGTCGCCCGATTTGTCGAAATAGTCGTAGGCGCCGCGGCGCATCGCGGCGATCGCCGTCTCGCTGTCGAAATAGGTGGTCATCAGCACGCAGATCAGCTCCGGTTGCGCGGCGTGCAGACGCGCGACCAGATCGACGCCGGAGTCCATCGCGTCCAGGCTCTCGTCGATCAGCACGACCGGGGTAAAGGCGCCGCCCTTGGGCGACTGGCGGAGCGCCCTGAGCGCTTGCTCCGCGGATTCGATCCAGCGGGCCCGGTAGCCCTTCAGTCGCAGCAGATCGGCGAGCGAGGCGGCGTAACCCGGATCGTCGTCGACGATCATCACCGAACGCATGGTTCTGTGCTTTTGGCCCATTGCCCGCCAACCGCTCGTATAAAGGGGTCGTAGCGACAACATACCCGCATTAGTTGTATAAATGCAAGGTAATAGAGTCGCGCGCGCTTCGCGCCTGCGAAAACCCCGCGCGTCAGGCGGCAGCTACGCGCATGCCCGCCATTCCTAGACGATGCGGGCGCGGCACTCGCCAAAGCCGATGGCGGCGTAACCGTCGCGCCGGCAATGGGCGCGGAAGATCGCCTCGTCGCCATCTTCGAGAAAGCTGCGGGTCTCGCCCAATGAAAGGGTAAGCGTGCGGGTGCCGTCGAGGCTCTGCTCGCTGAGGCTGCCCCAACCGGCCTCGGTCGGGCCCGAGATCGTACCGGTGCCGAAGAGGTCTCCGGGCAGGAGGTTGCAGCCGCCGCTGGTGTGGTGGGTAACGAGCTGGGCCAAGGTCCAGTAGAGGTCGGTGGTGTTGCTCGTGGACACTAGGTGCGGCGTCAGGCCCCGCTCGCGCATCTGCGGGGTGAGGATGAGCGCCTCGAGCGCGATGTCGAAGGCGCCGGTCCGCTGGTCCCGATCGTCCCACAGATGAGGTAGGGGGCGCGGATCGCCGGTGGGGCGGGGCGGTTGCGCGACGCGGAACGGTTCGAGTGCTTCTGCGGTGACGATCCACGGTGATACGGTCGAACCGAAGCTCTTGCCGAGGAACGGCCCCAAGGGCTGCGATTCCCATTGCTGGATGTCGCGCGCCGACCAGTCGTTAACGAGGCCCAGCCCGAAAATATGCTCGCCGGCTTCGGCGATCGCGATCGGTTCGCCCTGGCGGTTGCCGGGGCCGACCCACACCGCCAGCTCGAGCTCGTAATCGAGCTTCCTGCATGGCCCAAAGCTCGGCGCGGCCTCGTCGGGCAGTTTGCGCTGGCCGTTCGGGCGGCGCACCGGCACGTTCGACTCGCGCACCGACGATGCGCGGCTGTGATAGGCGACCGGCACATATTTGTAGTTGGGGCTGAGCGGATTGTTCGGGTCGCGCCGCATTCCGCCGTTCCTGGCGTGATGGATGCCGGCAAAGAAATCGGTGAAATTCCCGATCGTGGCCGGCAGATGCAGCCAGCAATTGGCCACGGGGTGGAGCAGCCGGCCGGCGAGCGGCTCGGCCTTGGCCCGTCCGGCGCCATCGGCGGCGAGAAGCGCGAAGACCTGCTGGCGCAACATTCTCCGCGGCGCGGCGCCGAGCGCCATCAAGGGATTGAGGCTGGCGCCCGAGGCCGCTTCCGCTGCGGTCGCCGCCGCGCCGGAGAACAACCCGGCGTCGTGCGCCGCACGCAGGTCGAATACCATGTCACCGATTGCGATGCCACCGCGCGGGCGCGCATCGGGCGTGGTCGAGCCGGGCGGGCTGAACACCCCGAACGGCAGGTTTTGCAGCGGAAACTCGGCGTGCCCGTTGGCCGAGGCGACCCAGCTTTGGCGGGTGCGGTCATGGGTTTCGTCGATCATGCTGATTCCTCCCTTCCGAGGCGCATTGGCGGCGCCTCCGGCATCGAGCCGCTCTTCGGCCGGCGCAGCGCGAAGATCCCAAAGCCCAGCGCCAGGACGATAAAACCGCCAACGACCGCGATCATGCTGACGGCAATCGGATAGGGCAGCAAGGCGACCACAAACGTGCCGAGCGCGGCAACCGCCATCTGCAGAAAGCCCATCAGCCCCGAGGCGGTGCCGGCCAGCCGCGGCTGAGTGCTCAGTCCCGCCGCCATCACCGCGGGTTGGCTCAGCCCGTCGCCGATCTCACACAGCGCAACCGGCAGGAACAGACCCCAGACGCCGAACCCAGTAAAACTATATGCGAACACCAGCGCCACCGCCGCGGCCAGTGCGATCACCCGGCCGATGACCATGAGGCTGAGGCTGCCGAAGCGTGAAGCGAAGCGAGCGGCGCCGGCGTTGCCGAGCATGTACGTCGCCATCGGCAGGAGGATCATCAGCCCATAGGTGCTGGGCGGCTCGTCCATCGCTTCGGAAAGGACATGCGGCGCGCTGCCGATAAAAGTGAACCACGACGCGGTGGTGCAGGCACTGCACAACGCAAAGCCGACAAATTGCGGCGAGCGTACGAGACTGATATAGGCCCCGGCCATGCCGACGAGGTCGAAGCGCGCCTTGTGGGCGTTGGTCTCATTGAGCCGCGCCACCGTCACGGCGAGGACAATCGCGCCAAGCCCGCCCAGGAGCACGAAGATCGCCCGCCAATCGACCCACTCGGCGAGGTAGGCGCCGATCGCCGGCGAGACTGCGGGAGCCAAGGTCATCGCCATCATGACGATTGCCAGGCCGCGCGCGGCCGCTTCGCGCTCGTAGACATCGCGGATGATCGCCCGGGCGAGGACGATCCCGGCGCAGGCGCCGCCGCCTTCGAGAACCCGCCCCAACACCAAGGCCGCGATCGATCCGGCAAACCCGCACATCAGCGTGCCGGCGAGAAAGGCGAGGAGCCCGGCGATCAGCACCGGGCGGCGCCCGAAGCGGTCGGAAAGGGGCCCATAAACCAGCTGCCCGCCGGCGATCCCGGCGAGGTAGAGCGTCAGGACCAGCTGGACATGCGCCGGGCTCTCGGCAAACACAATCGCCAGCAGCGGCAGCGCCGGCACGACGATATGGAGCGCGCAAAACGCCAGCGCGGTCACCGCCGCGAGCAGCGCCAGCGACGGCGGCCGTCCTCGGTCAGTGCGAACGAAGCGAAACAATCCCATGCCGCCGGTTTCTATGGCCTGAGCGAAAATGTGGCCGGAAGTATCGATTTCTGATCCGTCATTCCCGCGCAAGCCGGAATCCAGGGCCGCGACGCGTCGTTCTCGGCCCTGGACCCCCGCTTTCGCGGGGGCGACGGATTACAGATTGGCGGCACTGGCCTCATGCCTCGCTCGGCCGAAGGCTCGCGAGGCTCCGGCGCTGTTGCCCCGCCGCGGCGAAATTCGCCGGATCGAGCCAGCGCTCGAAGGCGCTGCGCAGGGCCGGCCACTCGCTGTCGATCACCGAGAACCACGCCGTGTCGCGATTGCGCCCCCTTGTGATTTGCGCCTGACGGAACAGCCCCTCATATTGAAACCCGAGGCGCAGCGCGGCGGCGCGGCTTGGCTCGTTCAGCGAATTGCATTTCCATTCATAGCGGCGATAGCCGAGTTCGTCGAAGACCCGGCGCATCATCAAATACATCGCCTCGGTCCCCGCGGGGCGGCGCTGCAGGCGCGGGCTATAGGTGATGCTGCCGATTTCAATCACCCCGATATCGGGCTCGATGCGCATGTAGGCCGCCGTCCCGACCGCCGCGCCGCTCGCGCTGTCGATGATCGCGTGAACTAGTGGATCGTCGCTTCGACAAGCCGCCTCTGCCCAGCTGCGGTATTCATCCAGCGATTTGTAGGGCCCGCGCGGCAGATAGGTCCACATCCGCCCCTCGGTATCCTCGGCATAGGCCGCGAAAAGCTGCGCGGCGTGCCGCTCCGGATCGAGCGGTTCGACCGTGCAGAAGCGCCCGGGCACCGCACTGCGCGGCGGATGCGGGCGCGGTGACCATCCGGGCAGAGCTGCGCCGACCGGCTGCCCCAGGTGATTGCGCTCGTCTGCCATCGGCCCCTCACGACCCAAGGAAGGTTTCCGTCATCGGCGCATAGAGGGCAACCGCGCCCCCGAGCCGGGCCGCCGCGTCACGCGCGCTCGCGAGATCCGGCAATACCGCGATGCCGCGACACGCCACCGAGCGGTCGAGCGCGACCGCGCGCAGCCAGACAATCCCGTCCTCCCCGGTCCCGGCCGCGTCGCGATCGGCAATCAAGAGGATGCCATCTGCCGCGACGTCCGGCGCGACATCGAGCCCAGCGAATAGATTGCGCCGATGCATCCGCTCGTCCACCACTGGCACGAACGGCCCCATGCCGCGGGTGCGCAGATAGATTTCGCTGTCGAAGACTTCGGGCGAGGCGACCGTATACATCGCCAACGACGGCGGGGGACCCGCATCGAGCGCGCGAAAACGCTGCGCCGAGCTGACGCCGGGTACCGCCGCCATCGCCGCCAGATGGCAGCGATACCAGAGGTCCCATTCGGCGATGCGAGACGGGTCGGTGAGGCCGCTTTCGCTGGTGAAGATCATCGCTCAAAGCCAGCACACACCGCATCGGGTCGTCAACAGATCCGGCGCCCCGTTACAATGCGTGCCGGGTCAGTGTGGCGCCGACACCTTGAGAGCGGCGAGAATCTTGTCGAGCTTGTCGTTCTCGATGCGCGCCAGGGTGGTCATTAATTCCTCAATCTCGGCTTTGGCCGCGATGTTTACCTCGTAATCATGCTGGGCATGCTCGCGGTCGCGCTCCGCCGAGCGGTTCTGCGACATGAGGATGAGTGGCGTCGCGAACGCCGCCTCGGCGGACATGAACAGGTTGAGGAAGACAAACGGGTATTCGTCAAAGCGGATAATGCCGAACATGGCGAGCGTATTGACCAGAACCCACACGACCATGATGCCGGTCTGGCCGATGATAAATGTCCATGAGCCGATAAACGCGGCCACCCGGTCGGCGACGCGGTCTCCGGTGCTCTGCTTCCCGGCGTGAGCCTCGTGCCAGTTCCTCATACCTCGTTTCCTTCCAGCGCTTGTCGGCGAAGGCCGGGACCGACGCCCGCCAAGCATACCGCGTGCGTCGGTATGACGGGATGAAGTTTCCCCGACGCCGAGATTGGCGACTGGATCCGGCGGATTATCGCTTCTGATTGAAGCACCCACCCGTCACCCCCGCGTGCAAGGGCGATGGTCGCGGCCGCTCACGTCGATCGGCGCGAGTGGCCGCGATCTTCAGGCGTTGCTCCGGTCTGCGGCCCGAGCTGGCGGCGATGTGCGCCGTCCGGTGTGCCTCAGGCAAACGCCGGAACGCGCTCGGTGACGGTTTCGAGCTGGCCCACCGTTTCACGTCCGAACAAGAGCGGGATGAAGGCGCCGACCGCCACCACGACGAAGATCGTGCCGAAGAAGATGGTCGCCGAACCGGTGTGCGGTTCCATCAGAAACGGCGCGAGACCACCGGCGAAAAGCCGCCCGAACGATTCGCCAAAGATGTGCCCGCGGCCGCGCAATGCCGTCGGGAACTGCTCGGAGAGG
This sequence comes from Allostellaceae bacterium, assembly GCA_049801295.1. GTDB lineage: Bacteria > Pseudomonadota > Alphaproteobacteria > ATCC43930 > CGMCC-115725 > DATARH01. The sequence continues at coordinate 10,604 of JBARKH010000670.1, read as the reverse complement.
TAGATCCGAGTGGCGGTGAACGCCGACAACACGGTGAAGCCGGTGATGAGCGCGCCGGCAACCATTACCAGCGTATCGTAGCTCCCCATCCGGTTTGCCATCAGCATCAGGAAGAGGCCGGGAAGGGATCCGGCGAGCGCGTAGGCGATCGTCCAGCGCCGTCCGATGATCTCCATCAGAAACCCGGTGAAGGCCTTGCCGGGAATGCTGGCGAAGTAAACGAGCGAAGTCAGCCCGAAGCCCATGCTGACCGCCAGGCCCTGGTCGACCAGCGCCTTTGGCAGGAGGACAGAGATCAGGAAATAGGCGGTGCCGGCGCAGACCCCGCCGAGGATGCCGACCGTGGTCCAGCGCAGCTGGCCGGGAGCGAACAATGCCCAATAGGGCGGGAGCTGCTCGCGCGCGGCTTCGCGGTGGTCGCCGAGCTCGGCCAAGCTCAGCGGGGCCACGCGGTTGCCGGCGCGGGCAACGATCCGGTTGACGATGTTGACCGCAACCTGGGCCTCGCCTCTGCGCAAGTGCCAGCGCGGGCTTTCGGGAAGCACGAAATAGACGAGCACCGGCACGACGGTCACCGCCAGCCCGCCCGGCAGCGCCAGCAAGCGAAAGGCGATCGGGTTGTCGGAGAGGAGGTAGGCGAGAAACGGCACAACGGTGAACGAGATCGCCAACGACATCTCATAGATCGCGCCGTAGGTCCGCCGGTGCTGCGCCGGCATCAGTTCGGCCGCGATCGGGAACGCCGCCGAGACGGCCCCGCCCGCGCCGAGACCCGTCAACAGACGCAGGATGATCAGCTGCTCCGCGCTTTGCACCAGCGGGATCAACAGGGTCAAGAACGTCGTGGCGATCACCCCGATCAGCATGATCGTCTTGCGGCTCCAGTGGTCGGACACGGCCGAGGACAGGAACCCGCCGACGCACAGCATCAGCGTCGGGCCGACGGCGAGCCACTTGATGTCGGGCCCGGTCAACTGCAGCGGCCCCTTGGCCAGGACCAGGAGCGAGCCGGTGATCACCAGATCGTAGCCCTCGATAAAGCCCACCAGGGCGAGCACGGCGATGATCACCACGTGGTAGGCGCTGAACGGGATGCTGTCGAGCTTGGCCCCAAGCACAAAGCCCGCGGTATTTGCAGACCGGTCAATCGAGCGCAACTCTGCCATCGTTACCTCCCAGATTGGTCGAACCGGGGGACGCTGCGACGGTGCAGACCTCACGAGGCAGGCGCGTTACTTCATTCGAGAATAGCGGCTTCGGTATCCCTGAACGTTATTTCAATGCCTCGCAAGTTCTGGTGATCGCACTGGACGTCACCGGATTGACTTTTTTTACTGTAGACAACGGGTTGGATACTTCTCCGACCCGTGCCACGTGATGGTCCCGTTTCGGACCGCGCGGGCAGCGTAGTTGAGCGTTGCACCGCTGTCATCGAGAAAATAAATCTATCTTATTGCTTTGGAGTCGTCACGGGCACCCGCCCGCCTATCCCTCGGCGTGCCTGCGCAGCAGGAATTCGCGCCCGGCCTTGACCATGGGCTTGCCGTCAAAGGCGATGATGTCGGCCGTCGCGTAGGTCTCGCTCCATAATTCGGGGAGGTAGGAGCCGGTGCCGATGGTGTCGATCGGCGCGTTCGCCGCCGCCATCATCCGGCATTTCTCCGGGCCGAAGCCCGAGCTGGCGACGATCTTGGCGGCGGGGAACCCGGCCTCGTTCAGCACCTGGCGCAAGGTCCACAACGCTGCGGCGGAAACCCCGGTGCCGACCAGGTAGCGCAGCTCAGCCTCGGTGCGATAGCCGCGGATCGACTGCGGCGCATGGCGCCCCAGGACCTCATAGGAGCGCGCGAGATCGAGCCCCTCGCAATAGCGCCCGCCCGGCGTATCCATGCGGAAGGCGAGGCGGCCGGCGGCGGCAAGCTCGGGAAAGCGCCGGGCGACGGCGACCGCGTCGCTCGTTTCCTGCCCGAAAAAATCCACGAGCACGGTCAACGGCTCGTCGGGGAATGTTTCGCGGAACATCTCGGCGGCGCGCACGGTCGAGCCGGCATAGCCGATCAGCGCATGCGGCATCGTCCCCATGCCGGTCTCTTTACCGAAGAAATGCGCCGTCGCCGCGGCGGCGCAGCCGACAAACCCGACCGCGCCGGCGACATTTCTCGCATGGGCCGAGCCGACCGCGGCGGCGTACGCCATGAGTTCCGCCATCTCGGCCCCGGCGCAGTGCCGCGCATCCATCGCCAGAAACGCGACCTTGGGCAGATCGGCGCACATGGCCGAGGCGTTATAGGCGGCGACGCAGGCCGGCCCCAGCTTTTGCAGGAGCACGGTCTCGAGATCGACCAGATGATAGAGGGGCCCCGTCAAATAGAGGATCGGTTCCCCGGCGCCGACCCAGGCGGCCTCGGGATGGTTGAGCTCGATCGTGAAACTGACCGCGCGCTCGGCCGCCTTCTTTTCGAGAAACTCGATCGCCAGGCGCGGCGTGCAGATGACCGGCCTGCGCATGAACACGGCATAGGTCGCCTCGCGGTCGCCGAACCGCCCGACGATCGCCTTAGTCTTGAGGAAATAGCTGTCGGTCCGCGCCGCGAGGTCGTCAGTCATAGCTCAAATGCTGTCATTGCGAGCGGAGCGAAGCAATCCCCAGCCAGGCGGGATGATCCGATCGGGATTGCTTCGTCGCTGCGTTCCTCGCAATGACAACGCCCGCCTCACGAGACCGTGGCGAGCCGGTGGGCGGTGGCGGCCCCGTTGCCGTTCGCGCTCCCCTGCCGCTCGCGCTTCAAGGCCTCGGCAACTTCGAAGGCGAGTTCCAACGCCTGGTTGGCGTTGAGCCGCGGGTCGCAATGCGTGAGGTAGTTGGCCGAGAGGCCCTGCTCGCTGACTTTCTCGGCGCCGCCGACGCATTCGGTGACGTTCTGCCCGGTCAGCTCCAAATGCACCCCGCCGGCATAGCTCCCCTCGGCGAGATGCACCTGGAAGGCGCCGTGCAGTTCGTCGAGGATGCGGTCGAACATCCGGGTTTTGTAGCCGCTGGAGGAGGTGACCGTGTTGCCGTGCATCGGGTCGATGCACCACACGACCTGGCGCCCCTCGCGTTTGACCGCGCGAATGAGCGGCGGCAGCTTCTCGGCGACCTTGTCGGCGCCCATCCGGGTGATGAGGGTGAGCCGCCCCGCCTCGTTATCGGGGTTGAGCTTGTCGATGAGGCGCAGCAGATCGTCGGGGTCGAGCGTCGGCCCGCATTTCATGCCCACCGGGTTCTTGATCCCGCCCAAGAACTCGGCATGGGCGCCGTCGACCTGCCTGGTGCGGTCGCCGAGCCAGACCAGATGGGCCGAGCAGTCATACCAATCGCCGGTCGTCGAATCGACCCGGGTCATCGCCTCCTCATAGGCAAGGAACAAGGCTTCGTGCGAGGTGTAGAACTCGGTCTCGCGGATCTGCGGCGTCGTCTCCGAGGTAAGACCGCACGCCGACATGAAATCCAGGGTCTCGGTCAGCCGGTCGGCGAGCGCCTGGTAGCGCTCGGCCTGCGGCGAGCCGGCGATGAAATCGAGGTTCCAGGCATGCACCCGGTGAAGATCGGCATAGCCGCCCTGGGCGAAGGCGCGCAGCAGGTTCAAGGTGGCGGCCGACTGGTTATAGGCCTGGATCAGCCGCTGCGGGTCGGGCTCGCGCGCGGCGGCGTCGAAATCAAGGCCGTTGATGATGTCGCCGCGATAGGAGGGAAGGGTCACCCCGCTCTGCGTCTCGGTCTCGGAGGAGCGCGGCTTGGCGAACTGCCCGGCGAGGCGCCCCAGCTTGATCACCGGGCATCCCGCGCCAAAAGTCAGCACCACCGCCATCTGCAACAGCACCATGAACGAATCGCGGATGTTGTTGGGGTGGAACTCGGCGAAGCTTTCGGCGCAGTCGCCGCCCTGCAGGAGAAAGGCCTTGCCCGCGACCACGTCGGCGAGCCGGTCCTTCAACCGCCGCGCCTCGCCGGCGAAGACGAGCGGCGGGAAGTTGTGCAGCGTCTCCTCGACGCGGGTGAGCGCGGCTTCATCGGCGTAGCCCGGAACCTGCCGGATCGGCAGGCCGCGCCAGCTTTGCGGCGTCCAATTCTGTGTCATCGCTCTACGCCTCCCCGCGTCTTTCGGCGGGTCATCGGGATCAAACTACGCATGGCTTACCTCCGGGGCTGGAGGCCGCTCCACTTTTGGCGACAGTCGGATCGGGAATATCCAGAAACAACAAAGCCGCCTCGGTGGGGCGGCTTCGGGAAAACGCGGATACGCGATCCTAGGCCGCCGTATTGTACCGGCGGTACCAAAATCGCGCGAGGGTATGACGGTTGACGCGTATCATGGCACAGAACCTAGTCAGAGCGCCCGCCCGGCGCAAGCCCCTTGCGCGGGGGCCAGCATCGCGGTTTCAAGTTGGATGACCCTCGCGCGTCCTTCGAGACGCCCGCATCGCGGGCTCCTCAGGATGAGGTTCTCTCTTAATGCCATCAAAAACCCACCTTATCCTGAGGAGCGCCTGGAGGGCGCGTCTCGAACGACGCACGACGCACATGCCGCGCAATACCGGCGAGACGGTTTCCCCGGCGCGCGCGTTTAACCAATCGCCCTTCCGCCTCGTGCTAGACCGGGCGCGCCGGCCGGGGCGGGGATGCGGCTTGCGGCGCCGCCGGGTTGCCGGCATAGATGGTGCCACCATCGCCCTGGGAGGCAGCCTCTCATGATCGAGCGCTTGTTCGCGATTGGCCGGCCGGCCGCCATTGCGCTGGGCTTCGTTGTCGCCGGGCTTTGTGCCGCCCCGGCGGGCGCGGCCGAGATCATGCCGCATCGCGCGCTCTATACGATGACCTTGGGGCGGGCCGGCGGCAATGCCGGGGTTATCGCGGCGGCCGGCACGATGGCCTATCAATGGGGCGAGAGCTGCGACGGCTGGACCGTCGAGCAGCGCTATCGGTTGAAAATGGGTTATGCCGACTCGGCGGATGTCACGATCGCATCGAATTTCGTCACCTGGGAAGCCAAGAACGGCCTCAACTACCGCTTCAACCAGAAGGAGACGCGCAACGGCGCGGCCGATGAGGAGATCCGCGGCGCCGCCAAGCTCGATGGGCCCGGCAAGGGCGGCACCGCCGATTTCGAGATGCCGGCGGGCAAGAGCTTCAAGCTGCCGGCCGGGATGATGTTTCCGAGCGCCCACACGATCTTCCTGATTGACCAGGCTAAGGCCGGCGCCACCTTCATCTCGAAACACATCTTCGACGGCGCCACGGTGGAGAACGCGGTGCTGGTGTCGGCGGTGATCGGCCCCAGGATCGCGCCCGATCCCGCTTCGGCCAAGCAAAGCCCGCTCCTCGATCGCCCCGGCTGGCGCGTCCGCCTCGCCTTCTTCCCGGCCGATCCCAAAGAGGAGACGCCCGATTACGAACTGGGCATGCTGCTCCTCGACAACGGCGTCTCCAAGGACATGGTGATCGATTACGGCGACTACGCGATCCACGCCAAACTCGACGACATCGAACCGATCCCGAAGCCGGGGTGCTGATTAGCCTGTAGCTCGTGGGATGGCCCGAGCAACGCAAAGCCCATCACGGCGCCACTTGAAATCCCGACGCGCGCGGCATACTTGTCACACTGATTGCAAATTTATCAATTGCGATATCGCGGGCCAATCATACGATTCGACAGCTACCTAAAGGCGCAAAAAAATTCCCTGCTCGATACAGAAAAATCCCTGCGCGTGTGCAAAAAATTCCCTGCTCTGCGCCGCACCACGGGACCATAACCTACGGCAACCAATGAGAGTTTCGACGTTTTCGTGTCGCTGAAAAAAATAATTCCCTGCCGGCAGGGAATTTCGCGCACGCCCTCAATGCTCCGGCAACCCCCGGCCGCGCTGCACGGCGGTCGCGCCGTGGCGGCGGCGGATGTCGTCGATGGCGTCTTCGAGGTGGCGGGCGCGGCCAGTGTCGTGGTCGAAGAGGGTGGGGAGATCCGCGTCGGCGCCCTCGACAAGCCCGTCGGCGCCGACCCCGATCAGACGGAACCTCGTCGCGCCGTCGGCTTCGGCGGCGAGGAGGTGGCGCGCGGTGCGGTAGAGCGTATCGGCGAGTTGGGTCGGGTCGGCGAGGCGGCGCGAGCGGGGGCGCAGGCGAAAATCCGCGGTCTTCAGCTTCAAAGTCACGGTTTGCGCCGCAAGCGCGCTCTGCTTCAAGCGCAGCGCGACCTTTTCGCAGAGCGGCCACAGCACCCGCGCCAAACTCTCGCAATCGGCTTCGTCGCGGGCGAAGGTGGTTTCGGCCGAGATCGAGCGGGCGCGGCCTTGCGGATCGACCCGGCGCGCATCCTCGCCCCGCGCGAGCTGCGCCAGGCGCGCGCCCAAGCGGCCGTAGCGCGTTGCCATCTCGCGCGGGTCGAGCGCGCATAATTGGCCGATCCGCATGATGCCGTCGGCCGCCAGGCGCCGCTGCATCGTGCCGCCGACGCCCCACAGCCAGCCGACCGGCTTGTCGGCGAGGAAGCCCTTGGCCTCGGCCCGGCCGATGACCGCAAAGCCGCGCGGCTTATCGAGGTCGGAGGCGAGCTTCGCAAGAAACTTGTTGTAGCTGAGCCCGATGGAGACGGTGATCCCGAGCGAATTCTCGACCCGCAGGGCGAGGGCGGCGAGGAGCTGGGCCGCGGCGGCGCCGTGCAATGTCTCGGTCCCGGTAAGATCGAGGAACGCCTCGTCGATCGACAACGGCTCGACGAGCGGGGTGAGGGCCTGCATCTCGGTGCGCACCGCGCGGCCGACCGTGCGGTATTTCGCCATGTCGGGGCGGATTACCACCGCATCGGGGCAGAGCGCCAGCGCCTTGAACATCGGCATCGCCGAGCGCACGCCGTAAAGCCGCGCCACATAGCAGCAGGTGAGGGCAACGCCGCGCGCGCCGCCGCCGACGATGACCGGAAGGGGCGCGAGTTCAGGCCGGTCGCGCTTTTCGATCGCGGCATAGAAGGCGTCGCAATCGAGATGCGCGATTGTAAGGTCGGCAAGCTCGGGGTGCCCGACGAGGCGCGGCGAGCCGCATGCGGGGCAGCGCTCCGGCAAGGCGTCCGCCGCCGAGAGCGCAGCGCAATCGCGGCAGAGGAGCTTGGTCATTGCCGCTCCTCGGGCGGCCACAGCCAGGCGGCGCCCCGCACCCCGCTCGAATCGCCGTGGGCCGGCGGCACCAGGCGGGTGACGATCCTGTCCGACAGAATGTGGCGGCCCCAGCGGCGCGGCACCTCGTCATAGAGCATGGCGCAGGCCGAGAGCCCGCCGCCCAGCACGATCGCGTCGGGATCGATGAGGTTGATGACGCTGGCGAGAGCCCGGGCGAGCCGGCCGGCGTAGCGATCGAGGCTCGCCCGGCATTGTGGGTCGCCCGCCGCCGCACCCTCGACGATTTGCGGCCCGGCGAGGTCGCGCCCGGTATGAACGCGATGGTCGGCGGCAAGCCCGGGGCCGGAGAGGAAGGTTTCGATGCAGCCCGAGCGGCCGCAATAGCAAGAGGGGCCCGGCATTTCATCCGGCAGCGGCGCGGGCAGCGGGTTGTGCCCCCATTCGCCGGCGATTGCGTTGGTGCCGATGAGAAGCCGCCCGCCGATGACGATCCCGCCGCCGACTCCGGTGCCCAGAATCGCCCCGAACACGGTGCCGCAGCCGGCCGCCGCGCCGTCGATCGCTTCCGACAGCGCAAAGCAATTGGCGTCGTTGGCAAAGCGCACCGGGCGGCCGAGCGCGGCCTGGACATCCCGGCCGAGCGGCCGGTGGTTGAGCCAGGTCGAATTGCTGTTCTTGACGAGCCCGGTGTCCGCGACAATCGTGCCGGGCATGCCGACCCCGACCGTGGCCTTAGCCCCGATCGCGCTTTCGATCGCGGCTACGAGGGCGGCCAGCGCCGCGATGGTTCCGTCATAATCGCCCGCCGGCGTGGCGATTCGCCGGCGCAGCTGGATCCGGCCCTCCGGGTCGATCGCTGCCGCCTCGATCTTGGTGCCGCCGAGATCGATGCCGATGCGCAAGGTTCCACCCATGGTTGGCGCCCGCAGCCTGCCTCGATGCGCCGCGCCAGGCCACAATTCGCGCCATTCAATGGGTTGAACCGTGGGGCCGGCCGGACCTCGTGTTGCGTGCGCCCTCTGCCGCTTTTGCGGTCATCCTGCCTGATAGTTACCAATTGTTAAACCACGCCCGGTAAAACGATGAGGTGCGACCGCGGAGGGCCAGCGGCGGGCAGGCCCAGGTTGCCGCCGCTCATGCGTGAGCTGCGGCATTGGGGGCCAGGCGAGGATGACGGTCGAAGTGATGAAGCGGGAAACTAATCCTCATCAGCGAGCCCGGAGGCGGGTGCTGATCGTCGAGGATAACGACCTCAACATGAAGCTATTCAACGACCTCCTCGAAGCACACGGCTATTTCACGCTGCGGACGAATGATGGGGTGGAGGCGCTGCGGATGGCGCGGTTGCACCGACCGGACCTGATTTTGATGGACATACAGCTGCCCGAAGTATCCGGGCTCGAAGTTACCAAATGGCTCAAGGAGGACGATGATCTGCGAACGATCCCGGTCATCGCGGTGACCGCCTTTGCGATGAAAGGCGATGAGGAGAAGATTCGCAACGGCGGCTGCGAAGCCTATATAGCCAAGCCGATCTCGGTGGCGGGCTTCATGCGCACCATCGAGCGCTTTCTCCCCTGATCAGGCGGTAATCGCGCCATGACTGCCCGCGTTCTGGTCGTCGATGACGTCGAGCTCAATGTCAGGTTGCTCGCCGCCAAGCTCGCCAGCGAGTATTTCGAGGTCATCAGCGCCGATAACGGAATGCGCGCGCTGGCGATGGCCGAGGGCGAACTGCCCGACATCATCCTCCTCGATGTGATGATGCCGCGGATGGACGGTTTTGAGGTGTGCCGCCGGCTAAAGGCGAACCCGCGCACCGCCGATATCCCGGTCGTGATGGTGACCGCGCTCTCCGATGTCGCCGACCGCCTGCGCGGCCTGGAAGCTGGTGCCGACGATTTCCTCACGAAGCCCGTCAATGATACTGCCCTCTTCGCGCGCGTGCGCTCCCTGGTGCGCCTGAAGCGAACGATGGACGAACTTCGCTTGCGTGAGGACGTCTGCCGCCAGTTCGGCACCGCCGATACGAGCCGCGGGTCGGCCACCGATGTCAGTGCGGCGCGGATCCTGCTCGTCGCCGAACCGGGGGTCACGGCGTCGCGGATCATCGACACGCTGGGCCCGGTTGCCGCCTCGGTGTTGCACGCCACTTCCTGTGCGGAGGCACAGAGCACCCTGGACGATTCGGTCGAGCTGGTCATCGCCAGCCTGTCTTTGCCCGATGGCGATCCGCTGCGTCTCGTTTCGCAATGGCGGGCGAACGAGGATTGGCGGCGGCTGCCGATCCTCTTGATGGCCGAGGACAGCGAGTTGCCGCGGCTCGCCAAGGGCCTCGATCTGGGCGCCAACGATTATCTCATTCGTCCGGTCGATCGCAACGAGCTCCTGGCCCGCGTTCGCACCCAGATCCGCCGCAAGCGCCTGGAGGAGAGGCTCGGCGAGAATTACCGCCGCAGCCTGTCCTTGGCGCTGACCGACGAACTGACCGGCCTCTACAACCGCCGCTACGTTTTCGCGCATCTGAACGAGCTGCTCGGCCGACACCTCGAGGGCGGTGTCGCCACCGCGCTGATGCTCTTCGACGTCGATCATTTCAAAAAGGTCAATGACGTTCATGGCCACCCGGCCGGCGACGAGGTCCTGCACGAAATCGCCGGGCGCGCGGTGCGCCAGGTGCGCAGCGTCGACCTGGTCGGCCGCCTGGGCGGCGAGGAATTTGTGGTGGTGATGCCCGATACCAGCCTTGGCGACGCGATGCTCGTCGCCGAGCGCCTGCGCCTCGCGATGGCCGACGAGCCGTTCGTCCTTTACGATAAGGGCGACAGGCTCCTGGTCACCGTTAGCGTCGGCGTCGCGATGACCGGCGAGGGGAGCGATACGCTGGAAACCTTGCTGAAGCGCGCCGACGATGCGCTTTACGCCGCCAAGCGGGCCGGCCGCAATTGCGTCATCACGCTTCCCGCGCCAAGCCCGCCGCTGCTGGAGCCGATGCCGATCGCCGTCGCGTCCTGAACGGTTATCTCAGGCGGCCAAGGTGCCCGCCCGGCGTCCCGGCGGGCTATTTGATCTTGGCTTCCTTGAAGATGACGTGTTTGCGCGCGACCGGATCGAACTTCTTGAGCTCGAGCTTGTTGGTCTTGGTCCGCGGGTTCTTTCGGGTGACGTAGAAAAACCCCGTATCGGCGCTGCTGACGAGCTTGATGAGGACAGTGCTGGTCTTTGCCATCGGCGGCCTCGCGGGATTTGAATCTAATGCGTCCCGGAAGATAGCGCACGGTTGACGCCTGTCAAGGCGGGCGGCGGCGAGGCAAGAGGCTCCGTTCGCCCGCCGGCGGGCGCGCTCTGGCTGAGATGGGTCGACGTCGCCAGCGCGTGTAGCGCCGCGCTATAGAGCTTGGGGTCGGCGAGGACGCGCTTGGCCAGCGTCACGTCGATGGCGGGGCTGGTAC
>JBARKH010000669.1:0-7985 GCA_049801295.1 Allostellaceae bacterium | reverse complement strand
GCCGCCCCGCGCCGGACAGAGCTCCGCGAGACGTCCCGGAAGAGAGTGCGCGATCTGGCCTACGGAGATCTTCAGTCCGATACGGCCTGACCGATCGCCATTCCGGACCCCATTTCGGGCTCACCGCGCGGGCGCACCACCCGCTCGGCGGGGAACGAGAGCCGAACCGTCGTTCCGACACCCGGAGCGCTGCTTAGGCTCAGCTGGCCGCCATGGCGTTCGACCAGCGCCTTGGTCAGCGTCAATCCGAGACCCGTCCCCTGATGACTGCGCGAGTAGACCGACACGACTTGTCCGAACGGGGTCATGATGCGGGCGATGTCATCGGGCTTGATGCCGACACCGCTGTCCTTGACGATCAGTTGCAGCCCGTCCCCGAGTTCCGCCGTGATCTCGACCAAACCGCCCGGCCCGGTGAATTTGACGGCGTTCGACAGGATGTTGAGCAGCATCTGCCGCACCCGCACGTGATCGCAATAGAGCGCCGGCAGCGCCGGTTGGGGTGCCTGCCACGCCAGTCCGAGCCGGCCCTGCCCGGCCTGCGGCGCCACCAGCCGCAATGCTTCTGCAATCACCGCCTCGACCTCGACGGCGTCTTCCCGCAGCTCCATCTTCCCGGACTCGTGGCGCACCACGTCGAGGATGTCGCTGATGATTTCGAGGAGGTGATTACCGCTGAAATTGATGTCCGAAGCGTACTCGACATAGGTCCCGTTGCCGAGGGGCCCCAGGGTCTGCGATTTCATCAGATCGGAAAACCCGATGATCGCATTCAACGGGGTGCGCAGCTCGTGGCTCATATTGGCGAGAAATTCGGATTTGGCCTTGCTCGCGGCCTCGGCCTGGGACTTGGCGGCACTCAGCTCCGCGATCGTCGTCGCGAGCTGCTCGTTGCTGGTCGACAGCGCGGCGGTCCGGTCCTTCACCTGCTCTTCGAGGTTGGCGCCGAACAGAAGCTCCGCAAGCCCGAACCCCGCCAACCCGGCGGCGACCACGGCAAACATCGCGACCACGGCAAAGACGTGCCGATCCTGCGCGGGCGCGAGGTAGGCGGCACAGAATACGACCGCCGCCGACAGGATCAGCAGTGACAGCGCCACGCTTGCCATCGCCAGCAGCTTGTAGCGGATCGACAATGTTCCAGCGATGTGCCGCAGGCCGCTCATAGCCCGCGCAATCGGTCGATTCCCAACTTCGGTAACCTGTTAAATTTCAAGTTGATATCGTTGCATAGAGCCGTAAACGAGACAAGTCTCGCCAAGCCGTTGTCCGCGTTGGCGAACCCGGCTGCGAGCTCGCCCGCCCCCGCGCCACTCAGGCGGCGCGGGAATCCTCGAGGATCATGTCGGCGGCTTTCTCGGCGATCATGATCGTCGGCGCGTTGGTGTTGCCGGCCGGCACGCTCGGCATGATCGAGGCGTCAACGACTCGCAACCCGCCGACGCCGTTGACCTTGAGCCGCGGATCGCACACCGCCGCCGCGTCCGCGCCCATCCGGCAGGTGCCGACCGGGTGCAGGTTGGAGACGCCGTTCTTGCGGATCGAGGCTTCGAACTCCGCGTCGCTCTCGACCGCTTTGCCCGGGATCAGCTCCTCGGCGACATAGGGGGAGAGCGCCGGCTGCGTGGTGATCGTGCGCGCCAGCCGCATGCCGGCGGTCAGCGCCTGCAAATCATATTGGGTGCGCAGAAAGTTGAAGCGGATCGCCGGCGCCGCCAAGGGGTCCAGGCTCTTGAGCGAGACGCTGCCGCGGGCATCCGGGCGCAGATGGACCGCGCTGATGGTAAAGCCCGGGAAGGGGTGGGGCACGACGCCGCGGTTGTTGCGCTCGGCAAAGCTCCAGACGCTGAAATTGAGCTGGATGTCCGGCCGCTCCAGCCGCGGATCGCTGCGTGCGAAGCCGCCGGCGCAAATCCCGTTGCTGGTCAGCGGCCCCTTCTTGAACAGCAGATATTGCAGCCCGGCAGCGAGCTTCCTCACCGGGTTGTTGGCGATATCGTTAAGCGTGATCGGCTTGGTGCAGCGAAATGCCAATCGGACGTAGAAATGGTCTTGCAGATCGGCGCCGACCGCGGGGATGTCGCGCACCACCGGGATGCCGAACTCCTGCGACAGCGCCGCCGGCCCGAGCCCGGAGAGTTGCAGCAGCTGCGGCGAGCCGTAAACGCCGCCACTGACGATGATCTCGCCCTTCGCCCGCGCGACATGGGCCGCGCCGTCGCAGAGAAACTCGACGCCTGTCGCGCGGCCGCCCTCGACGATGATGCGCGTCGCGTGCGAATTGGTGCGCACGAGGAGATTGGTGCGGCGGCGCGCCGGCTTCAGATAAGCAGTCGCCGTGCTCCAGCGATGCCGCCGGTCGGTGGTGTTCTGGAAGGGGCCGGCGCCTTCCTGCTCGCCGTCGTTGAAATCGTTATTGGGCGGGAGCCCCGCTTCAAGCGCGGCCGCGATGAAACGGTCGCCCAGTTCCCAATGAATCGCCTGGTCGGTGACGCGCAGCGGCCCGCCCTTGCCGTGGGTTTCGCTCGGCCCGCGCTCCTGGTCCTCGGCCTTCCTGAAATACGGTAGCACGCTGTCCCAGTCCCACCCGCCGCAGCCGCGCTGGCGCCACAGATCGTAGTCGGCCGGGTTGCCGCGCATATAGACCATGCCGTTGATCGAGCTGGTGCCGCCCAAGACCTTGCCGCGCGGCTGATACATCCTGCGGCCCTCGAGCTCCGCTTCCGGCTCGCTTTCGAACATCCAGTTGATCCGCGGATTGGCGAAGAGCCGGCTGTAGCCGATCGGCACATGGATCCAGAAGCCGCTGTCCTTGCCGCCGGCTTCGAGGAGGAGGACCCGGTAGCGGCCGTCTTCGCTCAGTCGCGCCGCGACCGCGCACCCGGCCGAGCCCGCGCCGGTGACGATGTAATCGAATGTGCCGGCGTCGATCGGCGTCTCGTCCCCGGTCATGGTGCGGCCAGCCCCAACCCGCCGCGCAGATCGATGAGCACCTGGTCGCGGGTGCGGGTCTGCCAGCGCCGGCGCCGGCCGATCGGGTCGTTCTCTACTTCGGGATAGACCTTGAGGGCGATAAAGACCGGGCCGGGCCGGCCGAGGATCGCCGGCAGCTCGCCCGTGAAATCGCCTAGTTCGTCAAAGGCATGGGCGCGCGGATAGCCGGCGGCGAGCGCCAGCTTGTCATAGGCGATATTCTTGGCGTTCGGCACCGGCTGCCCGCCGGTCGTCGCGTAGACCTCGTTGTCCAAGAGGAAATGATAGAAATTAGCAGGCGCCTGCTCGGCGATCGTCGCCAGCATGCCGAGGCTCATCAGGATGTCGCCCTCGGAATCGAACAGCACCGTCTTGCGCTCGGGCCGTGCGAGCGCCAGCCCCAGCCCAAACCCGGCATGCCCGCCCATCGCCGGGTCGCCGAGGGGCACGTCGAGCTCGGGTCGCGCGGTCTGGTCCACCCAGTAGCGCCCGCCCCGTCCGGGCACCACGATGGCGTCGCCGCGAAAGGGGCGGAAGGCTTCGAGCGCTTCGGCAATGCGCATCATGACGAGCTGCCCCTTACCGGTTGAAGCCGTGATATTCGTCGCCGACGAGAACGACGACCGGCCGCCTGGTGTGCGCCGCCTCCTCGAAGGCCGTCGTAATGCGGGGCGCGTCGGCGTCGTTCTCGACGAGGTAATAACTGAGACCGAACGCCATCAGAAACCGCTCAGTATAGGTCGCCGCGGTGTCGGTGGTGACGCCGTGGCGGGTCCAGCCGCGATACCCGACCATCATCACCACCGGCACGTTGAGCCCCAACAGCCAGCCGCGGATCGAATCCCCCGATTCCATCATGCCGGTGTTCTGGATGAGGATCAGCGGCTTCTTCCCCGCCGCGTAAAGCCCCGCGGCGATCGAGCAGGCGTGGCCCTCGCGGCTGACCCCGACGAGGCGCAGCGAGGGGTCGGCCTTCATCAACAGGAACAGCCAGTTGGTCTCGCTGTCTGGCAACCATACCACGTCCGTTACACCGTTCGCCTTCATCTGCGCCAGAACCGTCTCAGGGCTAAGGGAAACTGCGGTAATTTCAGCCATCAGGCGCTCCGCGGATCGGGAAGGGGCGTCGTGTGTTCAGGTAATTCAGCGGAATTTGTCAGCAGCATATCCGGCAAGGTGGGATGCGAGGGTTATATTAGCCGGGCGCCGGACCCATCGGCAACAGAAGCTCCGATCCGATGGGGGTCGGCCCTCAACGGTCAGCGCCTCGCGCCGCTGACGACGAAATCCACCTCGCGGCCGTCACAGGCCGTGCAGCGTAGCCGACTCGCCCACCCCCGGGGAGAGAAACCCTTTCGTCACGAAAGGCTTTATTACCGCGGCCTCCCTTCGCGTATGCAGAGCCAGCGCAAAGGGGCGGAGCTAAGGACCGCGGGTCGATCCTTCGTGGCGAAGCATTGCAGATCTCGAGTGGCAGCCTAGATCCTAAACTCATAAAACGTCACAAAGATACCGTAAGTCGAGACCCAAGGCCAAGTTCTGCGATGGATACAAGATGCAAGGGGCCGTAAGATCTCAGATCTGTGATATTTTCTGGACGGGTTGAGCCGTCCGGCCACGGTTAATGGGCACATTCCCCCACCCCTACCGAGTTTGATTACGGGGCTTGATAATCAGTGTTCGCCAATTTAGCGCTGATCAATCAGATGCGAAAGCATTCTGCTCGAAGCGAATAAGGAGACCATGCCCATGAGCCCCATCGACGTTATAAGCAGCAAGATTGTATTCGGCTCTAGAACAGGTGTGTAGCCATATGTTAGAGACAAAATAAGGGAAGCGTCATCTGAACAAAACACAGAATTACCCGGTCGGCCAATGTCATAGCATTGACTTAAATCCACACCGGTTAAGTAATCGATAACGACATTACCGGTGCCAATATATCCTGTAAGTGAGTTGATCGGTGCCCCAGCGTTGATTGTTACAGGACCTACCGTTTGTGGAACGTTACCGTCAAGGCCATAATCGAATTCGTCATTTGGGTTCATAAACGGGGCGTTCGGGTTTGGCGGCAAGCCAGGACCAAGAAAGTAAAAACCGAAGTAAAATTCCGCGATTACGTATGAGCAGTTATATGGTCCAAAGTCCGGATCATCGACGCAATACACTGGGGTAAAATCAACGCTAAAGGAGGCATCTCCTGAAAGGCTGAGGCCAACGTCGGTAAGGTTACCGAGCGACGGATCGAATTTGTTAAAACTCAAATTAATCCCGGTATTGTATATGGGACCTTCTGTGGCTGCATCGGTCTGCGTGATCGTATCTGCCTGGGCACCGAATGAGGTGATCGTCCCCACCACGGCCAATATGAACCCAAAACTTCTAATTAATGTGCATTGACGCATGATCCGACCCCCCGCCTCTTCATTTTTGGAACGTCGTCCTCTTTAAGCGATCGCTCCGTGTTTCGACTAGCACATTGACATGGATCAACCCTATAAGCTAGTAACGGCCCGTGCGGTGGGCGACTGTCGGGCTCGGCCCGGTGTCCGGTAAGCCTTGCACCACACGATCAACCGCACCTTGGCGGCGCGAGCGCCTGGCCGAGGGGCGCCGACTCGCCCTCGCTTCACTTCCGCCTCATACTGGCCGCCGTGCGGTTAAAGGATGCTGGGCTATGGCGATCGTGCGGCTCGTCATTGCGTTGTCGCTGATTTCCGCCTCCGGGGCGAGCGGGGCAAGAGCGGACGCACCAAGGGGCGAGCGCTTCGCGGCGCAATGGTGTTCCGTTTGCCATGCCGTGAAGCCGGGTCAAGCTTCGCCGAGGCCAGGGGCGCCGCGGTTCGCGGATGTCGCCGCCGATCCGTCCACAACCGACGCATCCTTGCGAGGCTTCCTCGACAGCACGCCGCACATGGCGATGCCGAAACTGAAGCTTACTCCGCGGGATCAGGACGACGTGATCGCGTACATCCTTTCGCTGCGGCCCGCCCGGCGCTGATTAACGCGATGCCGCGAATCGAATCTCGACGACAACGAACTCGTCGAGCTGCTGCGCGAGACGATCGAGCGCGACCGCTTCCCGCTGTCGCCGCGCATCCGCTCCCTCGATCGAGCACATCCTCAACAACTGGAACCGCCTACGCCAGTCTCGAAACCGCTACCGCCGCCCAAACCGCCGGGCGAGCGCAGCGTGGTGTTGTCGAAAAAGCGGCGCCGGACCTGAGCGGGCCGCGCTGATTGCGCTGCGGTTTTTATTCCTTTGCCCGTTCCGCCTTTCGATCGCCTTCGCAGATATCCTTTACCGGGCAGTCCTCGCATTGCTCACCATTGTCGTCGCATCCGGCCTCGCGGCAAGCATCGCGAAGGCAGCGCAACGGTCGGTTTAGATATGGGCTGCAATCAGGATCGTCCATCGAAGATAGCTCCAAAATAAACGTGCGTTCCGAAGAACGAACGGATGGAGCTTTTTGAAACTCCGCCCATCCCCTCAACCACTCGTTTCTGCCAATCAACCGAGGAGGCACGAGATCGTTATAGATTTTTGGTTACCAAGCTATTAACCGCGGCGCTATGCTCGCGCAAAACAGGGAGGGGGCCAAGGCCTTGCCGTTATGCGAACGGGGGTGTAGCGATGCTTATCCTGAAACGCGGCCATCCCTGGCAGATCGCCAAGCTGTCGCAGCGCTGGCGGACGACGGCACGAAGATCGTGGAGGATTTTTATCAGCTGGTATTCGCGGCGCCTACCGTCCCGGATGCTGCGGATCATTGCTGCGGGGCGCCGCCGCTGAACCGCTAGGTGCTGTCCGCCGTCCTCACCCTCAAGAGCATCCGGCGCATCGCCGGTGACAGCGCCGGCTTGCTGCTGATGGCATATGGCCGCGGACCGTCCGCCCGGCGGAGATCGTCGTCGGCAGGCACACGGGCGCTTTCCCGCCTCAACTCTTCCATGCGCGCCCGGTTCTACCGCCTGCTGAAGGCGCGCGACCTGATCACCAGCCCGGCCTTCATCGTGATCAAGGCGGCCGACGCATTCAAGGACAAGACCACCGCACCCAACCAGCTGTGGCAAACCGATTTCACCTATCGCAAGGTGATCAGTTGGGGCTGGTTCTATCTGTCGACCGTGCTCGACGACTTCTCCCGCTACATCGTCGCCTGGAAGCTGTGCACCAACATGAGGGCCAAGGATGCCACCGCCACGCTCGACCTGGCGCTGCAGGCCAGCGGGCTGGACCAGGCCAGGCCGGCCGCCCGCCCGCGGCTCCTGTCCGACAACGGTTCCAGCTATGTCGCGGGCGACCTGGCCAAATGGCTCGAGGCCCATAAGATCAAGCACATTCGCGGCGCGCCCTATCATCCCGATGACCCAGGGCAAAATCGAGCGCTGGCACCAGACCCTCAAGAACCGCATTCTATTGGAAAATTACTTCTTGCCCGGCGATCTCGAAGCCCAGATCGCTGCCTTCGTCGAAGACTACAATCACCGCCGCTACCACGAGAGCATCGACAATCTCACCCCCGCCGACGTCTACTTCGGGCGCGGGCCAACCATCCTGGCTGAACGAGAAAGGATCAAGCAGCAGACCATCACCGATCGTCGCCTGCGCCACCGGCTGCAGGCTGCCTGAGATCACCCAAACCGATGGCCAGAGCCTCCCTTATTTTACCCAACCCGTTGTCTCAAAAACTCTGACGACGGACAACGCGGCACATGAAGGCATTGTTGACGGCGCAGCAGATCAACAAGACGGATCGCAATGACGCGCGCGGGATCGCGCAGATGATGCGGGTCGGCCTGTTCAAGCCGGTGCACGTGAAGACGCTGGTTGCTCAGGAACAGCGCATGCTGCTGACCAGCCGCAAGCTGCTTCAGTGCAAACTAGAGCATTTTCAGATTCAGTCTGCATAGCCTGCGGCGCGGAGGTAATTGGCGGATTCATCGGGAGCAAATTGGTCGAGCAAGGCGCCGATGCGTCGCCAAAGGCCGTCGCGGGTTCGTTCCGGTGC
>JBARKH010000668.1:0-1605 GCA_049801295.1 Allostellaceae bacterium | reverse complement strand
GTAGGCGCGCCGAAAATCTCGGCTTTCGATCTGGTGGACGACATCGCTCCCGGCAATCGATCGCCGTAGGGTGATCGTTGCAGACGAATCACATGAGGTATCCGCCTCGCATTGGTCCGCTCATGGGTCATGAACTGCCTCGCCGACAACCTGGCCCGCGCGGCAGCTATACCCCTGACAACGGACACGAAAGCTGACAGTCGGCGCGACCGAGATGGGCCATGTGTGGACGGCTCCGGGTTGGCAAGGGATTTCTTCACGAGTGCAGCATTGGTCGGTGCGGCCATGTGTTCGGCCTTTCAGCGCGGTTCACGTGACCGCTGGCCATAATGCCCTCCGCGGATCAGGTCCCGGTCAATAGGACGCATTCGACGATGCTCTGGCCCTTGTGGGTTGTCCTGATCGCCGGATCGACCGGCTCTGCATTACGTGCTGTTCGCCCTTCCAACCTTCACATCACGCCGGATCGCCGGTGTGATCTCGTTCAAGTCGCGAGTGCGGCTGGTTCTTTGTAGCGTTCGCCCTTGGCCATCATTGCCCATGCCATCCTTGCGATTTTGTTGGCGAGTGCGATAGCCGCGACCTTCGTGGGGCGCCGCGCCAGCAACGCCGTGAGCCAAGGCCGCTGCCTGGTACCGTGGATTTTGGCATAGCGGATGACGGCGAGCGCGCCGGTCGTGAACAGGCTGCGCAGATAGCGATCACCGCGTTTGCTGATATTGCCGAGCCTATCCTTGCCCCCGCTCGAGTTCTGCTTGGGGACAAGGCCAATCCAGGCCGAGAAGTCGCGCCCTGACCGAAACACCTTCGGATCCGCGATACTGGCAACCAGAGCGGTCGCCAATACCGGACCGACACCCGGTATGTCGTCGAGCCGCTGGCTCTGCTCATTGGATCGGTGCCAAGCCCTAATCATACGATCGAACTCTAGTATCTGAACCTTCAATCTCTGCAGTTGGGCGCCTAGCGCGGCTACACAAGTACGGGCCATGTCGGGCAACCGTTTGTCACTTGCATCCGAAACAACGCCGAGCAGTTGCTCGACACCATGGCGGCCGACCGGCGCGACGATCCCAAACTCCGTAAGGTGAGCGCGGATAGCATTGATCACCGACGTCTGCTGGCGGATGAACAGGTGCCGAGTTCGGTGCAGCGTCAGGCAACTCTGTTGCTCTGGCGACTTGGTTGCGACGAACCGCATGTTTGGCCTGGTGACCGCTTCGCAGATCGCCTCGGAGTCGGTGGCATCGTTCTTGTGTCGCTTCCCATAAGGCTTCACCTAGGCCGGCGGCATCAGGCGTACGGTGTGGCCGAGCGCCTGCAACTCGCGCGACCAATGATGCGATGAGGCGCAGGCTTCGATACCGACCAGGCACGGTGGCAGCTTCTGGAAGAATGCCAGTACATAGCGCCGCTTGAGCTGACGGCGGACGATGACATTGCCCTCCGCATCGATGCCGTGAACCTGAAAGACCGACTTCGCGATGTCGAGACCGATTGTCGTGACCGTTTGCATGTTTAGCTCCTCCGAATCGTGGGAGCGCCTAACAGCGCCCACATCCATGGCACTCGCGTGCCGGGTGGAGGAGCCGTCCACAGCATCAA
>JBARKH010000667.1:0-5049 GCA_049801295.1 Allostellaceae bacterium | reverse complement strand
GTGCAGCCGCGACCGCCGCCGGGCTGGCGGCGCGCAGCTCGGTCGTCATCCCGTGCTCCAGGTCGAGCCCGGCGAGCCGCCAAGCTTGGGTTCCACCCTCCAATGACATGACCTTGTTGGGGACCCCGGCGGTCAACAGCGACTGCGCTCCGATGATCCCGCGGGTCCGCCCGGCGCAGGAGACGACGACCAGCGTGTCGGGCTCCGGCACCAGGTCCTCGAAGCGCAGCACCAGTTCGGCGCCCGGGCAGGTCACCGCGCCCGGCACGTGAAAGCGCGCGTATTCGTCGAGCGGGCGGCTGTCGAGCACCACGATCTTTTCGCCGGCGCGGCGGCGGCGGTCGAGCTCGGTCGCAGTCATCGCCGGGGTGCCAAACTCGTGCTCGACGATCTCGGCGAAGGCCTTGCTCGGCACGTTGGTGCTGGGGAAAAGCGGATACTCGGCCGCCCACGCGGCAATGCCCCCTTCCAGCACATGAACCGCGTGATAGCCGAGCCCGGCGAGCCGGCGCGCCGCCCGCTCAGCCACCCCGTCCCCATCATCGACCAGTACCACCCGGCACGAGCGCCGCGGCACCAGCTGGCCGACCCCGAGCTCGAGCCGGCTATAGGGCAGGTTGACGGCAAGCAGCGGGTGGCCCATCCCGTGCTGGCCCTCCTCGCGCACGTCGAGAAAGGCAACTTCCCCGCCATCGCCGAGCCAGCGCCGCGCGGTCTTGACATCAATCGGGGCGAATGCGGCCGGACCGCTATGCTGTGCCATGGTGATCTCCCGGGATGGCGGGTTGCGGAGGCATTCTACGCGCGCGCCGATTGCCGGGCGCAGCGGAAATGAGAAGACAATGCACTACCCGCGTTCCTTCTCTCATTGAGCGCGGCACGGGGGTAAACTCGCGGCGGGAGTGGCTGATGGCAAGGGAGGACAATCATGGGTCAGGTCGAGGGCAAGGTCGCGATCGTCACCGGCGGGGCGTCGGGAATTGGCGCCGCCTGTGTCGAGACGCTGGCGCGCGAAGGCGCCCGGGTCGTCATCAGCGACATCGACGATCCGCGCGGAACCGCGCTCGCCGCGCAGATCACCGCTGCCGGCCAGGAAGCGATCTACCTGTCGCACGACGTCACCGACGAAGCGCGCTGGCGGGAGATCATGGCCGAGATCGAGCGGCGCTATGGCCGGCTCGACATCCTGATGGCGAATGCCGGCATCGGCATCATGGTGCCCTCGATCGTCGAGATGAGTCTCGCCGATTGGCGCCGGCAGACCGCGGTCAACCTCGACGGCGTCTTCCTCTCGGTCAAGCACTGCATCCCGCTGATGCGCCACTCCGGTGGCGGCTCGATCATCATGACCTCGTCGATCGCCGGGCTGCGCGGCTCTGCGACCCTCGCCGGCTATTGCGCAACCAAGGGCGGGGTCCGCCTCTTCGCCAAGGCGATCGCGATGGAGTGCGCCTCGCGCGGCGACGGCATCCGGGTGAATTCAGTGCATCCCGGCATTATCGATACGCCGATCTGGGGTAAGATCCGGCCCGACCTCGTCGACCCCCGGCGCAATGCCCCGATGGATATCGAGGAGATGGGGCGCCTGGGTGCGCCGCTCGGGCGGGTCGGCAAGCCGCAGGACATCGCCAACGGCGTCCTCTTCCTCGCCTCCGACGCGGCCAGCTACATCACCGGCACGGAACTCGTCATCGACGGCGGGATCACCGGCGGCGCCATCCCGCGTAGCGGCCCGCTATCGGCGAAGGCCGGCGCGTGAACGATGGGGCGGCGGTGGGGCGCGGCTCGCCGCGCGAATTCGCCCGACTGACCCGCAACCCGTCATGGCGCGGGCTGATCGCCACGATAGTTCTCCGCTGCCTGCCACACACGGCGCATTGTCAATCTCAGGCGACGCGGAGGAGGGCTGCGGATGCGGGCGAGGAACATCAGCCGGCTGCGGATCATTGTCGGGGTCACCCTCGCCTCGGCCGCACTCTCCGCGGCTCTTGCGCAGCAATTTGACGCGATCCGCCTTGCCGGCAACGCAGCCGCGGGCGGCCTCGTCGGTCTGGCGCTCAGCGCGTTCGAGATCGCGCTGCAAGGTCCGCTGCGTGCAGCCCTCAAGAGTCTGCCGATCGGGCTCGTCTTCGTCTCGCGTGTGCTCGTTTATGGGGCCGTCTTTCGCGCCGTGCCCGTGGTGGTGCTCGCCGCGGTTGGAGCCCTCGCGCCGGCGCCGGTGGCCAACTCGGCCGACACTTCAAGCGGTCTGGGCGTCAGCCTGGCGGATTCGTTCGCCATCGCGCTCGTGTTCAATACAGTATTCACGGCGCGCGCCTTGATGGGTCCGCGCACCCTGATTGCCTTTGTCACCGGGCGCTATCACCAGCCCCGGCAGGAGGAGCGCCTCGTGCTGTTCCTCGATCTGCGCGGTTCGACCGGCCTTGCCGAGCGGCTCGGCGATCTGGAGTTTCACCGCTTCCTCGATCGCCTAGTGTCGGACCTGGCCGATCCGGTGGCCGACGCTGACGGCGAGATTTATCGCTATATCGGAGACGAGATCATCATCACCTGGAGCCTGGCCCGGAGAACCGCAGGTATCGCCGCAGTCGCCTGCCTCATCGAGATCGACGACGTCTTATCGCGGCACCGCGCCGATTACACCGCGCAATTCGGCGTCGTCCCGCGCCTGCGCGGCGCGCTTCATGCGGGGCCGGTCGTCATCGGCGAGATGGGCCAAGCCAAGCGCGAGATCGTCATGCTCGGCAATACGATGAACACGGCTGCGCGGATCGAGGAGGTGTGCCGTCAAACCGGACGCGACTACATCGCCTCGGCAGCCGCATTGCGTGCGACTGCGCCGCTCCCGGCCGGTGTCCGCATCGATGCCCTCGGCCCGATGGCATTGCGCGGGAAGGAGGAGCAGATCGAGCTGTTTGCCCTGACCGCGGCCCCCGCCGGTATCGAAATCTCAATGACTGAGCGGTATGACGGGATTGGCCTCCCCGCCGAACACCAGAGCTGATCCCTGTTTCGCATGCTGCAACGCCTTTACGCTCGCGCCCTGGCGATTGCCGCCGGTCCCAACGCGCTCCTCGCGCTCCTGGCCGTCGCGTTTGTCGAGAGCTCGGTCCTGCCGATCCCGCCCGACATCCTGCTGATCCCGATGATCATCGCGCGGCCGGCCCAGGCGTTTCGCCTTGCAGCGCTGTGCACCCTGGCGTCGGTTGCCGGCGGCCTCGTCGGCTATGCGATCGGCTATTTCCTGTTCGACGCGATCGGCCGGCCGATCCTCGAATACAACCACGCGATGGGCGGCTACGAGGCGCTGAAGGCCGGGTTCGCCGAGTGGGGCGTGTGGATCATCATCGTGAAGGGGATGACCCCAATCCCTTATAAGCTGGTGACGATCGCCAGCGGCGTCGTGCAGTTCCCGCTGCTGCCGTTCATCGGCGCCTCGATCGTCTCGCGCAGCCTGCGATTTTTTCTGATCGCCCTCCTCTTGTGGTGGTTTGGCGACGCCGCGCGCGAATTCATCGAGCGGCGCCTGATGCTGGCGACCAGCCTTTTCGCCATCCTGCTGGTTGGCGGCATGGTCGCGATCGCCATCTATAAATGATGACCCTCACCCCCCGGGCCTTCGCCGGCTTTGTCCTGATCGCGAGCGCAATCGTCCTCGGTTCGGCATTCCTGTCGCAGTATTGGGGCGGGCTCGCGCCGTGCGAGCTGTGCCTCCTGCAGCGCTGGCCGTGGGCCGCGGCGATCGCCATGTCGCTCGTCGCGCTCGTCGCCGGGAGCCGCCCGGCGCTGCCCTGGGTCGCCTTGGGACTCACCCTCGTCTTCGCGCTCGGTGCGGTCTTTGCGTTCTACCATGTCGGGGTCGAAGAGCATTGGCTTGCCGGCCCGAGCGCCTGCACCGCGAGCGGCGGCGGCGCTCAGACCCTCGAAGAAATGAAGCGCCAGATCCTCGGCACCGCACCGGTCTTGTGCGACCGGGTGCAATGGTCGCTGTTGGGGGTGTCGCTGGCCGGCTGGAACCTCTTGGCTTCGCTCGGCATGGCGGCGATCTGCGCCGCTGTTTTTCTGCGCACCCGCCGGCCCGCATCAGAGGCGGTCGCGGCATGACAGCCGAGCGCCCACCCTATCTGCCCGGCGATCCCGCGCCCGCAAGCAAGATCGCCAGCATGATCCGCGTCGATCACGCCGGTGAATACGGCGCCGTGCGGATCTATGACGGCCAGCTCGCAATCATCGGCCGCGGCCGTGCCCGCGACGCGATTGCCCATATGGCCGAGCAGGAACAGCGCCATCTCGCCGCCTTCGACGCGTTGGTGCGCACGCGCCAGGTACGCCCGACAGCGCTCACGCCGCTCTGGCATGTCGCCGGCTACGCTCTGGGCGCGGCAACGGCGCTCCTCGGCGAGCGCGCGGCAATGGCCTGCACCGTCGCCGTCGAGGAGGTCATCGACGAGCATTACCAGGGTCAGACCGAGCACCTCGGCACTGCCGACCCCGCGCTAGCCAGGACGATCGAAACCTTCCGCGCCGAGGAAGCGCAACATCGCGCGACCGCGATCGAACACGGCGCGACCGAAACCCTCGGCTACGAACTGATCTCGGCCGTCGTGAAGACCGGCTCGCGCCTCGCGATCTGGCTGTCGACGCGGTTCTGAAGCGAATTACCGTTCCCACACCCCGCGGCCGGCGAGGCGGGCCTTCGCTTCGGCGCCGCGCAGGCGCTCGGATGCGTTGTCGGTGGCACGGGCGCCGCCGTTCAGAACGATCGCCTCTCCCAGATCGTAATCGCCGATCTTGCAGCGAAATTTCGCAGCACCGGGCGTGGCCGGCTCGCAGGTGACCGGGCGGCCGCCGATATAGCGGGCCAGTTGGTTCCCCGGCGCACCGTGCTCGCCTTCAATCCCGTCGAGATGGATGAGTTCGCCGTTCAGCAACAGCGTCGCCGTATCAACGACGATCGGGACGCCGCGCAACTTCGGCGCCGCCGGCTGCGACAGCGCCGCCGGCTGCGCTGCACCCGCTGGCGGCATTTGCTGCGGCGGCGGTTGAACC
>JBARKH010000666.1:0-14348 GCA_049801295.1 Allostellaceae bacterium | reverse complement strand
GCGCGGCCGCCCGGCGGCGCAGCGCGACGGGGGCGGGGCGCAGACCTTTCAAGGCTTGGCGAGCCTGCGTCAGGCGATGGCGGTGGCAAGGCCGGCGCCGACTGCGGCAGTCCCCGCTGCAATGGCTGCCGTTCCCACCGACATCCAGCCGAAACGCGACGAACTCGGCCGCTCCTACGCCACCGGCAAGCGCAAGAATGCGGTCGCCCGGGTGTGGATCAAGCCGGGCAACGGCAAGATCGAGGTCAACGGGCGCGACAGCCCCGTCTATTTCGCGCGACCCGTTTTGCGCATGCTATTGAACCAGCCCTTTGTCGTCACCGACCGGCTCGGCCAGTTCGACGTGTGGTGCACGGTGAAGGGCGGCGGGCTCTCGGGTCAGGCCGGGGCGGTGCGGCACGGCATCAGCCGGGCGCTCATTTTCTACGAGCCGGGGCTGCGCCCGATCTTGAAACACGGCGGGTTCGTCACCCGCGACAGCCGCGTCGTCGAGCGCAAGAAATACGGCAAGGCCAAGGCCCGCCGCAGCTTCCAGTTCTCCAAGCGCTGAAAAAGTAAAACGCTTTAGCGCGGAGGTCACGAAGGAGACGCAGGGACGCAGAGGAACGGTGATCCCCCAGCGTCCTTCGCGGATCCTCAGCGTACTCTGCGATAAGACGTTAATTTTCTCGGGAGGCTCGCCATGCGTTTCGCGATCGCCATTCCGACCGATGCCGACTCCTGGCGAGTGGTGCGCCGCGCCGAGGAGCTCGGGTTCAGCCGCGCCTGGTTCTACGACACCCAGATGCTGAGCGCCGACCCGTTTGTCGCGATGGCCGCCGCGGCGATGAAGACGACTAAGATCCGCCTCGGCACCGGCGTCCTCATTCCGTCGAACCGGATCGCGCCGGTCGCGGCCAACGCCTTTGCTTCGCTCAACAAGCTCGCTCCGGGGCGGATCGATTTCGGCGTCGGCACCGGCTTCACCGGGCGCCGGGCGATGGGGCTCGGCGCGGTCAAGCTCGCCGACATGGAAACCTATATCCATACCGTGATGGCGCTATTGCGCGAGGAGACGGTCGAAGCCGAATTGGAGGGCAAGCGGCGCCTCATCCGCCTCCTCAACCCCGAGCTTGGCCTCGTCAACACCAAGGACCCGATCGGTCTGTATGTCGCTGCCTCCGGTCCGCGGGCGCGGGCGCTCACCGCGCGGCTCGGGGCGGGGTGGATCAACACCACCGCCGACGTCGCGGGCGGCATCGCCGCGCTCGAGGAGATGCGGGCGTTATGGGCAGCGGCAGACCAGCCGGAGGATGCGCTCGAGGCGATCGTCCTCACTGGCGGCGTCGTCCTCGCAGAACACGAGCCGGCCGATAGCCCACGCGCCATCGCCCAAGCCGGCCCCCGCGCCGCGATGCTGTTGCACCGGGCCGCCGATGCCGCGCTGATGGGGTGGCCCGCGGTCGCGGCGATCCCGCCTTCATTGGCCGATACGGTGGCCGGCTATGTCGAGCTCGCCCAAAGCTTCCGGCCGCAAGGCGCGCATTACCTCGAAAACCACCGCGGCCACCTGATGTTCGTCAAGCCCGAGGAGCGGCCGTTCATCACCGCGGACCTGATACGGCTGACCGGCTTGGCCGCGACCGAGCCCGAGCTCCAAAAGCGCATCGCCGCGCTGGCCGCCGCCGGCTACAGCGAGATCGCCATCCAGATCGTCCCCGGCCAGGAGCACGCGATCGAGGATTGGGGCCGGATCCGTCGCGCCTTTGCGTAAGCGCGCATCGCCGCCCGATCCGCGGCGCCGCGTCATTTGACGAAGAATAGCTGGCTCGCGGCGGTGATCACCGGGGAGCCGCTGAGCGCGGCGACGAGGTGCTGATTGCTGCTGCTTCCGGTTGCCGAATAAAACAGGTTGCCGCCGGTGTAGTCAAAGCCCGCACTGGCGCTCGCGAAGGTCCCGGCGCCGGTGGAGAAATGAGCGGCAATCTCCGGTGCCGTCCACAGTGTCGGGGTCGCGGTCGCACCCGAAAATCCGAGGTTGAACCCGGAATTGCTGAACACCAGTTCGTTGGTACCGCTCGACGCGAAATCGGCGATTGTGTTGCTGCCGATATCGGCGAAGGTGAACTGGTTGGTCCCGGCGCCGCCGGTCATTGTGGTCTTGCCGCCGGCGTAGAATATGTCGTTGCCCGCGCCGCCCTTCAGCGTATCGGCGCCGGTCCCGGCATGGACCACGATCTTGTCCGTCGAGGGCAGCGTGGAAGCGTTGACGGTATTCCCGGAACTACCGTCGAACACCGTGATGGTGTGACCGCTGACACCGGTGAAATTGGCGCTGGCTAACGCCAGCGTGTTGGCGCCGCCGCTGGCCAGAACAAAGGTCTCGACCCCGCTGACCCCGCCGGCCTTGACGGTGCCGTGCGCGGTCATCAGCAATTCGTCGACGCCACCGCCGCCAGCAACCGTGTCGGTGGCAGTGAGGGTGGCCGGGGTGAAGGCGAAGATGTCCTTGCCGGCACCGCCGGTCAGATGATCGACCCCGGCGCCACCATAGATGACCAGCTTGTCGGCCGCCGTTGTCACGCCCGCACCATTGACCGTGTTGCCGGCGTTGCCGCCATAGACTCTGATGAACCCGCCGTTGACGCCGGTGAAATTGCCATTCGTCAGTTTCAAGGTGTTGGCGGCGCCATTGGCCAACTGGAAGACCTCCACGCCGGTGACTCCGGTCGCCGTCACGGTCCCCGCGCTTGTCATCAACAGCGTGTTGTCGAGCCCGCCGGTGCCGGCGACGACGTCCGCGCTTGTCAGCGTGGTCGTCGAAAATTCAAAGGTATCGCTATTCGTGCCGCCGGTGAAATGGTCGGCTCCGTTGCCGCCGACAAAAATGACCGTGCCGGCGGTGACCGACCCGGCGTTGACGATGTTCCCGCTGTCGCCGCCGATCACCGTGATGTGGTTGAAACTGACCTTGTTGAAGTTCGCATCCGTCAAGGTCAGGCTGTGGCTCACCCCGTTCCCCAGCCCGATGGTGGCAAAGCCGTACATATTGGCGATCGACGCAGTGCCCGCGGCGACGAAGTCGACTTCACCGTCGCCGCTGCCGTTGACCGCGCCGATGATCGTCGAGCCGGCCTCGATGACCAGCACGTTCGGTTTAGTGGAGCTGCCGAGAATAATCGCCGTGCCGAGAGTGCCAAGGGTGCTTCCGATCGTGCCGTAATTGGTCACCGTCAGCTGCGATGCGAAGAGGGTACCGTCATCGAGGCCGACCGTTCCCTCGATAATACCGTGGTTGACCACCGTAGCGGCGTTTGGACCGAAAAGCCGGATGCCGTTCAAGCCCCCAAAGATTGTCCCGCCGGCCTGGTTAGTGACCATCCCGCCGCCGCGAAGATACATCCCATAGGTGCCGGCGCTGCCGATACTGCCGGCATTCGAAACTGCGATGGGTACGCCAAAGCTGATGATGCCGTTCTGCACGCCGGTGATCACGCCGCCGCTCAGATTAGTGACAGTTCCGCCGGCGCCCAGGTTGATACCGCCGTTGAAGCCTCCGACGGTTCCGACCGCGCCAATCGACCCGGAATTGCTGATCGTCGCTGGCCCGCTGATGACGAATATGCCGTTGACGCCGCCCGAAATCAGCGCACTGCCGCCGCTATTCGTGACATTGCCGCCAAAACCGAGATAGATGCCGTCGGCGAAGGTTGTCGTGTTCTCGATAGTCCCGGAATTGTTGACGCTGCCGGCAGCGGCCCGAAACATCACCCCGTTCCCGGCGTCTAGGATAGCGCCCCCGGTTTGGTTGGTGATGCGCCCGCCGGCGCTCAGATATATGCCGTTGCCCGAAGTTCCCTGTATCGATCCAGCGTTGACAATCGTTGTGGCATGACCCTTCAAGGTAAGGACATTGCCGACACCGCTCACCCGGCCGCTGACTTGGTTGGTGATGCTGCCGCCTTCCTCCAGGTAAATTGCGGATCCGAAGCTGCCGACTAATGTTCCGGCATTGCTGATCACCGCCGCGGCGCTGCGTACGTTGATATCTAGAGAGTGACCGGTGATGAGGCCACCGGCCGAATTCGTGACATTGCCGCCGCCGCCCAGGTAAATCCCACTTTGCGTCGCGCTTTCGACGGTACCGGAATTGGCGACGGTTCCAGTGGCGCCTTCCCGGAAAGATATCGCGGTGCCCGCGCCTGAGATCAGGCCGACGATCCCGCCGTTCTTGCCGTTGGTGACTGCGCCGCCGCCGTGAATATAGACCGCGGAGTTATTGGTGAAGGCATTCTCGATCGTGCCGAAATTGGCGATGCTCCCGCCGTTCTCGAGCACGGCGGCAGTGCCGGCTGCGGTATTGGTGGAGACGATCGTGCCGAAGTTGGTCAGCGTCCCCCCGTGCTCGATCGAGGTACCGGTCCCGGTGCCGCTGATCAGGGACGTGGTGACCGCCGTGCTGCCATTATTGATTCGTCCTCCGGCGGTGAGCACCACAGCGGCGCTGGTTCCAGTCGCGTTGATGGTTCCGAAATTGCTCAGCGTGCCGACCGTCCCCGAAATGTTTACGGCATTCCTTGCCGTGCCGGTAATGGTCGCCGCGGTCGAGCCGGGAGCACCGTTGATGACGGTTCCGCCGTCGCGCAGGAATACTCCTCGCGCTCCGTATATATTGCCGAAATTGGTGACGCTTCCTCCCCCGTATTTGAAATAGACGCCGTTCCCGGCACCGGTGATCAGCGCCGCCGTTGAGCCGCTCGCGCCATTGGTGACGCTGCCACCCTCAACAAGGTCGATCGCGCCATGGGTTCCGCTGCTGAGAGTGCCGAAATTTATCGCTACGCCGGCGCCGCCCGCGATCAGCACCGCGTTACCTTGGCTCGCGATTGTCGCCGTGGTGTGGGTAACGCTGCCGTTGACGATCTTGCCTCCGTCCGTGAAGAAAACCCCTCTGCCGTCGGTGCCAAAGGCGGCGACCGTGCCAAGGTTGGTCGCCGATCCTGCGGCGCCCCTGATCAGGATGCCCTGGTCGTATCCGGCGATCACCGCGGCGGTGCCCTGGTTGAAGACGGCGCCGCCCTGGACCAATTGAATGCCACTGCCGTCTGTCCCAGCATTGGCGATCGTGCCCTGGTTGTTGACCGTCCAGGGGAAGGCGGTGGTGCCGTAGATGGCGTCGGTGTTGGTATTCGTTACCGTTCCGGTGACGGTAACGGTCTCCTGTGTTCCAGGATCGCTGAGAATGATGCCGTTGGGATAGGTGCCGCTATAGATTTTCCCTGCCACCGCTCACCTCTGCTCTCGAATCGCGATAGCTCCGTCGGCGCTCGGATGGCGCCGTTGAGAGGATCGCCGTTCCCCCGTGTTATGGTTAATTTTTTGTTGCTTTCTATCATGTTAGCTGATTTCGCGGACGCCGGTAAAGACCGAGCGGGCACCTCCGGCGATCATTTTTTATGGCGACCTCACGGCGCCCCAGGTTCGGCATTGCGGGAAATAGAAAAGGGCGGCCGAAGCCGCCCCTCTCGATGTCGCCGGCGGGCTTCCGCTCAGGTTTCGTAGTTCGAAAACCGCACGGTCGTCGCGCGGGCGCGGTAGTCGGTCTTGACGTTGACCAGCGCCACCATGCCCTCATCGACCTTTTTCTGAGCGCGTTCGAGGGCCGGCCGGATTTCTTCCGGCTTCTCGACATATTCGCCGTGGGCGCCGAGGCCCTGGGCCATGATGTCGTAGCGGGTGTAGCCCAAGTCGCGGCCGGGCTTGTTGTGGTCGGGGTCGGCGGTCCAGCCGCCGTTGAGGCTGATGACACAGAGGAGCGGCAGTTTGTGGCGCACCGCAGTGTCGAGCTCCATCGCGTTCTGCCCGAACGAGCCGTCGCCGTGGAGACAAATGACCTGCTTGTCGGGTTTGGCCGCCTTGGCGCCGACGGCAAACGGGAGGCCCACGCCCATCGTCCCGAAGGGCCCCGAATTCAGCCGATGGCCGGGGGTGAAGGTCGGGATCGACTGGCGGCCGAAATTGAGGATCTCCTGCCCGTCGACGCAGAGGATCGCGTCGCGCTTCTGGAAGTTCTTGATCTCCTCGCACAGGCGCAGCGGGTGGATGTCGCCGTCGGTCGGGTAGTTGGCGCCGATGCTGGTGCGTTTGGCGGCCTCGCCATCGGCCAGCGTCTTGCGCCAATCGGCGAAGCGCTCGGGGGTCTTGGCGTCGACCGCGTCGATCAGCTGCTGCAGCACCGATTTGCAGTCGCCGACCACCGGGATGTCGACATTGCGCGCCGACATGCCAAGCTCCTCGGCATCGATCTCGATGCGCGCGATCTTGGCGCTGGCATTGAAGCGCGGCGGCGCGGCATGGGCGATGACGTAGTTCATCCGGGTGCCGAGGACGATGATGAGGTCGGCGTCGCGGAACGCCGTCGAGCGCATCGTCAGGTAGGAAAGCGGGTGATCGTCCGGCAC
Source organism: Allostellaceae bacterium (assembly GCA_049801295.1). Classification (GTDB taxonomy): domain Bacteria; phylum Pseudomonadota; class Alphaproteobacteria; order ATCC43930; family CGMCC-115725; genus DATARH01. The sequence goes on along the minus strand of JBARKH010000666.1, from coordinate 7,908 downwards.
GACGCCGCGGCCCTGCGGGGTCGTGTAGAACGGGATCCCGGCCTTCTCGACGAAGGTCCGCATCTCGTCCCAGGCGTGCGACCACAGGACGCCGCCGCCCGAACAGATGATCGGGCGCTTCGCGGCCTTGATCGCGTCGACGAGCGCATTGATCGCCTGTGGCTCGGCATAGGGGCGCGGCCTCAGGACCGCCCGCCCCATATAGCTCCAATCGACCTGGTCCTCGGGCACCTTGGCGTAGAGTACATCGCCCGGGAAATCGAGGTAGACCGGGCCGGGTTTGCCGTTGAGCGCCTTCTGGAAGGCGAAGTTGATCTGCTGCGGGATGCGCTTCACGTTGTGCACGCGGTCGGCGTATTTGACCCAGCCTTCCAATGCCTTGACCTGGTCGATCTCCTGGAAGACCTGACGACCGAATTGGCTGATCGGGGAGGAGCCGCCCAATGCGACGACCGGGCAGCAATCGATGAGGGCGTTGGCGAGGCCCGTCCCGAAATTGAGGGTCGCCGGGCCGCTCGCCGCCATGCAGACGCCCGGACCCTGGGTCACCCGCGAATAGGCTTGCGCCATATAGGCCGCACCCTGCTCGTGGCGCGTATCGATGAGGCGGATGCCCTCCTTGATGCAGCACAATTCCGCATCAAGCATCGGCCCGCCCATGATGAAGAACGCATCCTTGACGCCCTGCGCCTTCAGGCACCGCGCGAGAATTTCGTTGCCGGTGATTTCCGCCATGTCATCCCTCCCTAGATCGTGATCCCGCCGCAGGCCGGGATCCATAGATCCGTGCGCTCCGAAGGCGGCCGAAATGGATCTCGGCCTGCGCCGGGAAACGCTCGTCAAACGAAAAGCGGCGCCCGGTGGGGCGCCGCTCCGTTGGGGTCGCTAGCTGCCAAGAACGTTTTCGGCGCGCAACCGCTCGATATCGCCGGGGCTCAGGCCGAGCCAGCTGACAAACACCTCCTGGGTGTGCTGGCCGAGCTTGGGCGAGGGCTTCAATTCGGGCGGTCTGCCGTCGAAGCGCACCGGCCAGGCTTCGCACACCCAGTCGCCGTCCGGGTGGTGCATCGTCTGCATGATGCCGCGCTCCTGGAAGCTCTTGTCGTTCTGCAGCTCCAGGGTATCGTGGATCGCCCCGGCGGGCACCCCGGCGGCGCCGATGATCTTCATCGCCTCCTCCTTGGTGTGCTCCTTCGTCCACTCGGTGATGATCTGGTTGATGAAGTCCTCGTTCTTGTTGCGCTCTTCGTTGGTGGCAAAGCGCGGGTCGTCGAGCAGCTCCTCGCGGCCGATGACCTTCAAGAGGCGCGTCCAATGCTCGGGGTTGGCGCGGCTGCAGAACACATAAACATAGTCGTTGTAGCCGCCGGGCTTCGTTGGATAGATGCCGCACGGCGCCGGCGCGCCCGAAGTCGACTGCGCGCCCATGCGCGGCGCCGCCTTCTTGTTGCCCTGCTGGTTCATCACCGCGAACGAGGTGCGGATGTAGTGCATGCAGGCATCCTGCATCGCCAGTTGCAGGCGTCTTCCCTTGCCGGTCTCGCGCTTCTCGTAGAGCGCACCCAAAACGCTGATCGCCATCAGCATGCCGGTCCCGGTGTCGCCGATCGTCGCGCCGGGCTTGCACGGCTGGCGGCCGGGTTCGCCGGTGACGCTCATCGTGCCGCCGGCGGCCTGCGCGATCATGTCGAAGGCGAGCGATTTCTCGTACGGGCTGCCCTCGCCAAACCCCTTGACCTGGCAATAAATGATGCCGGGGTTGATCGCCTTTAATACGTCATAGCCGAGCCCCAGCCGCTCGATCGTGCCGGGCGCCAGGTTCTCGGCGAAGACGTCGGCCTTTTTCACCAGGTCCTTGACGAGCTGCACGCCCTTCTCGGTCTTGAGGTCGACCGTCGCCGATTTCTTGTTGGCATTGAGGATCTTGAAATAGAACGAATCGTGCGCCTTCGCGTCGGTGCTGGCGATGCGCCGCCCGGGGTCGCCCGATTTCGGGTTCTCGATCTTGACGACCTCCGCGCCGAGCCAGGCGAGCGCCTCGGTGCAGGTCGGCCCGGCCTCGAACTGGGTCAGATCGACGACCCGAACACCTTTGAGGCAATTGAGAGGCGCAAAATTTCCACTCATCGTCCGGTCTCCTCCAGCAGAGCGCTACGGCGTGATCGTTGCGCAAACGATAGCGCAGAACCGCGCCCGGGGAAAATCGCTGATTTGCGCGAACAGCCCTGCGTTGCGCCGGGCGAATTGCGCGTGCGCGGGTCACCCTGGCCCGACTGCCGCGGTTTCCAGGCTCGCCAAGTCGCGGCCGCGGGTTTCCGGCAGCAGCATCAGCATCATGATCATCAGGCCCGAGGCGATCGCGCTGAAGATTGCGATCGTCGTGCCGAGCGGGAGCGATTGGCTGACATACCCGACCATCGTCGGGAAGAACGACCCGATCGCGCGGCCCATATTATAGCAAAAGCCCTGGGCGTTGCCGCGCAGCGCGGTCGGGAAGAGCTCGGTCATGAAGGGGCCCATCGGCGGGAACTTCATCAGGAGCACGATGAAGAGCGGAACCCCGGCGAATAAGAGCGTCGTGCTGCCCATCGGCACGAACATGTAGAGGAGGATGAAGACGAACGAGAGAATCGCCGACCACAAAAAGGTCCATTTGCGGCCGATCGCGTCGCTGAGGTAGGAGCCCAACAGGAAACCGCACAATGCGCCGAGGATCTGCACCAGGAGGAAGCCGCCGGTGGCGGTCGCCGAGAAATGCCGCACCGTGCGCAGGTAGGTCGGCATCCAGATGCCGATCGCATAGCCGCCGCCCTGGGCGCCGGCGACCATCAGCGAAATCTTGATTGTGACCCAGAGGTGCGGGCCGCGGAAGGCCGAGAACAGGTGCGACCAGCCGACCGGCGGATGGTCGCGGCGGCGGGCCTCGAAGATCTCCGGCTCCTCGATATGGCGGCGGATCCAGAACACGAAGACCGCCGGGAAGAGGCCGACCCCGAAGAGGACGCGCCAGGCAAGCGCCTCGGGGAGGAGCCAGTAGACCGCGGTATAAACCAGGGCCGACGCGCCCCAGCCGATCGCCCAGCCGGTCTGTACCAGGCCGACGCCGCGGCCGCGGTACTTGTCGCGGATGACTTCGCCCATCAACACCGCGCCCGCGGCCCATTCGCCGCCAAAGCCAAAGCCGTGCAGCGCGCGCAGGATGAACAGCTGCTCAAAATTCTGGGCGAAGGCGCAGAGAAACGTGAAGACCGAATACCACAGGATCGTGATCTGCAGCATCTTCACCCGCCCGAAACGGTCGGCGAGCGTCCCGGAAAACCACCCCCCCAGCGAGGAGATGAGCAAGGTCACCGTGCCGATCAGCCCGGCTTCGCCGCGCGAGAGCCCCCACACCCCGATGATCGTCGGGATGACAAAGCTGTACATCTGGACATCGAACGCATCGAGCGACCACCCGCCGAAGCAGGCCCACATCGTGCTGCGTTCCCTCGCCGTCAGGTCGCGAAACCACGCGAGCATGGCGATCCCTCCCCAGGGTTGATCCCGGCCCGATGCGCGACGCTCCCGCCCGGCCGGTTGACGGAGCGATCTTAAGCGGTTCCGCAGAGCGTCGAGAACCGGCTCATTGTCCGGGGTGCATTGCGGCTAACGCGTAGGATAGGCTGCGACACCGGGCGGCCTGCGGGCCCGCCACGAGGGAGGTGCAACGATGGGGCCGGTTATCCTGCCGTACCGCAACATCCTGCCGCGGATCGACCCCAGCGCCTTCATCGCGCCGGGGGCGATCGTCATCGGCGATGTCGAGATCGGACCCTACGCCAATATCTGGTTCAACTGCGTCATCCGCGGCGATGACGCGCCGATTCGCATCGGCGCCGGCGCCAACATCCAGGACGGGACGATCGTCCATGTCACGTTCGAATTGGGCGAACACATCGAGTGCGTCATTGGCGAAGACGCCGCGATCGGCCACATGGCCCTCTTACACGCCTGCCGGATCGACCCCGGCGCCCTTGTCGGGATGAAGGCCTGTGTGATGGACCGCGCGGTCGTCGAACCGGGCGCGATGGTCGCCGCCGGCGCGGTCGTGACACCGAGAAAACGGGTCAAATCGGGCGAACTCTGGGCCGGCACCCCAGCCCGCTTCGCCCGTGCGCTGAAGCCCGAGGAACAGCAGTACATGCGCTGGGTGACGGCGCACTACCGCGAGCTGGCGGAGGAATATCGGGCGCGGGGATGAGGGCTCGCAAAATCCGGACGTATGCAAGGGGAATCGCCCATGACCGCTAAAGTGATGCTTGTTCCTAATCCGCATAGGTCAGGGGCAATTGATCGTGTGATCGTGATTGGAAAAAGCGATGATCAGCAACGCCTCATAGTTCTTAACATAGGCGCTCTCGACAAGAGTCCGAAATTGTTAAAGCGTTTTAACGCCGGATATTATTATGCTACCAGGTTCTGGGATACGATTAGCAGCCTTGTGATTATTGGAGGAATAGTTCTCTCATTTATTTGGCACTGGTGGGCGTTTTTGGCCGGAATGGCCGTGGCAGTAGTTGTATATCGAGCTACTAGACAAAGCGTTGCTGATTTTGCTCAGCGCTTCACTGAGTGAAAACCCTGACGCTTACCAATACTTCTTGTCCCTCGGTCTTGTGTGGGAGGCAAATGCGAAGAGCGTCGTTCCTGAATCCTGAGTTTCACGCGTCGGCCCTGCGAAGGGCTGACGGTTAACCTTCTAGAAAAATTATACCATTACCAACAATAATGAGAGGATTTAGACAACGTCGAACAGGATGATGATCTCCTGAATACGGTACAGAAATTTCCTCAAAAAGGGAATTACCTGTGCGTCGACTATCCCAAGAGCTACTTCGGTAAAAATTACGTCTACAAGGATGTCGTGTTTTGACGGCGAAAGGTGTTCGGTCGGAGCGAGCCGCGCCAAAACGGTTTTATGATTGCGGCTTTCGGCAGCCCTCGCGCGCCACACGGTCTTGTGGGAGGCGCCAGTCAGTTGAATAACCGCATGCACGACGAGTATCCCGCGGATCAGGCGTTCGTGTTTTCGGAGAATATCCAGCCGATGCAGGGGCCAGAGGGTTTCATCCCCTCCGCTGTACGGTTTGAGCGCTCTGATCATGTCGCGCTCTTGCTGCGAAAGCCACCCTTTATATTTAGCCCCATCGATTCCCTTGTTCATCTTGTCGAAGGACTCGAAAAGCGGGAAATGCCAATCTCTATTCGGTGCTTTGCCGTTACGCGCGGCGAGAGCAGTGGCAAGGAGATCGAGACTGCTTCGGAGTGAATTGAGGGTAGCGCCGATCCAAACGTTGAAGGTGAGCGGGAACGTTTTGTCTTGAAGAGCTACCACGAAACGGTCGCCCGACTCTAGATCACGCTCTTCGATAACACGATAGGGATAGCGTTTCTGCCAGGCATCCAGCTCCCGTAGGAACAATGGGATCTGGGCTCTGGTCCAATCGACGGCAGATTGGGCATCTAGGAGATCGTCGCGCATAGCCAATCGTTTATTCACCCCACAAAGCAGGAGGCTTGCGAATATTACACGTCGGTCATCAAGGGTCCGTCACCCGGGCCTCTCTGCGCAAGCGGCGCAAGGGGGGAGAGGAAGTTTCGAGCCTCAATCCTCCGCCCGCACCTTCACATAAGACCCCGGCGCGTCCTCGATCGGGGTGAGTTTTCCGTCGCCGGGGTGACGGGCCGGGACTTCGCCGCCGGCGTATTGCGCGACCCATTGCTCCCAGACCGGCCACCACGAATCCGCGTGCTGGGTAGCGCCGGCGAGCCATTCGTCCGCGGTCGGCGGGTTCTTGTCGTTTTCGTAGTGGCCGTATTTGCTGCCCGGCGGGTTGACGACGCCGGCGATATGGCCCGAGGCAGACAGCACGAACTTGATGGGGCCGACAAAGATCTGCGTCGCCCGATAGGTCGAGCGCCACGGCGCGATGTGGTCCTCGCGGGTCGACAATAGAAAGGCCGGGGTTCTGACCTTGCGTAGATCGATCCTGACGCCCCCCAATTTGATGCCGCCTGGCTTCACGAGGAGGTTCTGCTGATACATCTTGCGGAGGTAAAAGCTGTGCATCGCCGCCGGCATGCGCGTCGAATCGGCGTTCCAATAGAGGAGGTCGAACGGCAACGGCGATTTGCCGAGCAGGTAATTGTTGACGACAAACGACCAGATCAAATCATTCGCGCGCAGCATGTTGAAGGTTGCATGCATGTCGCGGGCTTCGAGATAGCCCTTTTTCTTCATGCGCTGTTCGAGCGCCTGCAGCTGCTCCTCGTCGATGAAGACGCTGAGTTCGCCGGCCTCGGCGAAATCCACCATCGTGACGAAATAGGTGGCGCTCTTGACCCTGGCGTCGCGTTTGGCCGCCATATACGCCAGGGTCGCGGCGAGGAGCGTCCCGCCGAGGCAGTAGCCGATGACATTGGCTGTGCGCTCGCCGGTGGCCTCCGCCATCGCATCGAGCGCGGCAAGCGGCCCCTCGGCCATGTAATTCTCGAACGTCTTGGCGGCGAGCCTCGCGTCGGGGTTGACCCAGGAGATCACGAACACCGTGTGGCCCTGGCCCACCGCCCAGCGGATAAACGAATTCTGCGGGCGCAGGTCGAGAATATAGAACTTGTTGATCCAGGGCGGGATGATCAGGAGCGGCCGCCGCTTTACCGTCTCGGTCGTCGGCGCGTACTGGATCAATTGCATCAGGTCGTTCTGGTAGACCACCTTGCCCGGGCTTGCCGCGACGTTCTCGCCGAGCTTGAACGCCGTCCGGTCGGTCATGCTGATCGCCAGATTTCCCTTGCCGCGCTCCAGGTCGTCGAGCAGGTTTTTGAGGCCGTTCGCCAGGTTCTCGCCGCGGCTTTCGATCGTCGCGCGCAGGACTTCGGGGTTGGTCAGCACGAAATTCGACGGGGCCATCGCATCGACGAATTGCCGCGTATAGAAATCGACCTTTCGGGCGGTATGCTCGTCGATCCCCTCGACATCCTTGACCGCGCCCTGCATCCAGCGCGCGGTCAACAGGTAGCTCTGCTTGATGAAGTCGAAGAGCGCATTGTGGTTCCACGCCTGGTCGCGGAAGCGGCGGTCCTCGGCCGGGGTTTCGATCACCGGTTCGGCGTCGCCGCCGGCAAAGCGCTTCGCGGTCTCCTGCCACAGCCGCAGATAGTCGTTCCACAGCGAGGCCTGCGCCTCTACGAGCCGCGCCGGGTCCGCCATCATGCGTTGGGTCATCTCGAAAAAAGCCGCGCCAATCGCCATCGGGTCACCCGTGCCGGCGCCCTCCCCGCCGCCCGCCTGCCCGCCCTGGCGCTTGAGGAAATCGGCAACCAGGCGCCGGCTCCGCTCGGCGATCTCGGCCATGTGTTCCGCCATCTGGCGCGACAGCTCGGCCGGGTCGGACGATGCCTCCCCGGGGTTGCCGCCGGCCGCGCGGGTGCCGCTTTCGCTCTTGCTCATCTCGGTGTCCTCGCCCCTGGCGCGCGGATCAAATGTAGTGACGCGCGGACGCGGATCTAATACACAGCGATCCGATTGTGCCGCCGTTTCCGGCCGGCCGGGCAGCGGCAAGCGGCGAGGCCAGCGGGATCTGAAGCGGGATCTGGGGTATGGCGTTGCGCACAGCCCGGTTTTGGCCTGATGGCCGGCCCGTTGGGCGGCGTGTTTGGCGAACCGGGGCGGTCGCCGGCCTCCTGGTGCTGATTGCGCTTGGCGGATGCAGCGGCCCGATCGAGGCCTATCGGTCGATGAGCGGCGTCAACAAGAACGATCCCGACCCGCAGACCGCGCCGTTCACTCATAATCTTGCCGAGGGCGAGGCCGCCCCCTATCCGAACCTCGGCAGTTTCCCACCGCTGCCAACACCGTCCACGAATGCC
>JBARKH010000665.1:0-3468 GCA_049801295.1 Allostellaceae bacterium | reverse complement strand
GGGCGACATCGTCCCACACCGCGTCAACCCCGCTGCCGGTCAAGGCCGAGACGGCGCGGGCCGCAGCCCGCCATTCGGCGACGCTCGGGCGAACGAGGTGCAGAGCGTTACTGTAATCGGCGGCGGCGCGGGTAGCGTGATCGAGGAGGGAGCCATCGGCCTTGTTGACCAGAATGAGATCGGCCAGCTCGATGATGCCGCGCTTCAATCCCTGCAGCTCGTCGCCGGCGGCGGGCGGCAGGATCAGAAGGAACATGTCGACCATGTCGGCGACCGCGGTTTCCGATTGCCCGGCGCCGACGGTCTCGACGACGACCGTATCGAACCCGGCCGCCTCGCAAACGAGGATCGCCTCGCGGGTGCGCCGCGCAACCCCGCCGCTCTCGGCGCCGGCCGATGACGGGCGAATGAACGCTTCCGGCGCGCGCGCCAGCTCGGCCATCCGCGTCTTGTCGCCGAGAATGGCGCCGCCGCCGCGTTTCGATCCCGGATCCACGGCGAGCACGGCGATGCGACGCCCGCGCGCTATGCCGTCGAGGCCGAAGCGCTCGATAAAGGTCGATTTGCCGGCGCCGGGCGGCCCGGAAATGCCGATCCGGGTGGCGCCGCCGGTCGCCGGCAGGATCCTCTCGATCAGTTTTTCGGCGGCGCGGCGATCCTCGGCGCGGGTCGATTCGACGAGGGTTACCGCGCGGGCCAGCGCGCGCCGGTCACCGCGCCGCACAGCGGTGGCAAGATCGTCACTGCTCGCGCGACCCGCTGCAATCTCATCCGGCGTCCTTCGAGACGGCCGCTTTTCAGCCTCCTCAGGATGAGGATAAGATTTTGATGGCATTAACCAAATTACCTCATCCTGAGGAGCCGGCCTAGCCGGCGTCTCGAAGGACGCACGGCGTCGGTCCAGGCCTTCTACATGCCCATCACTTTGCCGCCAGCGCCGCTTCGCGCGCCGCGGCCTCCTGCTGGCGCGCCCACATCGCGGCATAGACGCCGCCGCGGCCCAAGAGCTCGCGATGATGGCCGCGCTCGACGATCTGCCCGCCATCGAGCACCAGGATCTGGTCGGCATCGACCACGGTCGAGAGGCGATGGGCGATAACGAGCGTCGTGTGGTCGGCGGCGACCTCGGCGAGGCTCGCCTGGATCTCGCGTTCGGTCTTGGTGTCGAGCGCCGAGGTGGCCTCGTCGAAAATGAGGATCTTCGGTGCCTTCAGGACAACCCGGGCGATCGCGACCCGCTGCTTTTCGCCGCCCGACAATTTGAGCCCCCGTTCGCCGACCATCGTCTCGTAGCCGTCGGGGAGCGAGGCGATGAAATCATGGATATGGGCGCGCCGCGCCGCGGCCTCGATCTCGGCGCGGCTGGCGCCGGGCCGGCCATAGGCGATGTTGTAGTAGATCGTGTCGTTGAAGAGGACGGTATCCTGTGGCACCACGCCAATCGCGCGGCGCAAGCTATCCTGGGTGATATCCCGGATGTCCTGGCCGTCGATCACGATCGCGCCCTCGTCGACGTCGTAGAAGCGGAAGAGGAGGCGCGCGATCGTCGATTTACCGGCGCCGCTCGGCCCGACGATGGCGAGCGTGGCGCCGGGCGGAACCACGAAATCGACATCCCCGAGGATCATCCGCCGCGGATCGTAGCGGAAATCGACATGGCGGAAGGCGACCGCGCCTTGGCGGACGGCGAGCGCGGGGGCGCCCGGGCGGTCCTCGATCTCGGGTGCGACCTTCAAGAGCGCCATCATCTGCTCGAGGTCGGTCAAGGATTGCTTGATGTTGCGATAGACCATGCCGAGGAAGTTGAGCGGCTGGTAGAGCTGGAGCAGGTAGGCGTTGACCAGCACGAAATCGCCGACCGTCATCCGGGCCGCCGCGACCCCTTGCGCCGCCAGGATCATGACGCCGACGAGGCCAACGGCGATGATCACCCCCTGGCCGACATTGAGCATCGCCAGCGTCGTCTCGCTCCTCACCGCAGCGCGTTCATAGGCGTGCAGTGCCCGGTCGTAGCGCTCCGCCTCATGCGCCTCGTTGGCGAAATATTTGACGGTCTCGTAATTGAGGAGGCTGTCGACCGCCTTCGTATTGGCTTCGCTGTTGCGCGTGTTCATCTCGCGGCGAAAGCGGATGCGCCAGTCGGTGAGGACAAAGGTGAAGGTAATGTAAGTAACGATTGTCCCCAGCGTGACGACAGCGAAGGCCCAGCTGTAGAGGCGCCACAAAATCGCGCAGACGACGACGATCTCGAACACCGTCGGCACGATGTTGAACAGCATGAACGTGAGCAGGAACTCGATCCCCGCGGTGCCGCGTTCGACGGCGCGGGCCAGCCCGCCGGTGCGCCGCTCCAGGTGAAAGCGCAACGACAAGGAATGGATATGGCGAAACGCCGACAGCGCCACCTGGCGCACCGCGCGCTGGCCGACCTTGGCGAAGACCGCGTTGCGCAGTTCGTTGAAGCTCTGCGACAGCACCCGGGCGGCGCCGTAACCGAGGATCACCGCGATCGGCACGGCGATCACGGCGCTGTGCGCCGCCGCCGGGTGGGCAAGCGCATCGACGGCGGCCTTATAGAAGAGCGGGATCGTGATGTTGACGAGCTTGCCGCCGATCAACAGCGCCAGCGCCAGGACGATGCGAACCCGCAATTCGAGCGCATTCTTCGGCCACAAATAGGGGCCAAGCCCCTTCAGCGCGCGCAGCCCCTCCCCGAGCCGCTCATCCGGTTCGGGCAGGCCGCCGATTGACGACCGCCCGACCATGCGGGGGCCATGTGGGCTCATCAAGGTGGTCTCATTGCGGAGGTGGCCTCATTGGGGAGCTGGCCTCATTGGGCCGGCCCGAGCGGCGGTTGCGGACGCGGCGCCATGGCGCTTTCCCCAGTGGCCAATTGGCGCGGCAGGCGCCAGCCGATCAAAAGGGCGCTGCCGACCAGAACCGCCCCCCACAAATATGGGCTATTGTGGCCGAACGCGCCAAACAGCGATCCTGCGATGATCGGCCCCAGCACCCGCGACAGGCTGCCGACCGATTGCGCGACGCCCATGATCTCGCCCTGCTCACCTGCCCCCGAGCGGCGCGAAATGAGGCTGTTAAGCGATGGCTGCATCGCTCCCATGCCGAGCGCCAGCGCGCTCAGCGCGACGGCAAGGGACGCCAACTCGCGCGTGAACGCCAGCACCACAAGCCCGAGCGCGATCGCCGCGAGCCCGGCCAGCATCAGCCGCTCCTCGCCGAAACGCCCGGTCAGTTTGCCGATCAAGACGCCCTGCATCAGCGCCGACAAGAGCCCGACATAAAAGAACACAAAGCCGATCGGCCGCGGGCCCCAGCCGAACTGCGCGATCGCCCACCAGGCGAAGGTGGTCTCCATGCCGGAAAATGCGAGAATCACCAAGAAGAACACCACGAGGAGCCGCGCCAGCACAGGCTCGGCCAAGGCGCCGCGCGCCGCCGCGATCCGGC
>JBARKH010000664.1:0-3037 GCA_049801295.1 Allostellaceae bacterium | reverse complement strand
GCGGTAAAGGCGGCGGCGGCGGCGTTTCCCGCCTGGGCGGCAACCGCACCGCTGACGCGAGCGCACGTCATGTTCAAGTTCCTCGAACTCCTGCACCGGGACCACGACGCGCTGGCGCGGGTTATCTCCGAGGAGCACGGCAAGATCTTCTCCGACGCGCAGGGCGAGGTCATGCGCGGGCTCGAAGTCGTCGAGTTCGCCTGCGGCATTCCGCATCTCTTGAAGGGCGAGTTTACCGAGCAGGTCGCCCGCGGCATCGACAGCTGGTCGGTGCGCCAGCCGTTGGGGGTCTGCGCCGGGATCACGCCGTTCAACTTTCCGGCGATGGTGCCGATGTGGATGTTCCCGATGGCGCTCGCCTGCGGCAACAGTTTCGTCCTGAAGCCATCGGAGCGCGATCCGTCAGCGGGGCTGCGGATCGCCGAGCTGCTATTGGAAGCGGGCCTGCCGCCCGGCGTCTTTAACGTCGTCAACGGCGACAAGGAGGCGGTCGACGCGCTCCTGGCCCACCCCGAAATCGCGGCGGTCAGCTTTGTCGGCTCGACCGCGATCGCCAGCTACATCTACGCGACGGCCGCGCAGAACGGCAAGCGCGTGCAGGCGCTGGGTGGCGCCAAGAACCACATGGTGGTGATGCCCGACGCCGATCTCGACCAGGCGACCGACGCGCTTATGGGCGCGGCCTATGGCGCGGCCGGTGAGCGCTGCATGGCGGTCAGTGTCGCGGTTGCGGTCGGCGGGGTCGGCGACAAGCTGATGGACAAGCTGGTGCCGCGGGTGCGCGCGCTCAAGATCGGGCCGGGCACCGACCCCGAAGCCGAGATGGGGCCGCTTGTAACCGGGGCGCACCTCGAGCGGGTGCGCTCCTATGTCGGTCTCGGGGTCAAGGAAGGCGCGAAACTGGTCGTCGACGGGCGCGGCCTCAAATTGCAGGGCTATGAGAACGGCTTCTTCCTCGGCGGGTGCGTCTTCGACGAGGTCACGCCCGAGATGCGGATCTACAAGGAGGAGATCTTCGGCCCGGTGCTGTCGGTGGTGCGCTCGCCCAGCTTCGAGGACGCGGTCAAGCTCTGCAACGACCACGAATACGGCAACGGGGTGGCGATCTTCACCCGCGACGGCGACGCCGCGCGGGAATTCACCAACAGGATCCAGATCGGCATGGTCGGGGTCAACGTGCCGATCCCGGTGCCGATGGCGTTCCACAGCTTTGGCGGCTGGAAGCGCTCGCTCTTCGGCGACATGGCGGTCTATGGCATGGAGGGCGTGCGCTACTACACAAGGCTGAAGACGGTGACCGCACGCTGGCCGACCGGGATCCGCTCCGGCGCCGAATATGTGATGCCGACGATGCGCTAAAGCTCGGCGCGGAGCGCGCCGGGCGGTGGCATCGCCGCCGCTCGCGTAGTATCCTCGCGCCGCCGTCCCCGTAGCTCAGCCGGATAGAGCATCGGTTTCCTAATTCTATTGCGGCCGTGCCGGCGCGTACCTTCCACTCCCGAAATGGTATGGAATAGCCTTGCTTTTGGGGTCCGGAGAGGTTCTCCGTCTTGCCCCGTGCCGCATCGTGCTACCGAGTTCGGTAGCAAATCGGGTAGCAACGTTCGCTGGGCGTTCTCAGCCTGACATCACCGGATTAGAGGACGACGCCCGAAGTGATCCCGCCCGCGCGCCCGCACCCCGACCTCCGTTCCTGCATCGCTCACCCGGTTTTGTCGATGTCCGGAGGCGTTACCTATCGACACCACTCTCTATCTCGACGAAGGTCAGCCGGCCGTGCTCTTTGAGTTGCTGCGGAACGCGTTGCCCCTGCGTGGGCTCCTTGGGCGGAAGGTGGCGGAGGCTCACCTCTCCCTATTATGCAACCCCATCGCTATCTTGGATTAGACGCCCGGTCCCGTGCACGAGCTGATCTACGTCGTGCTCTTCAATGATCTCGGGCGAACCCGGGCTGAGGCGCAAAATATCCAGCGCCGCTCCGTATGCGGATTTCAGCGCCTCTGTGCCTGGCGAGCCTACAATAAAATATGGTTTGAACGGTTCAGTCGGATCGCTCAGCGCCAGCATCTGACCTGCCCACCGGCGCGCCTTGTCTCGGATAGTGTCTTCATTCGCGAGGTCAAAGGACAACGGCTGGTAACAATGCCATGCCCCATTTTTCCAGGCATGCTCGAACTCAACACGATCAATGCGTGAAGCAATGGTCTTTGGCTGTAGCCGATCGGCAAGATGTAAATCAGCAAGACGATCGCGTACCGGTTTCCAAACAGCAGCGTCATCTCGGTGAGAGGAATGGCGCTCATCATACCGTGCGACAAACCGAGTGTAGAGGGAGGCAAGCGTCTTCGCCGGATTGGCCGTTATGCCCGACCCAAGCGGGCCCCAAACGAAGCTTGTGTCATCGTCGGGAAGGGCCCGCCGAGCAACGGCCGCGGCATCTGACAGGGAGGTCAGCAGATCGGCAGCTTCCGACCGCGCTAGACGCCAGATTGCGTGCTCGATTGACCGTAGAGACGACCGCAGCGCCTCGCCATCCAGATCAGGGAAAATCCGGGAAATCCGGCCCAAGGTGCGCCGCACCTCGGCGTCAAGGAAGGCGGAGGCCGGCGCGTGCATAACCACCCCGACATTGACAACCTCCCCGCTCAGCGGATCGTGTCGATACCGGAGAACCGCCACCGCGGCGGTTTTTCCGCAGCGGGATCGAATGTCGGGCCTCCCTCGCGAGCATGCATCGCTCGCGCAATCCCTTCGCGACGCCGCGCCGCGCGCGCGATCGCCTCGTTCATGATGCGGAATGCGAATCGAGCGCGAGCATCGCTTTGCAGGGTGGCGATCCCTGTCTTAATCCGGGCCTCCGCAGCACACATTCCCTCGACCAGTCGCTCGGCAGTTCCGCGACGGCGGCCAGCTAGAGCATTTTCAGATTCAGTCTGCATAGCCTGCGGCGCGGAGGTAATTGGCGGATTCATCGGGAGCAAATTGGTCGAGCAAGGCGCCGATGCGTCGCCAAAGGCCGTCGCGGGTTCGTTCCGGT
>JBARKH010000663.1:0-1837 GCA_049801295.1 Allostellaceae bacterium | reverse complement strand
GGCATTGACTGAGCTTGGGTCGGGTCATCAGCGCGGCTCGTCAGCGGCGGGGGCCGTGCCCGCGGATCAGTGCGGCGAACCAGGCGCGGAACTGGCGGGCGCTCTCCTCGCCGCCTGCGATCCCGGCGCTACGCCGCAATTGCGCGCCGTACATCGCTTCGCCAAAGGCCGAGGTGGCGACCAGGTGGATCAGCCATTCGGTGTCGTGGCGCGCAATGACGGTGCCGGGCGCCGCCGCGGCGACCCGGCGGGCGTGCAGCGTGTCGGCGATCTCGCGCAGGATCATCGCGTTGTTGGCCGGGCCGCCATCCGGATCTTCCACCAAAAGCCAGGCGAGGCGCTGGGCCAACCCGCCAAGAAACGCGTCGAATACCTGATCTAGTTGCTCGCCGATCGTGTATTCGGGCTGCGTCATCGCCGCAACCAGGCGGTCCTTCAGCTCGGCGGCGGCCTTTCGGGTCAGCGCCCGCATCAGCCCGGCGCGGCTGCCGAAATGATGCAGGATCAGCGGGTGCGAGATGCCGGCGGCGGCGGCGATGTCCTGCAGCCGAAGGCCCTGCGGGCCGGTGCGGGCGACCAGCGCCTGGGCGGTCTCGAGGATCAGCCGCTTAGCCTCTTCCGGTGTGCGGCGGACCCGGCTGGCCGGCTTCGTTACTGCGCGAGGATTTTTTTGCAAAGCGCCAATCCCATGTGTTGACAATATTGTCAGTAAATCGCATTATCCGATTACTGGCCTCGATGAGGAGATGCGTCATGCGGCAATCCACCAGCACCCACCTCCACCCGATCGCCGCGTTCCGCGCGATGCGCGGCCTGATGCGCGACCGCGAGGATACCAAGCAGGCCTTCTTGCTGATCGAAGCACTTCGCGGCAAGACCACGCTGCGCCAACTCGCCCGCTTCCGCCAGACCGAACCTGGCCGCAGGATGCTCGCCGAGCGGCCGAGCCTATTGGCACATTTGAGCAACCGGGCGAGCCTCGCCCAATTGCCGCCTGGCTCGCTCGGGCGCGCCTACTTCGAATTCATGGCCGCCGAGGACCTGTCGGCCGAGCAGCTGGTCGAATTGTCCAAGGTTCAGCGGCCGCTCTCCGGCGATGAGATGATCTGGTTCCGCGAACGCAACCGCGAGATGCACGACCTCTTGCACGTCGCCGCCGGATATGGCCGCGACCCGCTGGGTGAGGCTTGCGTTCTTGCCTTCTCGTTCGCGCAGACCGGTCAGAAGGGCTTTGCGGTGATCGCCATCGTTGCCGCGTTCCGCATCGCCAGGCGGCTGCGCACTCTGCGCGTACCGCGTGCGGTCTTCGAGGCCTACCGGCAGGGCAAGCGGGCCGATTGGCTGATCGGCGCCGATTGGGAACGCTTGTTGAGCCATCCGCTCGACGCAGTGCGTGCCCAATTCCGCGTCTCGGCTCCGACCTATTACCCGCAGATTCTTCCGAGCTTGCGGCGCCTCATCGCTGCGGTGGACGCGCAACGGGCCCAGCCCGTCGCGGTTTAGCAGGGATCCCTCGCGCGGCGTGGCAACGTCGGTCACTATCAACACCCGTCACCGACACCCGCCATCTCGAGGAGAGGTTGCGCGATGAAGCATCATGAGACGGGGCTGACAATTGTGCTGGCCGCCGCCCTGACGCTCGCCGGCTGCGTCGGCCCGATCGCTCCGGCGCCGCAACTGGTGCCGCCGCCGACTTCTCCCGCCGCGGTATCTGCCGACATGCGGTGCCGACAATACGCCGACGCGCAGATCGCGCCGCTGCGCGACCAGGCCAACGCCAATACGGTCGGCAGCACGCTGCTCGGCGCCGGGCTTGGGGCAGCGCTCGGCGCCGCTG
>JBARKH010000662.1:0-26080 GCA_049801295.1 Allostellaceae bacterium | reverse complement strand
GCAGAGTCTGTTTCGAGGGCGTCGCATCGGTTTTAGGCCGCAGCAGCGCTTTGACAATCCTTGCCGGGGGCGATGCAGTAAGCAAATACCACAGGTTTTCCCCTTTGTGCCCGCCGAGCGCGATCGCCTTGACAAGAAGCCGGCCGCCTCGCCAGAGCCGTCCTGCCCGATATATGTTCCTACCCAGCGCAGTATATCGCTCGCGTAGGATATGCCGAACCTCGTCGTCTGATAGATATTTTCTCTGCAAGGCGATGTGCCGACGAATAACCTGGAGACTATATTTGTCTTCGTCCTTTCGATAAACCTTGGTTAGGCTCCCGGGAGTGTCGTGCACCACCGTCAGAAATTCGTCGACAAACTCGACTTCCCCAGCCGCTGCTAATCTGATCCACATGTCCTGGTCAGCAGTGATCGCGATCGTCGTATCGAACAGACCGACCTCTTCGAAAGCCGACCTCCGCGCAACAACGCACGGTTTTGCAATGCACGTCGCTACTAACAGAGAGCGCCAGATCTGGTCCTTCGCAATCCCCGGCGGCCTCATACCGAATTCTTCGGTCACGTTGCCAAATCGGTCGACACCCCAGCACCCGCAGCTTGCCATGGTTGCCTTGGGATTGCTCTCCAGCACCGCAATCTGTCGGCTCAGCTTTTGCGGCAACCATTCATCGTCGGCATCCAAGAACGCGATATAGTCGCCTTTGGCGATCGCGACCCCTTCGTTCAGCACCCCCCCTTCCCCGCGGTTGCTCGGCAGCTGCAGCAGCCGGATTTCCTGGCACCCATAGCTGGCTACGACTTCAGATGTTGCATCGGTACTGCCGTCGTCGACGACGACGATTTCGATAGTGGGATAATCCTGCGCCAGAGCGGAATCGAGCGCCCGCCGGATAGTCGCCTCCGCGTTATAGGCCGGAATTAGCACTGTCACGAGCGGCTGCATGTGAACCACCGAATGTCTATCGCCACGCGCGGACGCCCGGTGGAGCGATTGGCGCTTCGCCTCCCGCCGATCGGTTGTCGTCGGCGTTCGCCGCCGATGCCTCAACTTGCCACCTGGACGTAACCGGCCATCTACCGGGCTTCAACTGACGCAATTAGCACGCCCCCCGAACCACGAAAATAGCGAAACGCCCGCTATGGCACCCCGTCGATCCTCTTCACCCTGTTCGTCGATGAGCCTGATTAACCCGGTGGGTAGTGTAGGCATAGTAGCTGCGCTTCACCAAACGGAATATTCCAGAATCTTCCGGAATAAACTTGCGCACCACCATTTCGTGTGCATCTCTAAGATGCTTCAACGTATGCACGACAGGGTCCCGCATATAGTAGTGACGAAAATATGTGTCCAATTCGCGCTGCGTCTTTGCGCCGCCATTATCTGCATACTTTGCCACATACGGCGTGAAATCCGGATAGAGATCGCTAACATTGTGTAACGTCGTACGCATGTAATTTCCTATAAGCAGATCATCAAATAATTCGGCTTCAATACAGGCCATCAGGGAATTTCTCGGACACTCGAAGCTGATGCCAACATCACGCTTATCAGGGTTGAGGTCAACCGTCACGCCCGAGCCACCCGCCGAAACTTCAATGAATCCAAAATGTTTGCGTAAGCTCTCGTGAGCTGTAAAATAGTGGCGGATTTTAATTTTGTCCTCCGACGTCAACGAATCGGACCAGCTGTCGCCGAACTCCTCCGGTGGCCTGACAATTCGCGGAGCGCGGGGTGGGTTGATTGGGGTGATCTCGTCGTTTTCGCAGTCGACCCGGACGAAGGCCGGCAAAATTTCTGGTCCGTTTGGGAGAGCATCGGTTCGGTAATCAACAAGCTCAGGAACGAGAGGATTGGCCCAGGCGCTATCTTCGCGCTGGAACCACTGGAACGACGAGAATGGAATGATTTTATTTGCGCCCATCACCAACGCACTTCTTTGCATTCGGGGCGCAATTACCCGACGCTTTTGCTCAACCGCTATGAGCTTCCGCCCGGACGGATCGAACAGGTTCAACATGTCGGCGGCGCCCCAACTGTGCAGCTGCAGCAAATACACTTCCTTGAAGTGCCTTGCCATCCGCCGCACCCGGAGAGATTCGCCATAGTCCGTAGAGTCGTTCAGGTTTACTATCAGGCGCCCATTCACGTCGATTAATAACATAGAATCCTGATTCTGGTTAGCGACCGAATAAACACGAATCCCTTTGGACAATTCAACCCAGGTGCGATCAGGCAGAACACGTACCTGATAACCCGCCGCACAGAGGTCCCGCCGAATCCGGTTGCCGTAATGATCAGATATAAGAAACTGACCTTTAGTTAGCATGGGCAGAGAAGTGACATTCAAGTGATCTGGATGGCCGTGGGAGAACCAATGATATTTCGCATTTTGGACTGCCTGCATTTGCTCAGGCATAAACTCGAAATCACGCCCCCAACTGCCAAAATACGCATCGCCGGCGATCCACGGATCGGTCGTGAGGATGGGCCCATCGTCATGCACAATTACGGTCGCGTTGCCTGCGGTCTCAAAAAACGACATTCGGTGGACTCCGTGCGTGGAGGTTGAGAGCCGTGTGCCCGGGACTATGGAACCGCTTGACTAGCCTGGGACCCTACGATACCAAAGATGCGGAAGTCAGGCCCAGAGAGGAAGCGGATGAGAACCCGTTGCGCAGGTCGGGTGCACGGCGCAGCAAACTCGGCGTTATTAACACTGCTGAATGGTCAGAGCACATATTGGCACAGGTGGCTTCTCTAGTCGAGTCCTTCGATGGCGCGGCCCCCTGAATCCTCACCGCCTGGGTGGGTGACGAAGGCTGAATGTGTCTCAGTGTTGTTGTGCTGTAATACCGACTATCTGCAGCATTGCGGCGTCCTTGTGGCCTCGCTGCTAGAGGAAAACCCCCGATACTTTTTCGAAATTGTTCTAGTAAGCACGGCTGCGCTCGGGTCGGATTTTGACAAGTTAAGACGCTTGGTCGATGACTACGACAATTGTCGCCTGACGCACCAGGTTTTTTGTCCTCCACCCGACATGCGTCTCCCGATCCGGGTACATTATACGATCGATACATATACTCGCATCTGGGTCGCCGAATTCTTCTCGCCTGAAGTCACGCGAATTCTCTACCTCGACTGCGACATGATCGTAGTGAGCGATATTACGGAGCTGTGGCAAGCTGATCTTGGGGGGCGCACGATCGCCGCTGTTTCGATCCCTGGGTCCACGCGTTGCGAGCTGCTGGGTATCCCAGAGGAATTCGGTTACTTCAGTTCTGGCGTCATACTGATTGATCTGAGGAGATGGCGGGAGACGGGCGTATTCGATCGCCTGCTCGAATTTATTCGCCAGCATAGCGACAAGTTGATCGACGCGGATCAAGATGCCCTTAACGGCTGCCTCTACAATGATCGGGCACAAATACCCTATGTCTGGAACGTGATTACGCCATTCTACGTCTACTCCTACCCGCTCGGATTGACAGAGGCGGCAATAGCCGAGGTCACACGGAATGCCAAGATCGTGCATTTCAATGGCGCCTCGAAACCCTGGATGTATATGAACAGACATCCGCGGAGGCCAGATTACTACAAGTACCTGAGTCTGACGGAATGGCGGCACTTCAAACCGCCCGACAGAGCGCTGATCAATCGTTTATGGAAGCACGCCTCGCCGTTTATGCCGGACGCGCTGAAGCGGATACTGCGCGCAATGGACAGCAAACTTAAGGGCAATCGATAGTGAGGACTGTCGTCCGTGCGTCCAGCGCAGGTTCTGGTGGAGTTGAATGGGCTAAAGATTCACAATTGGTTGTGGATTTACGATTATGTGGCCCTTGATGGCGGGGGGTCACGATGCCGAAAGCGTATTCGCAGGATTTGCGCGAGCGGGTGATCGAAGCGGTGGAAGCGGGGCAGACGCGGCATGCCGCGGCGGCACGGTTCAAGGTGAGCGTCAGTTCGGCGATCCGCTGGGTGCAACGCTGGCAGGTCAGCGGCGAGACCGCGGCCAGGCCGCGTGGCGGCGGGATCTCGCCGCTGGAGGATCACGAGGCGGTCTTGCTCAGTGTGGCGGCCGAGCAGCCGGACCTCCCGCTGGACGAGTTGTGCAGCGTGCTGCGGCAGCGCGAGATCGCGACCAGCCGGGTGTCGCTCTGTCGGTTTTTTGGCCGGCACGGGTTCAGCTTTAAAAAAATCGTGCACGCCAGCGAACAGGAGCGCGCCGACATGATCGAGCGACGCGAGCGCTGGCGGCAGGATCAGCCCAGCCTTGATCCGAGGCTACTGGTGTTCATCGACGAGACCGGCACCAGCACCACCATGGCCCGCACCCGCGGTCGGGCGCGGCGCGGCACCCGACTGATCGGCCGGGTGCCGCACGGCTACTGGAAAATCACCACCCCCGCCTTCGCGGGAGCAGGCTCTTTATCGCCGGATTGCGCTGCGGCGGGATCACCGCGCCGTTCGTCATCGACCGGCCGATGAACGGGGCGATTTTTCTCGCCTACGTCCGAGAATGCCTGGTCCCGACCCTGGCCAATGACGACACCGTCGTCATGGACAATCCAGCTCGCCAATAAAATGGTGTCCAAAGGCGCGCGCGGCAGGTGCTGTCGTTCCAAGGATGGTATAGCATCCGTCGAGATATCCAAGCGAACTGTTCGTGGCCTCAAGGCTCAACCTGCAAGTGGGCCGTCACTGCCCCTCCGGTCAGCAGATCTCTAGCCCGGAGCGTCCACACACCAGCTTTGTCGTTAATGGCGAGCGGCAGCGTATATAAGGCGGCCCGCTCCGGGGCAAGGAGGGTACGCCCATAGTAGGGAACGACATTGCCGTCTGGATCGGTAATCTCGATATGGAAAACGTCGAGCGTGGCGACGGGATCGCCGTTCGGCGAAATTCGAAACCGGGCGGTGTCGCCGGCATTGACACTCGTTGGCCCGGAAATCGACGGCTCGGGCAGCGGCTGCTGCGAAAGCACGAGCACGACCGGCGCGTGGAACCCTATCGCGACCTTCCGTCGCGCGGTGTACCCGAGCGCGCGTTGCGCTCTAACGTCGTAGACCTCGTAGGGACGCGGCAGCTTGAGCTCGACGGTTTCCAGGTCGTCTGGCGGATTCGGGCGCGTTGCATCTGTTTTATCGAGATCGCGCAACAAGCCGACGATAGTGATCCCTGCGTTCTTGAAAATGTAAGTCTCCAAATCGTCGGTGGACCGGCCATCGCTGCGGATCAGCGAAACCATGGGCACGATGCCTGCCGCTGAAAAGATATCGCGCAAGCGATTGCAGCCATCGCGATCTCGGGGCTGGGGGGCGGGGAGATTGATCGCCTCGCCGCGACCGAACGCCGATCGTGTCCCCGCGCCGACCGCCAGACCAGCAAAAACGTCAGCAAACGCAGCCGTTTTCAGCCTGCGCCCATGCTCATCGAAGATGCCGGGCTCGCCATCCGCGATGACGGTTCCGCCGTCTTTGACGAATTTCCGGATTTCCTCCGTCGCGCGAGGGGAGAGCGCGATCGTCCGCGGTAGGATCAGAACGCGGTAGCCGACCCGGGCAAGGTCGCCGTTCTCAACCTGTTCGGCAGAAACGAAGCGATGCTGCAGGCCCATATGTTCGATCGCGCGGGCGTAGTTACGCATCGAAACACGGATCCGATCGTCCTCCCATTCGGTGCTGGCGCTTCGCCGGCTCCAATCTTCGCCCGTCCGTATTCGGTCGAGCAGCCACTCGATACGCATGCTCGCTGGAGAATAGAGGATGCCGATCGGGTCCTCGTGCCGACGGCTGTTGATCAACAGGGCGCCGAGACCGTCGCGAATTTCGTGGAAATAGGGGGCGGCCCCGCGACCCCGCTCGCCCAGACTGCCGTCTTTGTTGACGAACTCGTTACCGTGGTCCCACAGAATAAGCCCGCGGGTTCCGCGCAGCAGTTCGCGCCATACGCGATGCGCCTCGGCCGCACCACTACGGAACGAGATCGTCAGCATGACCGCGTTGGGGTTGAACGAGCGCAGCAATTCGTCGATGTCGCCTTCGGCTTCGACTTCCATCGCGTCGACGCTGGTCGCGAGCCGCGAATAGTCGTAGCCGCCCCAGCCTGGGATTTGCGCGCCCTCGATCGCCGCCAACGCTTCGGGATCGGCGGCATGAACAGCGTCGCTGCCGCTCTTGAGCGCGCGGGTGAAGGCGACGTCCATCCATTCCTTGAAATCGCCCCAGGCCGCAAAATTCTGGTCGGCGCGTTTCATCGCGGCGGTCGTCGTCATCGGCACGACCTCGTCCCAGCTGCGGAACGCAGACCCCCATTCTTCATTGAGGTGCGCCAGGTCGCTATAGCGAGTCTTCAGCCATTCGCGCATCGCGGCGAGGGAGGTGGGCGAGAAATCGAAATCCCAGAACGCCGACAGGTCCGCGATACCGGGTTCATCGGCAAGGCTGTAAAAGAGCGGTCCGTAGCGGCGCAGCGCGCGCACATTGTCGATCAGCCGGTCCCTGATCATGCCGAGCCATGCCGGATCGGACAGGCTTGGTTCGCGGACAAAGGCCGCGACATTCTGCGGATTAGCCCAATAACGCTGCTTCGCCTCACGAAACCGCCAGTTGACGGGCCGATCAGCCGACCATTTATGATATGCCGAATAGAAGTCGGTGGCGGTGTTCTCGAGATACCAGCGCATGCCGGTGTCGAGCATCTCCCCGACCTGATCGATCACCCGCTGGCCAGGCTTATCAAGGCGGTCGCTCGACACCATGCCGCCGGTGATCCCAAGCCGTTTCAACGCAGCATAGCCGGCAGCCGTTTGTCGCTGCCACATGATGATCTGGTAATCGGACCACGCGCGGCCGGGCGGCGTGACGATGAACGAGGCGGTCGACTCATGTTCGTAATGCATCGTCTTGCCGCTTTCGTCCGTCTCGTCGAGCGATACACGGACGGTGATCTCGTTCTTGACCGTTAGCGGTCGGCTCCGGTCGAGAGGGACGGTCACTTCGCTTTTATTGACGAGGTCGAGCGGGATGCGGCGACGCTCGACGATGCGGCCAAGGACATCGGTCCATTCGGCCTCGAGCAGTCCATGGCCCGTGACCGGGTGGTCGAAGCGGTAGATGGCGCCGATGGATCTGGCTTGTCTCGCGGTGTCGGGGACGATGAGTTCATCCCCGGCCGCGGCACCGCAGCCGAAGCTGCCGACCGTCAAGGCCAATATCGCGGCGATCCCTGTCTTCCGGAAGCGCAGCCGCGGCCCTGGCGCGAACGGTCGGACCGTCGACGCCAGCCAAGCAAATCGGCCCGAGCGCGTTACACGGACCAATATCGTATTTCCGGGGGCACGGAATCCCGGGAGACGGCCGACTTCACGTCTACCAGGATGCCGCCCGGGGCGATCGCGGCGAACAGCTTGGCCCAGCCCGCTTCTCGATAAAGGCGGTGTGGAACGGCGAGGATCAGCCCGTCGAGTGCGGTCAATCTCTCGAGCGGGACGAGATTGATCGCGTACTCGCGGTGGGCCGCCGCCGGATCGGCGAGCGGATCGACCACCTGCGCCTCGATGCCAAATTCGCGCAGTTCCGCCAAGATATCGGGGACGCGGCTGTTGCGCAGGTCAGGTACATCCTCCTTGAACGTGATGCCGATCACGCCGACTTTTGCCCCTTTTACCGGCCGGTCGGCGGCGATGAGCAACTTTATCAGGCGGCGCGCGACAAATCCGCCCATGCCGTCATTGATGCGCCGTCCCGACAAGATGACCTGCGGATAATACCCGACCGCTTCAGCGCGTGCGGTGAGGTAATACGGGTCGACGCCAATACAGTGTCCGCCGACCAGGCCCGGGGTAAAGGGTAGGAAATTCCATTTGGTTCCGGCGGCCGCGAGCACGTCCCGGGTCGGAATTTCCAACCGGTCAAAGATGATCGCCAGCTCGTTCATGAGCGCGATGTTGAGATCGCGCTGGGTGTTCTCGATGACCTTCGCCGCCTCGGCAACTTCGAGAGAGGGCGCCCGGTGAATGCCGGCCTTGACGATGTGCCCGTAGACAGCGGCGACGCGCTGCAGCGTCTCCTCGTCCTCTCCGGCCACGATCTTGGTGATTGTCTCGAGCCGGTGCTCTCGATCGCCCGGGTTGATCCGTTCCGGCGAATAGCCGAGTTTGAAATCAACGCCCTGTTCGAGTCCCGACGCTTTCGCGAGCAATGGCCCGCAGATGCCACGGGTCAGTCCCGGGTACACGGTCGACTCGAAAACCACGACCGACCCGGGCTTCAATCGCGGGCCGATCAGCGCGCAGGCGCCCTCAAGCGGAGAAAGGTCCGGGCGGCGCCCGGCGTCAATCGGTGTCGGAACCGTGACCACGAAGAAACTCGCTTGATCGAGGGCATCTGGATCGTTGCTAACGCGAAGCTTGGTAGCGCGCAATTCGGCTTCGGGGACCTCGCCCGTTACATCCGTAGCCTCGCGCAACTCGGCGATCCGGCGCGACGAAATGTCGAAGCCGACGACCGGCCCGAATTGCTTGGCCAGGGCAAGGGCCACGGGCAATCCGACATACCCCAGCCCGACGACAGCAAATCCGCGTTCCATATGCGACACGATCCTATCGCGACGACGAACGGAGACGAGCGGACTGAATACGACCGAGATCAGCTGAGTCCATGATACTCCTTGTACCACTGAACGAAGCTGGCAAGCCCCGTCTCGATCGTGGCCTTCGGCTCGAAGCCCAGGTCGCGGCGCGCCGTCTCGATGTCGGCGTAGCTTTCCGCGACATCGCCGGGCTGCATTGGTAATAATTGCTTCGTTGCGGTCCGGCAGAGGATACGTTCGAGCACGGCGATAAAGTCGAGCAGCCGCTCGGGGCGGTGATTCCCGAGGTTATAAATCCGGTGCTCGCCCGGCGCCGATGGTCGATCGACGGCGGCGACAACACCCTGGACGATATCGTCGATATAGGTGAAATCGCGCGCCATACGGCCTTCATTGAAGACCTTGATTGGCTCTCCAGCGAGGATTGCATCCGTGAAGAGATAGGCGGCCATATCCGGCCTGCCCCAGGGGCCGTACACGGTAAAAAACCGCAAGCCGGTCACCGGCAGGCCATACAACCGGCTATACGACTCGGCCATGAGTTCGCCGCTGCGCTTTGTTGCGCCGTAGAGCGATACCGGCTGATCGACGCGATCTTTGACGCTGAACGGTTGCTTGGTATTCGCGCCGTATACCGATGAGGACGACGCGTAAACCATTCCGCGCAAGCGTGGCATCCGCCGCGCCGCCTCCAGCATCACGAGCGTACCCATCACGTTAGCGTCAATATAGCAGTACGGATCCCGCAGGGAATGTCGCACCCCAGCTTGCGCTGCAAGATGGATGGTATCGCGCAAATCCGCGTGGCGCTCCACAAGCTGGAAAATACCGTCGCGATCGGCGACATCAAGCTTCGCAAAGGCAAAGCCGGGATAGGTGCGCAGCTTTGCCAGACGTGCCTCTTTGAGCGTGACGTCGTAGTAATCATTGAGATTGTCAATTCCGATCACGTGCTCGCCGCACTCGAGCAGCCTGCTCGCAACATGAAAGCCGATGAAGCCGGCTGCACCCGTGAGGAGGATTGACATGTGATTTCTAACGCTTGGTTAAGGTTTTGACTGGGAGCAACTGCATCTCTCGCAAGCCTTGGCTGTGCATAATTCCCTATCGTTTTGCCGTTACGGCAGCAACATCTTTTTGCGCCACTGCAGGTTGAAGAGCGGGCGCTCGACGCGGTGTTTGACGCGGCGAGCGAAATGCTCGAGCCGTAACGCCAGGCGCGGCTGCTGTATGACTTGCCAGAGCATCAGCTCGCAACGGGTCGAGAAAGCCGCTTTAAGTCTGTTGTGACCCGCGAGAAAGTCGTAGACGGCCGCGCCGGAACGGTAAGCGTTGCGAACTGCGAGCGCATGGGTGACCGCGCCGGGACGGGCGGCTCGGTCGCCATAGGCAAATCCGCTCTGATAAGCGTAGACGTGGTCATCCAGCCGGAAGTTGTAGAGGTAGCCGATTACATGCGCACCCGCGGTGGCTTGTAGAAGCTCAATCGCACCCGCGGGAAAGCTGCGCTCAATCAAGAGCCGATGAAATGGCTCGAAAAACGCGCCGGTAAACGAGTGCGGCTTGCCACGCATCTCCCATGACGCGGAGTGCAATTCCTTTAGCGCGGCAAAGAATGCGTGTGCCTCGGCGAGCGTTGTCGCCTGTTTCAACTCCAAACGCCCGAGTCTCTCGAAATAGCGGACGGCGCGCCGCAGCTGCTGACGGGCGTTACTACTGAGAACGGGATAGAGTGCGCCGTCGCTCGCTGACAGGTGGCAGAGCTCGACGGAATAACACGGAACCGCGACCTCGCTGCGCCCGAGGCCGCGCTCTTCGACGAGACGCTCAGGAAGGCGCTGTGCCGATCCGCTTATCTGGAGTTCGTCGGCGTCCGTGCGTTGCTCCGAAAACCATCGGGTCAGAGCGTCGACCGCAGCCTGCTCGTGGGCGCCAGCAACAAGAAGCCCGTTATGCTCTATCGTCAAATCGAAGCCTGGATCGCCCGTCTCGTTCAGATAGAGGGTACGCGACCGGATCAGGCCATGGCGACGGCGCACCAGCCTCGTGCCGAGCAGGGCGAGGGCAACCGTCTCTCCCCGGATCGAACCGCGCAATAGCGTTGGCCGGCTCGCTTCGGGCAGGATGGCAAGAAACGTCCCGATCCAATGCCACGAGGTGAAGAAGGACGGGTGAGCGGCAGCCTCGAGACTTCGCCACTGGCTTTCGAGAACGGCGAACGGTGGGAGTGCCTCCTGTCGGAATTCGATCGGTCCAGCCCACTCGGATCGAAGGTTTGGCATATTCCGCCGCGAACAGGGATTGTCGTATACGAACGGTCGGTAGGCTACATGGGCGCCTACATGAAAAGCGCAACGATTTAGGTCAATGCGGGCGTTTCGCGTTCTCGATCACACGCCACCGTCACAGACCGGGTAGGCCTAACTCACCCTTGGCAGAGGCCGCGGTTGGCTTCGGCGGTCAAACGGTGTGTAGATTTCATCGAGCGGTCTCCGCAACACCGGTCGATCGATCAGTCTCCGGTCGTTGCCACCAAATGATCGGGTGCGCCGGCCTTGGTCTGACAGGGCATCATCGCTTCGATGGTTTGCTCCAGGCCCTCTTGTAACGAGGTCACCGCGCTGAATTTCAGCATATCGCGCGCCTTTCTCGGGTCTCCTACCGATACCCGCGAGTCACCGGCGCGCTCCGGCGTATACCGCGGCGAAAAATGGACGCCTTGCATTTGCCCGATTATCGCACCGAGCTGGCAAATCTTCGTTTGTACGCCCGTGCAGACGTTATAGACTTGCGGGGCAATGGTAGCCGCGTCGATCGCTAGGCGCAGCGCGTTCACCGCGTCGCGCACATAGACAAAATCGCGAACCTGGTTCCCGTCGCCGTGGATTTCGAGCGGCGCACCTCGCAATATTCGCTGACAAAAGACCGAGATCACTCCCGAATAGGGCGAATGAGGGTCTTGTCGCGGACCATAGACATTGAAGAAGCGCAGCCCGACGCTATGCAGCTTGTGGATGCGGCTGGCCACCGCGGCGTGCAGTTCGCAGCCGAGTTTGTCGATGCCGTAGGCGTTGACCGGTCGCGTCGGCGCGCCCTCCGTGATCGGGATCTCGCTGGTGTTGCCATAGACGGCGGCGGAGGAGGCATAGACCACCGGAAGCGGCCGGCCGAGCGCCTCCTGGGCGCGGCACGCCGCCTCGAACACGGTTATCGTTCCGGCGAGATTGACCTTGTGGCTGCGCAGCCATTTATGCTGACAGTGCTCGACAGACGCGATCGCGGCCAGGTGAAAACAGCCATCGACATCGTCTAGCGCGCGACCTACGGCTTGTTCGTCGGTAACGTCGGCCGTTAGGAGCTCGACGCCACGAGGTAGGTTCTCGGTCCGTCCACTGGATAAATCATCCAACACTCGCACGACATGACCGTCGGCGATCAGTGCCTCGACGAGATGGGAGCCGATGAATCCCGCGCCGCCGGTTACCAGGAAATGAGCCATGTTTCTAAACCGATGGGGCAAGGGGATCGAGATTTCGCGTGTCACACATTAGTAACAAAGTGGCACCCCATTTAGTTACCCCCGGTTAACTGCCAATCTGGGGGCAAACGAGTGAATCTCCGATGTGAGCGCTGCGACAAATTTTCGCGTCCTTCACCCGCAGCTCAACTTTGACGACATCTCACTCCAATTTTCTACGCGGGTTTGAGTTAACATGGCATTAAACCGCGGCGAGCGGCGCGGTTGTGCATACTCTAATCTAATCCGAGCGAATTTTCACCCGTTGTCGTCGGACCGCTCGGCGGCATCACGGCCCACATGTCGTTGCGTCCGGTCTTCGGACCTCGGCTGAGTGCCCGCTCCCGGCGGTTACCCGGGCGAAGATTGTAGAGGCAGCCGGGGTCGCGATGACCTGAGCCAGCCCGCGCAGCTGGAGATCGCAAATGGAAAAGCTGAGTGTTAATAACAATTGGCGAAGCGAGTCGATGACGGGAACCGTGAACGCGTGTCGCGCCCAGTGTGAAGCCGTACGGCACCCTCCGGCAGGAGGCGAGCAGGTGTCGCACCGATGTCATGCAGTAGCAGAGCGGGCGGGCCGCGGGTTCGAGCGCACGCCACGCGCTGTCGAGCGGCGGACGCGGTTCGCGGTGGAACGCAATTCCACCGGGCATGACCGCTGGCCCCCTATCGGGCTTTCTTGCTCCGGCTTTGGGCCACGCGACCGTACATCTCGCCGATGCGCCGGGCGTTGTTGGCCCATGTATAGCCCCGCTCGATGATCGCACAGCGAGCCCCGGCTCCCAGCCGCTCGCGCAATGGCCTAGCGTGCGCCAGATCGAGCACCGCTCGTCGGAAGTCGGCATCATCGCCGCAATTGAAGAGTAAGCCGGTCTCGCCGTCGACCAGAACCTCCCTGATATTGGGCTGGCTCGGTGCCACAATCGCCTTCCCGGCCGCCATATACTCAAACAGCTTGAGCGGCGACGCATAACCCACCGCCCTGGGTTGCAGCGCGATGTCGAACGCCGCGAGATAGCGGGTGAGCTGCCCGCGTTCGACCAACCCGGCGAAAGTTACCCGCGGCGCAATTCCGAGCCGTTCTGCCTGCGCTTTGAGCGCAGGCAGGGCCGGACCGTCGCCCACGATCAGTAAGTGCAAGTCGTGCGGACAGTGGGGATCCGTCAGCAGATCGAGGACGCTGTCAAGGCCGTGCCACTCTCGAACGAACCCGACAAAGCCCAACACCGTCTTCCCTGCCAATCCTAATGTCTGCTTTGCACTATCGCTGCTGGGACATCGAAAATCCTCGTCATCAATGCCATTTGGGATCACAACAATTCGCTCGGGCGGAACGCCCGCTTGCCGAACGATCTCCGCCAGCACCTGGCTGACCGGCAGGAGCAGATCGACGGCGCGCCACGTACGGCGTTCCAGCCACGCCGCCATATGAGGAAAGGCCAGACCACCGAAAGCGGCTCGTTCCCGGGCCAGCGGGGAATTGACCTCGAGAAAGATCGGGATCCGATGCAGGCGGGCAAACACGACGCCGGCGATCATGAAGAGGTTATAGCGCTCGTAGATCAGGTCCGGGCGGAACCGCTGACGTGTGCGCTGCAGGCGCCACAGTGCCGGCACGTTGTAACACATCTCCGCCAGCTCGTAGCCGGCCCGCGGGAGGAGGCGTTTCATGCGACCGAGCCACTGTGACTGACCGCCGAAATCGACCTTGCCGAACGCGGGCGGCGACACGACCGACACGTCGTGACCGGCACGCCGCAACGCCGTGATCAACGACCCGATATGGACGGCCTGGCCGTCTTTCGAACCAACCCGATGATGGTAAAGTATTTTTAAAGGAGCGTCCCCGGGTAGATGCTCGGCCTGATCAGGATCCATCGTCGAATATTGGCTAAGGTGCCGCCTTCTGGTCGATCGATTTGTTGTCGCGCGTTCGCCCAGCAAAGGCAGGATAGCCGGTGCACATGTCACGAAACAGCTCGATCTGACCGGCGGTGGTGCTCTGCCAGTCGAACCCCTCTGCGTAGTGGCGGGTGGCGGCGCGCGCAGGCGGTGCCGCGAGAAGGTCGCGCACAGTTTCGGCGAGGCAGCGCGGCGTCGCTTCGGCCAGGATCCGGCCGGCCTCCGGCGAGGTGACAATATCGGCAACCCCGTCGAAATTGGCGACGACGACAGCGGTGCCGCAGGCCATGCTTTCGAGCAGCACGTTCGGCCAGCCCTCGCGCAGCGACGGGTGGACCAGGAGATCCGCTGCGCTGTAGATCTCAGGCAGGCTCTCCTGTGGCCTGCGACCGAGCAGGCGTACCCGATCGGCGACGCGGAGCTTGCGCGCCAGCGCCTCGATCTGCGGGCGCTCGGGTCCGTCGCCGACGATCGCGAGATCGATGTTCTCCAGCTGAGCGAGCGCCTCGACGATCAGGAAATGCCGCTTCAAAGGGACGAGGTTGCCGACGGCGAGAAGGGTCGGTCGGGTGAAGCCGAGGGCACGCCGCGCGGCCTCCCGGTCGAAGGGATGAAAGACGGCGAGATCGACGCCGTTACGCAACATGCGCACGCGCTGCGGAGCGACCCCGAGAGCCTCCAGCCGTCGCGTCAGCCCGTTCGAAACCGTTATGAGCCCCGCCGCTTGTTTGGCCGCCCATTGAATCCATCGGCGCGGGACCGCGTAGGTCGAGATCAGATTGAGATCGGTACCTCGCGCGGTGATGACGACCGGGCGGCCGAGCGTCCGGCCAAGCAGCACGGCGGCGACGCCGTCGGGGTAGAAATAATGCGCGTCGATCAGGTCGAAATCCCGGCCCTCGCGGATCTGTCGCCGCAGCAGCGGCAGGACGGCGGCGAACAAAAAAAGCGGCGCCGAGCTCATGCCGATCCTGGGCAAGAGCGGAAAGCGGGGATGATCGATGGCGATCCCGTGGCGCGTCTCGCTGCGCGGGACCCGGGCGAAAACCGCATATTCGCCGAATTTCTCCGACCCGAACGGAAACCACGGGCAGGGAGCGACGACACGCGCGCTGACGGCGCCGCTCTCGACCAGCTTGCGCAGTCGCGTTTCCACGAAAATCCCGTGTGTCGGTCGCGCCGCGCTCGGGTATAGTGTGCTAAATGTGAGAATTCGCACGTTGAAACTGCAAGGTGGCGCGCGCGAACGTTAGCATTGAGCGATGCCACTCTACAAGAATCCCGACTTTCTCCGACTGCCGTCGCGGCTTGCCGCGCTATTCGATCGATGCTGCCAACAGAGCTTCTTCTCGCTCCCGCAGTGGTACGATTTGATGGCACGGTTCGGCGTGCCCCCGGAGACTGAGATTCGCGTCTACACCGACGAGCGGCCCGGTTCAATGGTCGCGGTGCTCCTTCAGACGACCGTGGAGGAGCGGCGCCATTGTCTCGCCAGCCTCACCAATTTCTACAGCGTCGAGCATGGCCTGATCTCCGCTCCCGATGCCGACCTTAACTGCGGCCTCGCTGCAGTCCTGTCCGAGATCCGAGCCGAGCGTCCGCGCTGGGACGTGCTGCGTCTTACCGAGCTCGATCCGCGCGACGCGAGCTACGAGGCGTTGGTGCGCACGCTGCGACGCGCCGGCCTCCTCGTCGAGTGCGCAGCCGGTTCCGCCACATGGTACGAGACGATGGATCGACGGGTATTCGCCGACTACCTCGCCGAGCGACCGTCGCAGCTGCGCAGTACCTGGCGCCGCAAGCGCCGCGGCATCGCGGCGGCCGGCCGTCTCAGCTCGGTGTTCTTTTCCGACGCCTCCGGGATCGACGCGGCAATCGCCGACTACCAGACGATATACGCCGCGAGCTGGAAGCCGCCGGAAGCCTTCCCGCACTTTATTCCCGCCCTGATCCGCCTCGCCGCCGAGCTTGGTGCGCTGCGGCTCGGAATCTACTACATCGACGGGGTCCCCGCCGCGGCGCAGTTCTGGATCGTGTGGCGCGGGCGCGCCGTCATCTACAAGCTCGCCCACGATCGGCGGTTCGACGCCCTGTCCCTCGGCACCCTCCTGACGATGGAGATGATCGAACGGGTGTTGGAGCAGGATCACCCGGGCGAGATCAATTTCGGCCGGGGCGATGATCCCTACAAGCAGCTGTGGCTGCCCAGACGGCGCGAGCGGTGGGACATCACCGCCGCCAACCCACGAACCATCCGCGGCCTGCGGCTCGGGGTCGAGCGCGAGGCGGCGAAGATCTACCACCGGCTGCGCGGCGAACCGATCATGCCGCCCACCGCGCCGGCCAGGACCGGGTCGGAAACTCGTCCGCGGGGCGGACGCAATCCGAGCCCTGAGACTATCGTCTGAGCCGCACGCGGGCGCAACGCGGGAGCCAGACGCAGAAACGAACGCTCTTGCAAATCCTGATAGAATGACCCGTTGGTCGTTCAAACCGATCAGCGTCTCGCTTTGGAGTAGGCGACCATAGATGCGGTCTTGGCAGATCATCTTCGCGAGCGCGGTGGCGGCGATCATCGCCGACGCCTTGCTGTTCGTACCCAGGGCGTTGCCGTGGCGTCCCGAGACCGCGGCGCTCCTCCTAGCGCATTGGCCGGCGATCGCTGTCGTCTGGCTCGGCGCCTATGGCGCCGCCGCGCTGGTATTGACAACGCTCGTGGTATTCCTTGAGATCCGCGGCGGCGCCGCACCGGCCCGGTCTGGACGCGATTGGGCACGGCGTTACGTCGCGGGTCTCGCGGTGGCGCAATATTTTACAACCAACCTGTCCCTCTTCGGTCTCGGGGCGTTGCGTGTCCCGATCGAGACGGCGCCGTTCCTGTTTCTTCCGAGCCCTATTGGCGGTTCGCTGGCGCTTGCGGTCTGCGGCGCGGTTATCGTTGTCGGGCTACTCGGCGGGCTCTTCCTGGCGGCCGCGCTGGTAACGACCCAAAGTCCTGAACTGCGATCGGATGCGCCGGGAATACGAGCGGCGCGTCTGCTTCCGAAAGTCGGCGAGCCGCCCCCGGCTCAGGCGCCGGCCCCGCCGAACGCGGTGGCCGATGCTGCGCCGCTCGCCGAGTTGATCGCGCGAGAGCAACGCCCGGTGCTGGAGGCGATCAGGGACATGGCAACCGCAGTCAATCGGCTCCGCCGCGACCTTCGGCATGGCCTTGACGAAATCAAGGTTGCATTGGAAGACCGACGATCGGGAGAATCGACCGAGGCGGGATTTGCTTCGCCCTCCGCCGTCGAGCACGCGGCGACGGAGCTGCGCGCCGCAGTGGCGGCAATTGATACTTCGGTCGCCAAGCTCGGGGAAATCACTTCGTTGATGTCGGCGAATGAGACGCTGGTGGTCGCGGGTCGCGATCCGCCGCTACCGCCCGCCTCGCGCTCCGAACTGTCGACCGAACTGCATGCACTGCTGCGGGATATGACGCCGGCTGCCGGTAAGGACGATCTGCCCGGCTGACCGGCTCTTCCGTCGGGGATAATATGGCGATCAAGGCAACGCGATTTTGGGGTCAGGCATCGACTCCAAGTCCGTGCTGTCGCATCAGGTCGTAAAGGGTCGGACGGCTGATGCCTAGAAGCTTGGCGGCCTGCGATACGTTCGATCCGGTTTGCGAGAGTGCCTGCCGCAGGACTTGAGCTTCGGCGCGAAGGCGCGCCTCGCGCAGATCGAGCGATGGCGTCGGCTCGGACGCCCCATCAAGTTCGAGGTCTTCGGCGCCGATGAGCGAACCGGATGCCATAATAGTGGCCCGTTTGACCCGGTTTTGGAGTTCCCGTACATTGCCCGGCCACGGATTGATCGCGATGGCGAGCAGCGCTGCCGGCGTGAAGGCACGCACCGGACGATTGAATTCCACGGCAAAGCGTTTGAGAAAATAATTAGCGAGCAGCGGTGCATCGCCAATCCGTTCGCGCAACGGCGGAACCTGCACCCCTACTTCGTTGATCCGATAAAATAAATCCTCGCGAAAGCGGCCGTCGGCGATCAGCTGAGCCAAATTCTGGTGGGTGGCGCAGACGACTCTGACATCGACCTGGATAGCGTGGCGGCCGCCGATCCGCTCGACGACCTGGTCTTGCAGGAACCGCAACAGCTTGACCTGTATTGCGTGGGGAACATCGCCAATCTCGTCCAGGAACAGGGTCCCACCGTTTGCGCATTCGATCTTACCAAGCGTCTGCTTGATTGCGCCGGTGAACGCGCCGCGCTCATGCCCGAACAGCTCGCTCTCGAACAGAGATTCGGGAATTGCCGCGCAGCTGAGCGGAATGAAAGGACCCTTCGCCCGCGGGCTGAGCGCGTGAATGGCGTGGGCCAGCAATTCCTTTCCAGTACCGCTTTCGCCCAACAGCAGCACCGACACGTCGGCCGGCGCAACTTTCTCTATCGTGCGCAGCAGCGAGACGATCTGCGGGCTGCTGCCGATGATCCCCTCGATCGGCGAAGCGGCATCGGTTTCGGCAAGGCGGCGGTTCTCGGCTTCGAGCTCGAACAGCCTGCGAGCACGATCGACGATCAGGCGAAGAACCTCCGGCTCGATCGGCTTCTGGTAGAAATCATAGGCGCCGAGCTCAACCGCTCGCAGGGCATGCGCTCGATCTTCCTGTCCCGTCGCGATAATGACCTTGGTTGCAGGCGACAATTCGCGAATAGAGGCAAGCGTTTCAATGCCTTCGGTCGCATCATCGGGAAAAGGCGGCAGCCCCAGATCGACGATCGCGACCGAGATTGCCTGGGAGCGGATAATCTCGATGGCCTCCGGTCGCGACCCCGCCAGGCTCAGTTTCAATTCGGGGAAGACCCATCGATACTGGCGGCGAAGCCCTTCGTCGTCCTCGACGATCAGCAGGCTCTCGGACTGGGAAGAGGTCCCTTTCATGCGGCCGTAGGCGTCAACTGCGCATCGCCGCGCATCGGGAACGTCACCCGCATGATCGTGCCCACTCCCTTTTCCGAGATGACCTCGAGCTCGCCTCCGGCCATTCGCAGCAGTTCTCGGGTTTGGTAGGCGCCGATACCCAATCCGCCGGCCTTTGTTGAGTGGAAGGGCTGGAACAATTCGTTGCGGATGAAATCCGCGTCCATGCCAGGGCCCCTGTCGACGACATCGATGATAATTCTATCCACCGTGCTACGCGACGCAACGACAACCGCGGCCGATTGGGCGGCTTCTCGCGCGTTGTTGATCAGGTGAGAGAGAACCGAACGGAACTGCTCACCGTTGATCGCCACCCGGCAAGCCCGCGCTCCCAACCGGGTCTCGATCGGCGTTCCTACCGTCGACAGCTCTTCTGCCAATGTGGAGATGACGATATCGGGTTCGATCACCTGCGGGGAGGCATGCTGGCGCCCCTCGTGCAGTTGCGCGACCAGCCGGTTCATCCTTGCCACCGAGCCCTCAAGCGTAAGGAGCATATCCGCGCGGAACTCTGCATCCTCGAAGTGGCGGCGCGCGTTGGAGACGACCAACCCGAGCTGGCTCGCCAGATTCTTGATGTCGTGCACCACGAAGGCGAAGCGCTTGCTGTAATCATTGAGGAGGCGAGCATCCAGCAATGCCCGGGTGGACCGCTCCTCGGCGAGATAGCTCGCAGCTTGGCGTCCCGCCGCGCGAAGCAGGTCGAAACTCTCCCAATCGAGCGGATATGAATGCGGCGCGGGCGACAGCACCACAAAGGCGATCAGCTCGTTACCATGCGAAAGGGGGACCGCCAGCCAAGCGCGAGCGGGATCGAACGGCCAACGCGCGCTTTCCCCGATCGGTCGCTCCTGAATCCAGGTACCCCCTCGGAAGCCAGTAATGAACGGGTCGTCAACGGAGAGTTTGCCGCCGGGCTCGCCGGGCAGGTTCCAGGCGACCTGCGGAACATACCCGCTTCCCTCGCTCAAAGCCCACATCGTGCCGGCCGGGCTGTCGACAATTTGCGCCAATGCCCGGATTACCCGCACCGGAAGACCGCCCTCGCCAGTATCCGGCTGGGAAACCGTATCGACAAAGCGGAGCCATTCGATCCGATAATCGTAGCGATGGCTGAAGAAATGCCGCGCAATGACCTGCTTAAGGCGGATGCGGATGTCGCGCGATCCGAGAACCAAGGTTAGAACGACTGCACTTCCGAGCAGGGTCAGAAGCTGCAGAGGCGGGCCCCAAACGCCACCAAACTCGCGGACCAGAACACCTATGGCCGCAAGCGCGAGAAAAAATACGCCACTCCCCATCAGCGCGGCCGTATACAGCACAACACTGCGCGACACATGAATATCGACCCGCCACTCGCGGTTGCGCGCCATCGCCACTGCCAACAAAGGCACCGCGAACAGTCCAACCAAGCCCCGTCCGCCGGCGATGCTCGGACTGGAGGCCGGTATCATCAGTCGATCGGCATAGAGGAATAGCTCGAAGGCAAACGTAGCGCCCAGCGCCAGGCACAGCGGCCACAAATAACGCCGGCGTGCATCTCCGGCATTTCGCAACAGATTTTCTGCCGCGAGAAGCCCGCCCACGGCGAGGCCAACGCGCAGGAAATCGTGCAGGTGGCGCGTTGGTTCGGCTGCAGCGGTGCCGACGGCAAAGATGGCCAATTCGTAGCCGACGACCAGAACACAGAAGCCGACCGCTGCAACGAGTGGCAGCGGCGGCGAGGAGCGCCGCGTTTCGCGCAACCCAATCAGCGCCACCATCAGGATCAGCCACGCCGACAGCCGCAAGCTGTCGAGAATCGCACTCGCGCCGCGGGGCAAAAGCCCGGGCATCGCCACGTCCGCCGCCCAGGTGGCGGTCAAAGCGCAAGCGCCGATGATGCCGATGCCGGGACCACTGATCCGGCCCCGCAGGAGCATCAGCGCGATCAAACCCAGAAACGCGGCGCCGCACGATGCGTAGAGGCCTTGGCTCAGACCCATGTTAGGAACTCAACTATCGTGCACCGTCAGCCCACAGGATGACCCGGATCGTCTGTAACACAATAACCAAGTCCAAAAATAGCCCATGATTCTTAACATAATATAGATCATAGGATAATTTGTTCCGGGCGTCCTCAATCGAGGCCCCGTAGGGATAATTGATTTGCGCCCAGCCGGTGATACCGGGTTTGACGCAGTGGCGCTCTTCATAGAACGGGATCTGCCCTGTGAAATCCGCGACGAAACACGGACGCTCGGGTCGCGGCCCGACAAAGCTCATGTCACCCCGCAGGACGTTCCACAATTGCGGCAACTCGTCGATACGGAGCTTGCGAATGAGCCGGCCCACCCGCGTTACCCGCGGGTCTCCGGTCTGCGCCCACTGAGGGGCGCCATCGCTTTCAGCATTGGCACACATGCTGCGCAGTTTCAGCACATTGAACGGTCGGCCGGCCAAACCGACCCGCTGCTGGCGATAGAGCACGGGGCCCGGGCTCTCGAGCCTGATCAGCAGGCAGGTAAGCAACGTTAGCGGCAGGGTAAACAGCAGGAGGACGAGGCTCAATGCGATGTCGAAGCTGCGTTTGCAGGCCCTCGCGGTCCATCCGGCGCCCCGGAAGCCATCAGAAAAAACCAGCCAGCCGGGCTGCAATGCCCCGAGGTCAACCGATTTCGTCTCCCTCTCGATAAAATCGAGATAATCGATGACGTGGATCCCGGCAGTGCGACAATGCAACAATTCACCCACCGGCAACCCTCGCCGATCGTCGGTCGCGACGACAATTTCGGTTGCTCGCAGCCGACGCGCATATCGGACGATCCCGTCGAGGCCCTCGTTCTGGATTTCGGCCTCCGCTGCGGCCGCGATCCCGCGATCAACCCCGCAACGCAGATACCCCACCGGGGTGAACTGCCGGATGCTCGGCGCGCGGGTAAGCGCCGCGATGCGCGTCGCCTTGCTGCCATTCCCGAGCACCAGGACGCGCCGCTTGAAGATGTTTAGATCCGCAAACCGCAGAAAGGCAATGCGGGTGAACAGAATGCACAGGAGCCAAATCAACAGGATCTTCTGGGCAATTCTCCACAGCGAATCCGTCGTGTTCGGCGTAAACGCGAAGTAGGAAAACCAAACAACCGCGAGAGGACAAAATATGGCAAAGGTGATAAATATCTGTACTACCATCACACGCCAGTCTACAAAGACGTCGGTGTGGTAGAGACCGCTCACGATCATCACGATGCCCGCCAATATCGCCAAACTAAAGAATGGCGGCAGTACCGCATCGTACGTGTGGGTGTGCGAGACAAATGAAAACCAAAAATAGAAATGCCAAGCGACAAAAATCAAACCTACTTCACACAACGCCAGCAAAACGACCAACGTCGGCACGAAATGTCTGAATATTCGTATTGTCATAAAGGTGCGTCCAGCGTCGCGAGCAGGGGGGCAGGGTGAGGCGCGCGTTCGGCAGCACACTATCGTGCAATTTCGAGACGAATGCAACGGATGGTTTCGGAGAAAGCTTTGTTAAATATGGTTAATTTAGGCTGACCGCGACACCAGAAAAGGGGTGGTTTGGCCGAAATCCTCCAATGCAGCCGCCAGCATCGGCGATCGGATGCGACAACCGCGAATGATCCGCTCGCGATGCTACATAATGCCGCGTTCGGGATGGGTCTGTGTCAATCGTTGCGGGCAAACCCGTCGCCGTGCAAAGCGCGAGCCGCGGGGCGCAATCGACCGTACCCTCGCCGACGGAAGCCGGGATGCCACGGCTGAGATGGTGCGGTCGGCGTGGCCTAGAATCAGGATATCGGATCCGCCCGGGAATGCGCGGCCATCTCGGCTATCTAGACGCGCCTTCGGTGCGGGTGCATGCGACCCCCGAGAGCCTGTCATGCGTCGGGGCTGATGGCGGGGTTCGCCAGCAGATCGAGTTCATCTCACCGATGGCATGCCGCTTCCCCGTACTGTTTGTTAGCAACATTCGATTGTTAGAAACATTCGGCGACGGCCGGCAGGAGAATGTATCCGTCGCCTTGTCGATCCTGCGCCGTCACGGGTTCGCGGCTGCGGTATTCGTGGCGGCCGACGTTCTCGTTCAGACCACCTCCTGTGGTGGCATGAGATCCTCTTGCGAGCGTTGCGGACCGGGCGCGCCAAGTCGGATCAGCTATGGAGCTTGGCTGGCGGCGGCGCAGAGCCGGCGGGCGAGCTCGAGTTGGCCTTGCTCGTGCGCTACGGCGCCCTCATTCCCTTGCTCCGCCTGCGTTTGCTCGCGCCGTTTGTTGGAGACGCGGGTGCCGAGGGCGCCCGCATGAACGGTCTCGACGGGCTGCGCGAACCGGCCGCTGGGGGAGTTGCCTCGGCGCCCATGGCGCGGCGCATCTGCCGCTGACGATGCTGGCGGAGCCAGAGAGCGACCTCGGCCGCGCCCGCACCGTGCTTGAACCGCAGCTCCGGTCGCTTGACCAGCCGCTCGCTGCGCTATCCTTCCCGCACGGGCGCTATGACGCGGCCAGCCTCGCGGCCGCGCGCGTGGCCGGGTTCTCTATATTACTTACGAGCGAGCCCTGCCTGAATGCGGCACCGGCCGGGCGGCCGGGGAGGTTGCTCGGCCGCATTCCGCATTCCGATAGACGCCGCCGCGATTATCGATGAGGCTGGCGCGTTCGCCCCGTCACGGCTGGCCACGTTGCTGTTTCACCGGCCGGTCGAGGCGCTGACGGGTTAAATCGGCGCGCCCGGAGCGGAACCGATGATTGGCGCGCCGGTCTGTAAGGCGCTGCGCTCTCCTTGTCGGCAAAATTTACATTGGTCCGGAGGGCCGTCTGGTATCATACTGATTGCGATAAATGTTCTTGGTTCGTTAACTCGGTTTTAACTCGGCATGGATTTTGCTGCTATCAACGTGACGGGTCGTTATCGCTGATAACGGTGGCGTGACGGTAGGGTAGAAGGAATCGGTGTGTTGGTGTTCCGGAGGAGCCTTCTCAATGGCGCGGGCGCCGCGTTGCGAGCGTCGACGGGCG
Organism: Allostellaceae bacterium; assembly: GCA_049801295.1. Classification (GTDB taxonomy): domain Bacteria; phylum Pseudomonadota; class Alphaproteobacteria; order ATCC43930; family CGMCC-115725; genus DATARH01. The sequence continues at coordinate 2,072 of JBARKH010000662.1, read as the reverse complement.
TTGCCGTCGCAGCGTTGCTGTGCCTTGCCGTGTCCTCGCCGGGGCGCGCGGACTTCGTCAGCGCAGATTTCACCGTCGATTTCAACTCGCTCGCCAACAATGCCAACGATACAGCGATCGGCAACCTGCTGACGACCGCGTTCGACGCCGCCGGATATACCGGGACCGTGACCGTGAGCGGCGCCCTCGCCTCGAACACCTGGACCGCCGACGGGCATGTCGTGGGTCCCAAGAGTGGCTCGAATTACACATCGTCCACGCTTGCCCAAAAGGACCCCGCCGGCCATGGCACGTTCATCCAAAACGATAGCCTGGGTGTCGCAGGACCCGTTTCCAACGCCATCGTCATGTCCTTCAGCGCGCCGATAAACTTATCCAGCATCTCCTTCGACTATGAGATCTTTCCGGATGCAACCTGTCCGAGCCTGTCAAGTTGTGGCGGCAGCGGCAACCCGAACCTGCCGAATATCTCCGTCACCGATACCAAGAACCGCAATTTCAAACTGAGCGAGGCTGGCACAACCACCGTCGCGACAAAGCAGATAACCGGGATCGCGAGCACCGCCGGGATTAATGTTGGCGACGCGGTCACCGGCACCGGCATCCCCGCGGGCACCACAGTTGCGACCGTGGTCGATAGCCACACAATCACGCTGAGCAAAACGGCTACGGCCACAGGGACAACCAGCGCCACGTACACATTTACGAAGTCTGGCAAGACGACCAACGGCTCATACACAATAACCGGGATCACGAGCACCACCGCGATTAAGGCTGGCGACGCGATCACCGGCACCGGAATCCCCCCGGGCACGACGGTAGCGACCGTGGTCGATAGCCACACAGTTACGATGAGCAACAAGGCGACGACCGGAGCAGGGACGCATACCTACACGTACGCGCTCAGCACGTCCGGCACCACGACCGGCCCCTCAAACGTGATAAACAATCTCGCAAGCGTGAGCGGGATTCATATTGGCGACGTGATCACCGGCACCGGCATTCCCGCGAACACGACGGTTACCGCGATCGGTACAAACTCAATCACGATGAGCAACAACGCGACGGCGGCAAACAGCGGGTCGAAGACAATTACCAGTCCGGATGTGACTTCGCAAATATTTCAAAGAGTCGCTGATGTACCAGGGGTAGCCGGCAGCACCCCCGTGCCCTGCACGGGCAGCACCGGCCAAACCGGAAATTGCGGCGGCAGCCTGATCGCTCCTCCCGCCTCGACTGACACGCACTCGCCCACCGGTACCAGTCCCGGTGATGTAGCGAACGGCATCGAGCTGGCACCCCAGCTGCTCGGTTCGACAGGCGTCATAGCCCTGGGAAAAAACTCGAACATCACCACGCTGACCTTCAACGACTGGCCTGCCACCATCGCAATCAATCATGTCAGGTTTAAGGTGCCGGAACCTGGGTCGTTGGTATTGCTTGGGACTGGCCTCCTGGCATTGGGCATCTTGCGCCGGAGGAAGTGGGCCTAGGGCTGCGGCGTGGCAATCCGAGCCGCATCATCGAACTGTGCCCGTATCTCGGCCGCGAAAACGGCTGCGCTGGCGCTGCGAAGGTCGGGCGTCTAACCTTATGCGCGCTAAGCGCGGATAAATAGTGCGCCGTTGAGCATGATTACGGTGCGAACCTCCTCCTCTCGGCGTCCCGGTGCCTCACTCGCCGCGTTCGCGATTGCGGCGCTGGTGGTGCTCGTTACGGCTTGCGACAGCAGCGTGCCCGTCGAGCGGCTCGTCGCCGAGGCTGTGGCATTCCACGACGCGGGGAACTTCCCGGCGGCGGCCATCAAGCTAAGTGCCGCACTCGCTCAGGATCCGAAGAACATCCCGGCCCGCCTTCTCTCGGCACAAATCTATATCGACCTCGGGCAGGGCGATGCCGCGCTCGGCCTCCTGATACGCGCGCAACAGGACGGTGTCGGCGAGCGGGAACTGGCCAAGCCGCGCGCGGAAGCCGCACTCGTCGCGCGGCGCTACGAGGCCGTGCTCAAGGACACCGACGCTCCGCCCGACGGCCTGTCGAGCACGGTCAGGGCAAGCTTGCTGGCCTACCGC
>JBARKH010000661.1:0-9789 GCA_049801295.1 Allostellaceae bacterium | reverse complement strand
GGTTCGATCCGCAAGCCTCGCTCGAATCCGGGGTCTTCCCAGCGCTGGCGGCGGCCGGGCAGCTGCGCGGCGTCGTCTTCGATCGCGGTTTCACCGATATCACAACCGCTGCGGGTGTGGCGCGGGCGCGCCGGGAACTCTCGCAGCAGCGGCGCCGGCCCGCCGCGTTTCTCGACCGCGACGGCGTACTCAACCATGACGAGGGTTATGTCGGCTCGGTCGAGCGGTTCCGCTGGATCGAGGGCGCCCGAGAAGCGGTCAAATCGCTCAACGATGCGGGGCTCTTCGTCTTCATCGTGACCAACCAGGGCGGCGTCGCGCGCGGGCTCTATAGCGAAGCCGACATCGCTCGCGTCCACGCCCACGTCGCGGACGGGCTTGCCGCCGTGGGTGCTCACATCGACGACATCCGCTATTGCCCGTTCCACCCGGAGGGCACCGTCGCCACCTACCACCGCGCCAGCGATTGGCGCAAGCCCGCCCCGGGGATGATCCTCGACCTCTTACGCGCCTGGCCGGTCGACACCTCGGCGAGCTTCCTCATCGGCGACAAGGAGAGCGACATCGCCGCCGCCGCCGCCGCCGGGATCCCCGGACACCTGTTCACGGGCGGCGACCTCACCGCCTTCACCGCCGAGCTGCTGCACAACTTAGCTCAGCGGCCCGGCGACCCCGGTTCTTTGCCGTTTGGCTGAGGTTTAGGGTATTGAACACCAAATTCCACCGCACGAGTGCGTTGCGATGAAGGTGTTGGTGACCGGAGGCGCCGGATTTATCGGCTCGGCCGTGTGCCGGCTGCTGGTCGGCGAATTGGGCGCGGCGGTGCTCAATGTCGACAAGCTGACCTATGCCGCCAATCTCGCCTCGTTGCAGGCGATCGAGAACAACCCGGCCTACACCTTTCACCGGGCCGATATCGCCGACCGCCCGGCGATCGCCGCGCTCCTTTGCTCGTTCGCGCCCGACGCGATCCTCCACCTCGCCGCGGAATCGCATGTCGACCGCTCAATCGACGGACCGGGCGAGTTCATCCGGACCAATATCGAGGGAACCTACGTGTTGCTGGAGGCGGCGCTCCAATACTGGCGCTCGCTGCCGGCCGCACGGGCGAGGAGCTTTCGCTTTCACCACGTCTCTACCGATGAGGTGTTCGGCTCGCTCGGCCCCGATGGCGAATTCACTGAAACCAGCCGCTACCAGCCCAATTCACCCTATGCCGCCTCGAAGGCCGCCGCCGACCATCTGGTGCGCGCCTGGCACGAGACCTTCGGGCTGCCCTGCGTGATCAGCAACTGCTCCAACAATTACGGCCCCTTTCATTTCCCGGAAAAGCTGATCCCTCTGGCGATCCTGAAGGCGCTCGCGGGCGAGCCGATCCCGGTCTACGGCAAGGGCGACAACATTCGCGACTGGCTTTATGTCGAGGATCACGCCCGCGCCCTTCATGCCGTCTTGAGCGGCGGGCGGCCGGGCGAGAGCTACAATATCGGCGGCGAGGGCGAGCGCACCAACCTCCAGGTCGTGACCGCGCTCTGCGACCTCCTCGATGAATTCCTGTCCGCCTCGCCCCATCGTCCGCATGCGCGGCTCATCACTTTTGTTGCCGACCGGCCCGGCCACGACCGGCGCTATGCAATGGATGCGACCAAAATCCGCGGCGAACTCGGATGGCGGCCGCGCGAGAGCTTCGATACCGGTTTGCGCAAGACCGTCCAATGGTATCTCGACAACCGCTGGTGGTGGGAGCCGATCTGGTCCGAGCGCTACCGCGGCGCCCGGCTAGGCAGCGGCAGTCGCGTCGAAGCGGCGGGGTAAGCCATGAAGGGGATCATACTGGCCGGCGGGTCGGGGACCCGGCTCTACCCGGCGACGCTGGTCACCAGTAAGCAGCTGCTGCCGGTCTATGACAAGCCGATGATCTATTATCCGCTGACGACGCTGATGCTGGCCGGGATCCGCGATATCCTCGTCATCACCACTCCCGCCGAGCGCAGCCGCTTCGAAGCGCTGATGGGCGACGGCAGCCGCTGGGGCGTAGCGATTTCCTATGCCAAGCAGCCCCGCCCGGAGGGCCTAGCGCAAGCCTTCATCATCGGTCGCAACTTCATCGGCGCCGGGCCGGTCGCCCTCGTCCTCGGCGACAATATTTTCTATGGCGGCGGGCTGTCTCCGCTCTTACAGCAGGCCGCGCAGCCGCGCACCGGCGCTACCGTTTTCGCCTACCAGGTGCGCAAGCCCGAGGCCTATGGCGTCGTCGAGTTCGACGCAGCGGGCCAACCGGTCTCGATCACCGAAAAGCCGCGCCAGCCGCGCTCGCAATGGGCGGTGACCGGGCTTTATTTCTACGACAACGCGGTCATCGACATCGCGCGCGAGCTGAAGCCCTCGGCGCGCGGCGAATTGGAGATCACCGATGTCAACAACGTCTATCTGCGCCGCGGCACGCTCCAGGTCGCGCAGATGGGACGCGGCTATGCCTGGTTCGACACCGGCACGCACGAGGACCTCCTGGAAGCCAGCGAATATGTCCGCACGATCGAGATGCGCCAGGGCCTAAAGATCGCCTGCGTCGAGGAAGTGGCCTATCATATGGGCTATATCGGCCGTGATCAGCTGCTCGCCGAAGCACAGCGCTTTGGCAACAACGACTACGGCCGCTATCTCGCGAACCTTCCGGAATAGTGTCGCGGCGGTAGCGAACAGAAAAAGGGACATCGAGGATGAAGAGCGCCGGTTTCGCCTACCCCCATCTCATTGGCAGACAAGTGCCGCCGCCGGCGCCGCGCTGGGTCGGCAACGCGGAGTTCAATTTCATCGGCGGCCATAACGACCGCGCCCTCATTCCGATTGACGAATTGATCGCGGCGAGCGCGGCGGTGCTGCGGCGCGACGGCCAGGACCTCGCGCTCTACAGCATGGGGCAGGGGCCGCAGGGCTATCTGGGGCTGCGCCGCTTCGTCGCCGACAAGGTCGCGCGCTGGCGCGGCATCGCCGCCACACCCGAGGACGTGCTGATCACCCAGGGCTCCGGCCAGGCGATCGACCTCATCAACCAGGTGCTCCTCGAACCCGGCGACACGGTCATCCTCGAAGAGTTCACCTATGGCGGCTATCTGACCAAATTACGCCGGCTCGGGGTCAATATCGTCGGTGCACCGCTCGACGAAGACGGCATCCGGATCGACGCGCTCGGGGCGATCCTCGCCGATCTGAAACGGAGGGGGACCACGCCCAAATACCTCTGCACGATCCCGACGATCCAGAACCCGACCGGCAGCATCATGCCGCTGCCGCGGCGTCACGAACTCCTCGCGCTCGCGCGCGAATACGGCATACCGATCTTCGAAGACGAGTGCTACGCCGACCTCACCTGGGGCGGCATGAAGGCCCCGCCCGCTCTTTATTCGCTCGACCCCTCCCAGGTCATCCACATCGGCTCCTTCTCCAAGACCCTGGCGCCGGCGCTGCGGCTCGGCTACGTCGTCGCTGATTGGGAATTCATGAGCCGGATGGTCGCGATCAAGACGCAGGGCGACAGCGGCACCGGCGCCCTCGAGCAGATGGTCGTCGCCGAATATTTCTCGAAGCATTTCGAGAGCCATGTCGACGAATTGAGCGGAACCCTGAAAGAGAAGCTCGATACGATGGTTGAGGCGCTGGAGCGCGAGTTTGGCACCGCCTGCGAGCCGTGGATCCCGAAAGGCGGCATCTTCTGCTGGATGAAGCTGCCCGATCAGGTCGATGTCCGCACCCTCGTCAAGCCCGCGCTCGACGCCGGGATCGCGTTCAATCCGGGGCCCGAATGGGCGGTCAATGGCGACGCCGCCAAATCGCGGCTGCGGCTGTGCTTTGGCCTGACGACAAAGGAAGAGATCCGCCAGGGCGTCGCCGCCTTCGCTCGGGTTTGCTATGAACAGACCGGCATCCCCGAGCAGAGCGGCAACGTCCGGCACAGGTCCGGCGATTGACTGAGGCGGGATATTTTGGCGCCCCCCAAAAAAATCGCGTTCCCGGCGAAGGCCGGGATCCACTCGTCCGCTTGGGAGATTATTGCACAGTGGGTCCCGGCCTTCGCCGGGAACGCGGTCCAATGACGCAGCTGGCCAAGGCAGTGAGGGGATGACGCTCTTCCATCTGCTGCGTCACGGCGAGCGCCAAGGGAGTCGGGTGCTCGCCGGCCGCATGCCGGGGGTCGGCCTCACCGACCGCGGCCGAGCCGAGATCGCCGCCCTCGCCGAACGCCTCGCCGGCGATGGGGTCGCGGCGATCTATGCGAGCCCCTTGCAGCGCACCCGCGAGAGCGCCGAGATCGTCGCCGCCCGGCTCGGGCTCGCAATCGAGTTTCGCGATGATCTGATCGAGCTCGATTTCGGCGAATGGACCGGCGCGACGTTCGATACGATCCGCGCCGACCCGCGCTGGGAGGCCTGGCGGACGCACCGCAGCCTCTCGCGAATCCCCGGCGGCGAGAGCATGCGCGAAGTTCAACGCCGCGCGGTCGAGGCGCTTATGGAATTGGGCGAGCGCCATCCCGAAGACACCCTGGTGGCGGTCAGCCACGGCGACGTGATCCGCTCGGTCCTCCTCTTCGCCCTTGGTATGCCGCTCGATCACTACAACCGCATCGAAGTCGGTCAGGGCTCGATCAGCACGATCCGCATCGACGACGCCGGCATCCGCGTCCTCGCCATCAACGAACGCCCCCGGCTCGCTTAGCCCGCGAGGCTTGCGAGCGCGGCTTCGGCGGCGGTGGTGCCGGTTTCGTAGGCGCCGTGCGCGGTCGAAAAGAAACTGGGCGAGCAGGCTTCGCCGGCGAAGAAGATCCGGTTATCGACCGGTTCGGCGAGCCGGGCGCGGTCGTCGGCGTGCCCCGGCCGCGCATAGGAATAAGAGCCGCGGGCAAACGGATCACCGCGCCACGCCGAACAGGCGAGCGGGTGAAGCTGCCGGCGGATGTCGCTGCCGAAGAGCCCGGCCAATTCGTCGGTGGCAAAGGCCGCCATTGCCGCGATCCCGTCGCGTTCAAGCTGGGCGGCAAACCGTCCGCCGAAAAAGCAGTGGATGCGCGGCCGCCCGAGCGGGCGCACCTGATAACTCATCGTCTCGCGCCTGGTTGTCGAGCCAACCAGAAAGAGCTCGTCTTCGGCGCCGGGCAGAGCGCCATCGAGCCGCAGGAACAGCTTATTTGCGAGGCCCAGCGGTAAGCCCGCAGCCGCCGCGACCTTCTCCGGTAAGGGTGGGTCGAATACCAGATGCTCGCCGGCGATCGCCACGCTCGGCACGGCGAGGATGACCCGCGCCGCGCTCACCGTGCCGCGGGTCGTCACCACGCGAATGCGGGCGCCATTGTGCTCGACCCGCGACACCGCGGCGTCGAACGCGATCGGCAATCCCCGGGCGAGCGCGACAAAGAGCGACCCGAGCCCGGTCAGTACACGCCAGTTGTGCTCGGTGCTCTCGTAGCGGTCGTTGTCCTTGACCGACAGATCCTCGAGCTCGACCGCATTGGCCCAGGTGCTGATCGCATCGAGGAGGGCATTCCACCGCCCGCCCGGTTCCAGTACCGTACTTGCCGGCCGGTCCTTCGGGTCCTGCGCGGCGCGGTGGATCGCCCAGTAATGGGCTTCGCGCTCGCGAATCCAATCGGCTTCGGCTTCCTTGCTCTCGCCGCTGCGGCTGAGGCGGGTCGTCCAATCCGGCCGCCGCCGTTCGAGCGCCATCCCGAGCCCTTCGGCGAGCGGCACGAGCACGTTGCGGTCCGCCGAGTGCAGCCATTCACACCCCAGATCCGCCGGGTAGCCGCCGGCACCGACAGTCCAGGCGCGCCCGCCCGCGCGCTCGCGCCCTTCCAGCACCAGAACCGAGACCCCTCCCGCCGCACTCAGCCGACGCGCCGCAGCAATCCCCGCCGATCCGGCACCGATCACCGCTACATCAACCTCGGATGCCAGGCCCATCATCGCGCCTTCACCGTCGACTGCGTCGGCGCAGAGATACTTCAAACGGCTCGGTCATTGCGAGGCGCGCGGAGACGACGCAATCTCGCCGAACAATTCACCACCGAGACACTCGGGAATGGGAATGCGGCTCAGTGATTTCACCGTCCTCAGCTTCGATTGCTACGGGACGCTCATCGACTGGGAGAGCGGGATCTGGGCGGCACTCAAGCCGCTCTTCGCTCGTACCGGCGCCGTCCTCTCGCGCGAGGCGACGCTCGCCGCCTTCGCCAGGCACGAAACCGCGCAGGAATCCGCAACACCCGACCTCATCTATTCCGAACTCCTCGCACGCGTGCACCGGCGGCTCGCCGCGGAATGGGACGCCGCGCCCGATGAAACGGCTGACCGCGCCTTCGGAGCGTCGGTCGGCGAGTGGCCCGCCTTCCCCGATTCGGCGCAGGCCCTCGCCTATCTCGGGCGCTTCTACAAGCTGGTCATCCTCTCCAATGTCGACCGCGCCAGCTTTGCCCGCAGCAATCTGCGGCTCGGGGTCGGCTTTGCCGAGGTCTACACCGCTGAGGATATCGGCTCTTACAAGCCCGATCCGCGCAACTTCCGCTTCCTCATCGACCGCCTGGCCGAAGCCGGGCATCGGCCGGACCAGATCCTGCATGTCGCGCAGAGCCTCTATCACGACCATCTGCCGGCCAATCGCTGCGGCCTCAAATCGGCCTGGATCGACCGCCGTCACGGCAACGAGGGTTGGGGTGCGACACCCTCGCCGGAGGGCGACGCACATTACGATTTCCGCTTCGTCAGCCTCGCCGAACTGGTCGCGGCGCACCGCGCCGAACATCCCGGCGCCTGACCGCGACCGAATGCATGGACGATCTGGCCCAGCCGCTACTCGAGTTCATCAAGGCGCATGCGAATTGGGCGATCGCGGCGATGTTCGTCACCGGGTTTATCGAATCCTTCGCTTTTTTCAGCCTGCTGTTTCCCGGGACGACGCTGTTGATCGCCGCCGGCACGCTGATGAAGTCGGGCGCCCTGCCCTATCTGCCGGTGATCGCGGGGTCGATCCTCGGCGCCGTTCTTGGAGATGCGGTGTCCTATTGGATCGGTCGCCGCTATGGCGGCGGCATGGCCCGGATCTGGCCGTTCAGCCGAAACCCCGAGTTGCTGCCGAACGGCATCCGGTTCTTCCAGCGCCATGGCGGCAAGAGTGTCTTCATTGGCCGCTTCTGGGGTCCGATCCGGGCCGTCATACCGCTGGCCGCCGGCATCATGCAAATGCCGCGCGGTCGGTTCTGGGTTGCCAATATCGCCTCGGCCCTGGTCTGGGCCCCAATGCTTCTGTTCGCCGGCGGTGCCGTGGCCGCGGCAGCCGAGCACCTGATCGGCGCGGCTAATGCATTCGTCCTGGTGTTCGGCGGCCTCACCCTGTTCGCGATCGCCGGTATGGCGTGGGCGGCGTTGCGCTCCACCCGCCCCAAAAACTGAAGCCCAGGCCTCCGCTACCGGGCGCGGCTCGACACGGCCGCCGTTTCGGCCTGCTCGGCGAACCGCGCATGGGCTGCGATATAGGCGTCGACATGGCCCGCCAATACCTCGGCGCAATCGATGAAGAAATGGTCGGCGCCGGGGATCTTGCGGAAATCGATCTTGATGTCCCGCTGGTGCGCCAGCTTGTGGACGAGCTTCTGCACCGCCTCCATCGGCACCAGCGGATCCTGGTCGCCTTGCAAGACCAGCCCTGAAGAGGGGCACGGCGCGAGAAAGGTGAAGTCATACTGGTTGGCCGGAGGCGAGACTGAGATGAACGCCTCGATCTCCGGCCGCCGCATCAGGAGCTGCATGCCGATCCAGGCGCCAAACGAGTATCCGGCGACCCAACATGAGGCAGCGTTCGGGTTGTAGCCCTGCAGCCAATCGAGGGCGGCGGCCGCATCGGCGAGCTCACCCTCGCCACGATCGAAGCTGCCCTGGCTGCGCCCGACCCCGCGGAAATTGAATCGCAAGGTCGAGAAACCGCGGCGCACAAAGGTTTGATAGAGCGTGTAGACCACCTTGTTGTTCATCGTCCCGCCATGCAGCGGATGCGGGTGCAGTATCACCGCCATCGGCGCGGTACCACCGCGCGCATGGTGATAGCGGGCTTCGATCCGCCCTTCCGGGCCGTTGATTATGACGTCAGGCATGGTAGGTCCGGTCCAATTCCGACAACTGAAGTCAAGTATGGCGTACTCGCTAGCCAGTTCGGTCGGCCGCGGTGCTCGCCATATACTTGACCCTCCCAGTGGGACAATTATATGCTCGTGCTGGTACCCGCGAATGCGGCGGCGCGGCTGGCGCCGCTCGGTCGCGGTCTCGAGTGATCACGAGACTGTAATATAGTGACCGCGATGCTGCTGAAAAACCTGCGCGACGAAATTGCCGCGACTCTCGCCCGCGACCCCGCCGCCCGCTCGGGGCTTGAGGTCGTGCTGTGCTATCCCGGGTTTCACGCCCTCCTCTATTACCGCCTCGCGCATTGGCTGTGGGAACGCGGCTGGTATCTCTCGGGCCGCCTCGTCTCGCATATCGGGCGGATGCTGACCGGGATCGAGATCCACCCCGGGGCGAAGATCGGCAAGCGCCTCTTCATCGACCACGGCATGGGGGTCGTGATCGGCCAGACCGCCGAGATCGGCGACGACTGCACGCTCTATGACGGGGTCACGCTCGGCGGCACGCGCCCGTCGAGGGAGCAGCAAAGTCAGAAGCGCCATCCGACGATCGGCAACGACGTCATCATCGGGGCCGGGGCGAAGATCCTGGGGCCGCTCAAGGTCGGCGATGGCGCGCGCATCGGCGCCGCCGCGGTGGTGCTGAAGGAAGTTCCCGACGGTGCGACGATGGTCGGCAACCCGGCGCGTCAGGTCGTCCGCCGCAGCACGCCGGGCGAGGCGCGGCCAATCTTCGAGCCCTACGGCGTAACTGGAGACATCCCCGATCCGATCGCCCGCGCGCTCAATGCGCTGTTGGACGAGGTATCGACGCTGCGCGCCCGCCTCGGCGAGCTGGAGCGCGCCGCGGAACCGACACCGTCAGATGCTGACCCGGCGCCACCGGTCGATATCCCTCCGCGACGCGCCGCACGAGCGCAGCCATGAAGCTCGGCACCAAGGGCCGCTACGCGGTGATGGCGATGGTCGACCTCGCCCGGCACGGCAACGGCAACCCGGTCTCGCTCTCCGAGATTGCCGAACGCCAGGAGATCTCGCTCTCCTATCTCGAGCAGCTCTTCGCCAAGCTGCGCCGCAGCGGCCTCGTGTGCAGCGTACGCGGTCCCGGCGGCGGGTATCGGTTGGCGCATGACCGCGACCAGATCAGGATTTGCGACATCATCGTTGCGGTCGACGAGCCGCTCCACGCGGTGCGATGTACCCCCGGCGAGGCGATCGGCTGCCGCGGCGACCGCAGCCGATGTCTGACCCACGATCTGTGGGACGAGTTGAGCAATCAGATCCACCTCTATCTGAGCTCTGTCTCGCTCGGCGATGTTTGCGAAAAGCGGGTGCTCGGCACCAGCGGCCTCGCCCAGCGCGAGACCTATCAGGTCGCGGTTGCGCGGTGAGGTCTCCACTAGCACCGAAACCGAGTTCCCGGCGAAGGCCGGGACCCATTGAACCGCCAACCGAGCGGTCGAAGGGTGGATCCCGGCCTTCGCCGGGAACTCGGTTTGGGGATGCAACAGAGTAATCTCATGACCCGGCGCGAGACTTACCTTGATTGGAACGCGACGGCGCCCTTGCGCCCCGAGGCGCGGGCGGCCGTGGCGGCGGCGCTCGCCCACTGCGGCAATGCC
>JBARKH010000660.1:0-1536 GCA_049801295.1 Allostellaceae bacterium | reverse complement strand
GGGCTGAGCTTGCCCGGCGCCGCGTTCGGCATGATCGCGATCGGGGCGGGGTTGGCGGGGCTCGTGGCGGTTGCCTGGTCGCGACGCGACGATCCCGCCTCGGCAATGGCCGTTTGGGCCGCCGGCGGGGTGGCCTATGCCGGGGCGACGCTACTCGGGCCCACGCTGTTGCGCCGCGATCCGGAATGGGGTCTGACGGCACTTTCATTTCTGTTCGCAACCGTCTGGATGACCGACATTTTTGCTTATTTCTGCGGCCGCACGATCGGCGGTCCCCGGCTGTCGCCGCGGGTCAGCCCAAACAAGACCTGGGCGGGGGCTATCGGGGGGCTGGCCGGGGGGGTTGCCGCCGGCGTCGCCGTCGCCTATGCGAGCGGACTCGGCAGGCTGGGGATCATCGCGGTCATGGCGTTCTTGCTTTCAGTCCTGGCGCAAGCCGGTGACCTGTTCGAATCCGCGGTCAAGCGGCATTTCGGCGCCAAGGACGCGAGCCGGCTCATTCCGGGTCATGGGGGCTTGATGGACCGCCTCGACGGCTTCCTGGTGGCCGCCTTCGCCGCCTTGCTCATCGGAATTATTCGCGAGGGAACAGGTGCGCCGGCCCGCGGCTTCCTGGTATGGTAAGCCGATGAAGCAGAAGCAGCCGCTGGCCAGGGTCGAGTTAGCGCCCGTGCCGCGCACGGTGACGCTATTGGGCGCCACCGGCTCGATCGGGTCGAGCACGGTCGATCTGTTACGGCAGGATCCCGCCCGCTATAGCGTTGCGGCGGTGACCGCGCACCGCAACGGCGCCGCACTGGCGCACCTGGCGCGCGAACTCGGCGCGCGCTTTGCCGCCGTCGCCGATCCCGACGCTTACAGAGAACTCAAAGCCGAGCTTTCCGGCTCCAGCATCGAGGCTGCCGCCGGCGCTGCGGCTGTCGTCGAGGCGGCGCAACGGCCCGCCGATTGGGTGATGGCTGCGATCACCGGTGCGACCAGCCTCGAGCCGACGCTCGCCGCGGCCGAACGCGGCGCGACAGTGGCGCTGGCCAATAAGGAATGTCTCGTCTGCGCCGGCGCCCTGTTCATGCGGCGGGCGGCTGCCGCCGGCGCCACGGTCCTGCCGGTCGATTCCGAGCACAACGCGATTTTCCAAGCGTTGGGTGCGGGCCGGCGCGAGGATGTGCGCCGTATTGTCCTGACCGCTTCGGGAGGGCCATTTCGCACCTGGCCGATCGAGGCCGTCCGCAAGGTCACGGTGGAGCAGGCGCTCAAGCATCCGACCTGGTCCATGGGCCCGAAGGTGACGATCGATTCGGCCACGCTCATGAATAAAGGCCTCGAACTCATCGAGGCGCACCACCTGTTCGCGCTGGGAATAGAGGCGCTCGACGTCGTGGTCCATCCGCAATCCGTGGTCCACGGCCTGGTGGAATTCCGCGATGGTTCGGTGGTCGCCCAGCTGGGGTCTCCCGACATGCGGATTCCGATCGCCCATTGTCTGGCGTGGCCGGTCCGCATGGGTACGCCGGCCCCCCGGCTCGACCTTGCCCG
>JBARKH010000659.1:0-13944 GCA_049801295.1 Allostellaceae bacterium | reverse complement strand
CGACAAGCTCCAGCCGGGCAGCGCGGTCGTCGACGCTGATCTTCTTGCTCATGTAAACTCCCCCCGTCACCGGGAGCGACAACGCGCAAATTGGCGGAAAGTTCGACGCAGCGCTGCCTGCTTTCAAGATGTCGCAGTGCGAGGCCGGTGCATTGCTGGGCAGCCGCAATAAAATGACTGCGCCCACGCAAGCTGTTTCGCCGCTCGGTTGTCGCCGAGCGCGAATCGCTCGGCCGTATCGCTTTGGTTTATGGTGTGGTGCGCAGCGGGATGGTGCCGAGCGTTCGCCCCGTGGCAAGCTCGATGATGACGAGTCGGCGATCGCCGCCCGGGAGTAGGATATCGAGCACCAGGCGATCGTTCCCCACGCTCATGGTCTCGATGCGCGCCCCGGAGGGCAGCTCGATCGGGGCCGCGGCAAAGGATTGCGAAGGCGCCCTCCCCGGTCCGCTTGGCGACAGCCGGCCGGAGATCACGATGACGATGGCCGTGAACCCGGCGAGGATCATCACCGCCATGACAATGACGAGGATCTTCAGCCCACGCACCCGGTCAACCTCGCTGTTCTCGATCGAAAGCGGCGGCCATGCCCGCTGAAAATCCGCAGGGGGCGACCCCGCCCGGGGGGCGCCGCGTCAACATCACAATTCCCCGGACCGATGATGGAATCCGCCTCGACCGCGCCTTGCAACGGCAACTCCCGGAGCTATCGCGCACCCGCCTCAAGCAGCTGATCCTTTCCGGCCAAATCGCCAGCGAGGGCGGGCTGCTGCGCGACCCGGCACAGCGAGCCAGCGCCGGGGCCAGGGTAGTTGTCACACTGCCCGAACCCGACGACCCGACCCCGGCGGCGCAGCCAATCGCGCTCGACATCCGCTTCGAGGACGAGCATCTGATCGTCATCGACAAGCCGGCCGGCATGGTCGTTCATCCCGCCCCCGGCAACCCGGACGGCACCCTGGTCAATGCGCTCCTCGCGCATTGCGGCCCGAGCCTCGCCGGGATCGGCGGGGTGCGCCGACCCGGCATCGTTCATCGCCTCGACAAGGACACCAGCGGTCTTCTCGTCGCCGCCAAGACCGAGATCGCGCATCGCGCGCTGTCGCACGATTTCGCGGCTCGGCGGATCGAGCGCGCCTACAGCGCCATTGTCTGGGGCGTGCCGCTGCCGCCGGTCGGCGAGATCGTCGGCAATATCGGTCGCAGCCCCTATAACCGCAAAAAAATGGCGGTGGTGGCAGAGGCGCGCGGCCGGCCGGCGGTGACCCGCTACCGGGTTGAGCGCCGGTTTGGGCCTGAGGGGATCTGGCATGCCGCACTGATCGAGTGCCGATTGCTGACCGGCCGCACCCACCAGATCAGGGTTCACCTCGCGCATATCGGCCATCCGCTGATCGGCGACCCGGCCTACGGCACGCGCGCCGGACGCTCGGTGGCGCGATCGGCGCCGCTCGGCGCGGCGATTGCGGGGTTTCACCGACAGGCCCTGCATGCGAGGCTGCTCGGCTTCATCCATCCGGTCACCGGCGAGCGTCTCACCTTCGACAGCCCGATCCCCGCCGACATGGCAGAGCTGCTCGCCAATTTAGAGCGACTTTAAACTGGACAAAACGTGACAATATTGGTAATGCTTTCGGGCGGGGTCGATCGTGCCGTGGATCCTGTGCCCTATCCAGTCCGTTACCCCTAAGGCGGCATCCCTCGGAGCAACATCGGTCAACGCCCATGGTTTCGGTCCCGTCCATTTCCGGCGAGGGGAATCTTACGCGCTATCTCCAGGAGATACGCAAGTTCCCGATGCTGGAGCCGGACGAAGAATACATGCTCGCCAAGCGCTGGAAGGAGGCCGAGGACCCCGAGGCCGCGCATCGCCTGGTCACCAGCCATCTGCGCCTCGTCGCCAAGATCGCGATGGGTTATCGCGGCTACGGGCTGCCGCTCTCGGAGCTCATTTCCGAAGGCAACGTCGGGATGATGCAGGCGGTCAAGCGCTTCGACCCCGATCGCGGGTTCCGCCTGGCGACCTACGCGATGTGGTGGATCCGCGCCGCAATCCAGGAATACATCCTGCATTCCTGGTCGCTGGTGAAGATGGGCACCACCGCGGCGCAGAAAAAACTGTTCTTCAACCTGCGCAAATTGAAGGGCCAGCTGCAAGCGATGGAGGAAGGCGATCTTTCGCCGGAGAACTTAAAGAAAATCGCCACCCAGCTCGATGTCCCCGAAGCCGATGTCGTCAGCATGAACCGGCGCCTTGCCAGCCCCGATCACTCGTTGAACGCGCCCTTGCGCAGCGACAGCGAAGGCGAATGGCAGGATTGGCTCGTCGATGACAGCGAGAGCCAGGAAACCATGCTCGGCGAGCGCCAGGAACTGGGGCTGCGGCGCGATCTTCTCGAAAAGGCGATGACCCACCTCAACGACCGCGAGCGCCACATCCTGACCGAGCGGCGGTTGCAGGAAAGCCCGACAACGCTCGAAGATCTGTCCCAGCAATATGGCATCTCGCGCGAGCGGGTGCGCCAGATCGAGGTGCGCGCCTTCGAGAAGCTGCAAAAGGCGATCAAGGCCGCCGCCGTCGAACGCCGGCTGGTCACGCACTGATCGGCGCTTGCCCCGCTTCTAGCTCGGGTCGAGCTCGGTATCCCAGTAGAGATAATCCCGCCAGCTTTCGTGCAGATAGTTGGGCGGGAAGGCGCGGCCGTTCTGCTGCAGCATGTAAGTCGTCGGCTGGACCGGGCGATGCCGCGGATAGAGCCCGCTCTGCTGCGGCAGCCGGTTGCCTTTCAAGAGGTTGCAGCCGCCGCAGGCGGTGACGACATTGGCCCATACCGTGGTCCCGCCGCGCGAGCGCGGCACGACGTGGTCGAAGGTCAGATCGTGCGAGGGGTGCGGCCGGCCGCAATACTGGCAGGTGAAGCGGTCGCGCAGGAACACGTTGAACCGGGTGAAGGCCGGGTGGCGCGCCGCCTGGACGTATTCCTTGAGGGCGATGACGCTGGGCAGGCGCATCTGGATGGACGGGCTGTGCACATAGGCGTCGTAATGGTTGATGATGTAGACACGTTCGAGGAACACCGCCTTCACCGCGTCCTGCCATGCCCACAGCGACAGCGGGAAATAGCTGAGCGGACGAAAATCCGCGTTAAGCACCAAGGCTGGACAGCTATCGAGCGGGTTCGCCACCGCAGAACCTTCCGTTACCCTCGCCCGCCCGCCATAGCACGCGAACATGACGATTTTGTAGCCGATTGGCCGTACGGCGACAAGATTTCGCGGCACCGCCCGCGATGCGATCGCGCCCGGGCGGTTGTCGCGATGGCGATCCTGCCATGTCGAACAGCCTCGCGATTAGGGTGGGCCTCCGCGGGATCGGCGAGTAAGTTTGCGTGAGTATCAAAGCTGATCACGCAAAATCGATCGGAGGGTTTGCCATGGCGCAATCGTCGCCGCGAATCGAGCAACTGGCCCCGGAACTGGCAAAGATCATTTCGCCCTCGGAGCCGATCCAGCACCTGGCCGATGGCTATGGCGGGGTCCAGGGTCCGGCCGAGGGCCCGCTATGGTGGAAGGAGGGCGGCTATCTCCTGTTCAGCGACATCCACAACAACAAGCGGATGAAATATGAGCCGGGCAAGGGCGCGACGCTGTTTCAGGAGCCGACCAACCGGGCGAACGGCTTGACCCGCGACCTGCAGGGCCGGCTTATCGCCTGCGAGCATGACAGCCGGCGGGTCACCCGCCAGGAACTCGATGGCAGCATCACCGTCATCGCCAACAGCTTTCAGGGGCGCCGGCTCAACCGGCCCAACGATGTCGTGGTGAAGTCGGACGGCTGCATCTACTTCACCGATCCGTGGACGAGCCCCGCCGCTCCCGAGCAATGGGACCTCACCTTCTCCGGGGTCTACCGGGTCACCCCGGATCTCGGCACGCTGAGCCTCCTGATCGATGATTTCATCATCCCCAATGGGCTCGCCTTCTCACCGGACGAGACTCTCCTCTACATCAACGACACGCGGCGCGGCCATATCAGAGCCTTCGAATTGATGCCCAGCGGCATGCTCGCGAAACAGACCGACCAGGTGTTCGCCGACCTGCGCGGGCCCGAGCCCGGTGTCCCCGATGGCATGAAGGTCGACGTCGGAGGCAACGTCTATTGTGGTGGCGCCGGCGGCATCTGGATCATGGACAAAAACGGCAAGAAGCTCGGGCGCATCCTGCATGGGGCGCCGGCCACCACCAACATCGCCTTCGGTGGCGACGACTGGAAGACCCTTTATTTCACCAGCCGCAACCACCTCGGCTCGGTCAAGGTGCAGATCCCCGGGATCCCGGTGCCGGTGGCGAAAAAATAGCGGTCCGCGCGGCCCGCCCCGATCCGCAGTTTGGGCGGACGGGATCGCCGCAGAGTTGCGGAAACCAAGTCTGACGCGGCTTGTTGGCGAGACAGCCAAACCGGCCTTGCGGAGTCCCGACATGCGTATGATGCCGATCGCCGCGGCCGCGGTGTTGATCGCGGTGTTGCTCGGCCGGGCTGCCGACCACCCGGAACCAGCCGGGCGTCCTCGCGCAGGCCCCGCCTCGGCCTTCGGCGGGGCCTGAGACGGCCAATCCGCTGACCACGGCAGACTCCACCGCTCTCGCGGGCACCGACGTCTATGGCGACGAGGGTAAGCTCGGCCATCTGGCGATGTTGCTGATCGACCCGCGAGCCAAGAGGGTCGACCGGCTCGTCGTCGCCGCGGGCGGCACTCTGGGGATTGCGGTCGCCGCGTCGCCGTGCCGATCGGTCAGTTCACATGGGAGCCGGACAAGGGCACCTTCCGGCTGATGATGACAATGGCCGGTTTGCGGTCGATGCCGGAATGGGTTGAAGGCCCGGATACTTCGACCGGATCGAGCCTGCCGCCACGCCCCGAAAAATCGACGACCGGCGCGGGCGATGGGGAGAAGCACTCCCGCTAGCGGCAAGCGAGACCCCTCGGCGGGCAACGGAATGCCCCAGCGCCAGGGGAACCCGGCGCAACGGAAGCTCGTTCGCTGGGCAGCCGAGACGAGTGTTGGAGTTCTCCCATGCATAAGATGCCGATCGCTGCAGCTGCCGTGTTGGCCGTAATGACCGTCGCCGCCTCCGCTCAGACGACCTCGCCCAGCACCCCCCGCCCGGCCATGCCAGGCACGGCTCCGGCTCCCGTTCAGCACGCGCTGGCGATCAACCCGCTGACCAAGGACGATGTGTCCAACATCGAGGGAGCCACCGTCTATGGTGGCGGCGACGCGAAGCTCGGTTATGTGTCGACGGTCCTGATGGACCCGCAGACCAAGAAGATTGACCGGCTCGTCGTCAAAGCGGGCGGCGTGCTCGGGGTCGGCGGCCGCCGTGTCGCGATCCCGATCGATCAGTTCAAGTGGGATGCCGGCAAGGGTGGTTTCCGCCTGCCGATGACAATGGCCAGCCTGAAGTCGATGCCCGAATGGGTTGAAGGTGCCGAGACGGCCACCGGTTCGAGCCAGCCGCCAAAGACCGAAAAACCGCTGACTGGTGCGGGAGACGACGACAAGATGTCCAAGTAATCTCAAGTAATCTTACGCAAGACCGATCGACCCAAACAACACGGCCGGGCCCGATCGGGTCGGCCGTACAAAGCGTCTCGATTCACTCCGCCCGGCGAGTCGCGGAGGATCGGCAGAATACAAGTGGTTGGATCGGGAACGGCAGGCATGGCACAGCGTTATGGTTCGTTGGCGTCGCCGTCGGGATCCGGAGCCCTGGGCTAATGCCGCGCATATTGCTGATCGAAGACGAGGCGAATGTCCGCATGGTCATGGAGCACGCGTTGATCGATGGCGGTTACGAGGTCGATGTTGCCGGAACGGTGCTCATTGGCTACGAACTCCTTGCAAGCCACCCCTACGACCTCGTCGTCGCGGACGCCCGGGTGCCGGATGGCAGCGGCCTCGAGTTGGCCGATCAAGCGCGCAAGACAGGCGTGCCAGCCCTGATCATCACCGGATATGCGTTCAACCTCCCGCGGGATGAGCTCAACCGCTTCGAGTTCCTCCTGAAACCCGTCACTCCGAGCGAATTATTGCAAGCCGTCGAGCGCGTGCTGCAGACCGAAAGCACGTGACCTCGAGGCCGACAGCCCGCGTTCTTGGCCGGCGGATAATTGCGCCAGGCAGATCACGCCGCCGCGGGCGGGATCGATTGGCGGCTGGCCGGGAAGGGGGACGGCTCGGTGCCGACCATGCTGGCCAAAAGCCTGGCCAGTTCCTCCTGGCGATAGGGCTTCGACAGGCGCGGCAAACCTAGTTCATCGCCCGGAACCTCTGGATATCCGCTCGTCACCACTACCGGCAGGCGCGGCCAATCGCGGCGGATCCGCCTCGCCAGATCGGTGCCTGTCATCCCCGGCATCGCATGATCGGTAATGACGAAATCGATGCCAGATTCCGAATTCAACACCTGCAAGGCAATTTCTGCCGAGCCCGCCTCGATCGCACTGTGGCCGAGATCTTCCAGCATTGCAGCTGTGCCGGCGGCGACCATCGGATCATCGTCGACGACGAGCACCCGGCAGGCGCGCAGACCGTCGATGTGCGCGGGGAGCGTGGGTCGCTCCTCCTCCACCCTCTCAGGCTCCGAGACCGGCAGCCACAGCTCGACCGTCGTACCCGTGCCGATCTGGCTGCTGATCCGCATCGCCCCGCCCGACTGCGCAACCAGACCATCGACCATCGACAGTCCGAGACCGGTCCCGCGTCCAGGCTCCTTTGTCGTGAAAAACGGCTCTGTCGCGCGCTTGGCCGTCGTCTCGTCCATGCCGCGGCCGGTATCCACCTCGGCGATACGAACGTATTCACCGGCAGTCAGTCCGGCGATGTCGCTCGCCCCAACCACCGCGCGACGAGCGGAAATCGTCAGCGTTCCGCCGCGCGGCATGGCGTCGCGCGCGTTCAGGGCAAGGTTGACGAGCGCCAGCTCGAACTGGTTTGGATCGACACGGGTCGGCGGCAGATCGTCATCGAATTGCATAACGATCTGAACCCCCGGCCCGAGCGAGCTGCGCAGCATCTCGACGATGCCATCGACGAGCTTTGGCACGTCGACCGTTTCCGGCCGCAATTCCTGGCGGCGGGCAAAGGCAAGCATCCGCTTGGTCAGGGTGACGCCGCGCTCGGCACCCTGGATGGCACCGTCGATCAGGCGGCACAGTTTCTGGTTTTCGGGGATATGTTTGCGGAGGATTTCGAGATTCCCCAATACCGCCATCAGCAGATTGTTGAAGTCGTGCGCGACCCCGCCGGTCAGTTGGCCGAGGCTTTCGACCTTCTGCATCTCGTGCACCTGCGCCAGCGCCGCTTCGCGCTCTCGGGTGCGCTCCTCGACGCGGCGTTCGAGATCGGCGTTGGCTTGCGCCAACTCGGCGGTGCGCTCGGCAACCCGCCGCTCGAGTTCGGCATTCAAGGTTTCGAGCTGCCGGGTCTTGCGGTAAAGCTCGGCAAAGACCCGCACCTTGGCGCGCAACAGGTCCGGAACCACCGGCACCGGGACGTAATCGACCGCGCCCGCCGCATAGCCGCGCAGCAGATCGAGGTCGGTCACTTGAATTGCGGAGACGAAGATGATCGCGGTCCTGCGGAAGCGCGGGTGCTCGCGGATTATCTCCGCCAGCTCGAACCCGTCGAGGTCGGGCATGCACACGTCGATCAGCACGACCGCGATGTCAGTTCGGAGCAACTTCTCCAGCGCCTCATTCGCCGAGCCGGCCTTGATCAGGTTCTCGCCAAGTTCGCTGAGGATGACCTCATAGCTGAGCAGCTTCCCGGGCTGGTCGTCGACCAGCAGGATGCTGACCTTTTCCTCCGCGCTCGCGGGGCTCTGTTCCATATGGCTTGCCCTAGCGGTGCAGCCACATCCGCAATGCGGATAGCAGCTGTTCGGTGTTGACCGGCTTTGCCAGGTAATCCGAGGCGCCGGCGTCGAGGCACTTCTCGCGGTCGCCCTTCATCGCCTTCGCCGTCAGCGCGATGATCGGCAAGCGGCCGAACTCGGGGTTGGCGCGGATCACCTGCATCGTCTGATAGCCATCCATTTCGGGCATCATGATATCCATCAGCACGATCGCCAGGTCCGGCGTCGAATCGACGAGCTCGATCGCTTCGTTGCCGGTGGTCGCCGTCAGTACCTGCATGCCGCGCCGCTCTAGAATGCTGCTCAAGGCAAAGATGTTGCGCGCGTCGTCGTCGACGAGCAGGACCGTCTTGCCGACGAGATCCTCGTCCGAGTTGTGCAGGCGCTCGATCATGCGCTGCTTGTCGTCGGGGAGCTCCGCCACCACCCGGTGAAGGAACAGCGCGGTTTCGTCGAGCAGCCGCTCGGGCGACTCGACCCCCTTGACGACAACGCTGCGCGCCATGGTGTGGAGTTGCGCATCCTCGTCCGGCGACAGCTCCCGCCCGGTGAAGACGACGACCGGCAGATCGGCGAGGGTCTGATCGTCGCGGATATCCCCGAGCAGCTCGAACCCGGACATATCGGGCAGGCGCAGATCAAGGACGATGCAATCGGGCGGTTCGGCATGCAATATCGCCAGGGCCTCGCTGCCGGTGCCGACGGTGATCAGATCGATATCGTCATGCCCGAGCAGCTCGCCGATCGAGAGCTGCTCGGCCGGATTGTCCTCGACAACCAAGAGCCGTTTGCGGCGCGGCTTGAGGAAATCGGTGATGCGGGTCAGCGCCGCGTCGAGATCGTTGGCCGTGCTGGGCTTGTTGACAAACGAGAAGGCGCCGCGCGCGAGGCCGTGCTGGCGATCCTCATCGAGGGTGACCACCTGCACCGGGATGTGCCGCGTCGCCGAGTTTTGCTTTAGCTGGCTCAGCACGGTCCAGCCCAGCATGTCCGGCAAGAACACATCGAGCGATACCGCCATCGGCTGATATTCGCGGGAGAGCGCAAGGGCGTCAGCGCCACGCATCGCGACCAGCACCTTCAGCCCCTTGTCGTGCGCCAGATCGGCGATGATCCGCGCGTAATGCGGATCGTCCTCGACGATCAGCAAGGTTGCATCGCCGGGCTCGATGTTGAGACGGTCGTCCGCCGTCTGCCCGATCGGCACTTCGATGAGCGTCGACTCGGAGGCGTCCGCGAGCGCCGGCACCGCCGCGGCCGGCAGAGCCGGACGGCTGATGGTCGGTGCGCCGACATATTTGGTCGGCAGATAAAGCGTGAAGGTGCTGCCCTTCTCGGGAGTGCTGCGCAGCTGGATCTCGCCGCCGAGCAGATTGGACAACTCGCGGCTGATGGCGAGGCCAAGGCCGGTGCCGCCGTATTTGCGGTTAGTGCTGGCGTCGGCCTGCTGGAACGCTTCGAAGATGATCCGCTGCTTCTCCGGCAGGATGCCGATGCCGGTGTCGGACACCTCGAAGGCGACGACGGAGGCATGGTTGAGCACAGGATGTTCCGCGCTCCAGCCGGTGGCAGCCCGGTAGATGTTGAGCTTGACGCCGCCTTGCTCGGTGAACTTGAACGCGTTGGACAAGAGGTTCTTGAGCACTTGCTGCAGGCGCTTCGAGTCGGTGGTGAGACTACGATCGAGTGCTGGATCGAGCTGAACGTCGAATGACAGACGTCGGCCTTCGGCTTCGTGCCGGAACGGCCGCGCGACCATGTCAACGAGGTTGTGGAAGGAGATTTCCTCGACGTCGACCGATACGGTGCCCGACTCGATCTTCGACAGGTCGAGGATGTCGCTGATCAGGTTCAACAGATCGGTGCCGGCGCTGTGGATGGTGCGGGCAAACTCGACCTGCTTCGAGGTCAGGTTGCCGTCGGGGTTGTCCCCGAGCTGCTGACCCAGGATCAAGATGCTGTTGAGCGGCGTGCGCAGCTCATGCGACATGTTGGCCAGGAACTCGGATTTGTATTTCGAGGTGAGGGCAAGCTCGGTCGCTTTTTCTTCGACGACCCGGCGCGCCTGTTCGATCTCCTGGTTCTTGGCCTCGACCTCGACATTGCGTTCGGCGAGTTGCTGGGCCTTTTGCTCGAGCTGTTCGTTGGTCTGCTGCAATTCGCGCTGCTGCGTTTGCAATTCGCCGGCGAGCTGCTGTGACTGCGTCAACAGGCCCTCGGTCTGCACCGTCGCTTCGATGCTGTTCAAGACGATGCCAATGCTCGCGGTCAGCTGTTCGAGAAACGATGTCTGCAGATCGGTAAAGCTGCCGAGCGAGGCCAGCTCGATGACCGCCTTGACTTGCCCTTCGAACAGCACCGGCAGGACGATCAGATTTTTCGGCAGCGCCTGGAACAGGCCCGAGGTGATCGGGACCACATTATCCGGCATTTGGGTCAGCAACATGCGGCGGGCATCGGTGGCGCACTGGCCGATCAGCCCCTGGCCCCGCTTCAGCCGCTCCGGATGGCCTCTCGTCTCGCTGTCGGCATAGGCCGAGAGCTGTCGCAGGCCGCCCTCCGGCTCGACAAGATAGATGACGCCGTTCTGGGCATTGACCAGCGGGGCCAGCTCGGACAGCAGCATCCGACCGACCGCCGCCAGGTCGCGCTGGCCCTGCAACATGTTGGTAAAGCGGGCCAGATTGGTCTTCAGCCAATCCTGTTCGGTATTGCGGTCGGTGGTGAGCCGCAAATTGCCGATCATCGTGTTGATGTTGTCTTTCAGCTCGGCGACCTCGCCGCGCGCTTCGACCTGGATCGAGCGGGTCAGGTCGCCTTGCGTCACCGCGGTAGCGACCTCGGCGATCGCCCGCACCTGGGTTGTCAGATTGGCCGCGAGCAGGTTGACGTTGCCGGTCAGGTCCTTCCAGGTGCCGGCCGCGCCGGGCACGTTGGCCTGGCCGCCAAGGCGGCCTTCGACGCCGACCTCGCGCGCCACCGTAGTGACCTGGTCGGCGAAGGTCGCCAGCGTGTCGGTCATGTTGTTGATGGTTTCGGCGAGAGCGGCGACCTCGCCCATCGACTTGACGGTGAGGTTCTGCTTCAAATCGCCATTGGCGACCGCGGTCACCACCTTGACGATGCCGCGCACCTGTTCGGTCAGGTTGGCGGCCATGACATTGACGGTGTCGGTCAAATCCTTCCAGGTGCCGGCGACGCCTGGCACCGCCGCCTGACCGCCGAGCTTTCCCTCGGTGCCGACCTCGCGCGCGACACGCGTCACTTCGGACGCAAAGGCGTTGAGCTGGTCGACCATCGTGTTGATCGTGTTTTTCAGCTCGAGGATCTCGCCTTTGACGTCGACGGTGATCTTGCGCGACAGGTCGCCGCGCGCGACGGCGGTGGTCACCTCGGCGATGTTGCGCACCTGAGTCGTCAGGTTCGCGGCCAAGAGGTTGACGTTGTCGGTCAGGTCCTTCCAAGTGCCGCCGACGCCGGGGACGACGGCCTGCCCGCCGAGCCGGCCTTCCGTGCCGACCTCGCGCGCGACGCGGGTCACCTCGGCCGCGAACGAGCGGAGCTGCTCGACCATCGTGTTCAGCGTCTCTTTGAGCAAGAGGATCTCGCCGCGCACGTCGACAGTGATCTTTTTCGACAAGTCGCCGCTGGCGATCGCGGTGGCGACCTCGGCGATGTTGCGGACCTGGCCCGTGAGATTGCTGGCCATGAAATTGACGTTGTCGGTCAGATCCTTCCAGGTCCCGGCGACGCCCGGCACCGCGGCCTGGCCGCCAAGTTTGCCTTCCGTACCGACCTCGCGGGCAACGCGCGTCACCTCGGACGCGAAGGCGTTGAGCTGGTCGACCATCGTGTTGATCGTGTCTTTCAGCTGCAGGATTTCACCGCTGACGTTGACGGTAATCTTTTTCGACAGATCGCCATTGGCGATCGCGGTCGAGACTTCGGCGATGTTGCGGACCTGGGCGGTCAGGTTCGACGCCATCGAGTTGACGCTTTCGGTCAGATCCTTCCAGGTCCCCGCGACCCCGAGCACATTGGCTTGGCCGCCGAGCCGCCCGTCGGTGCCGACCTCGCGGGCGACGCGCGTCACTTCTCCGGCGAAGGCGTTGAGCTGATCGACCATCGTGTTGATGGTCTCCTTCAACTGCAAAATCTCACCGCTGACGTTGACCGTGATCTTTTTCGACAAATCGCCGCCGGCGATCGCGGTCGACACTTCGGCGATGTTGCGAACCTGCGCGGTCAGATTGCCGGCCATGAAATTGACGCTGTCGGTCAAATCCTTCCAGGTTCCGGCGACGCCGGGCACCGCGGCCTGGCCGCCGAGCTTGCCCTCGGTGCCGACCTCGCGCGCCACACGCGTCACTTCGGACGCAAAGGCGTTGAGCTGGTCGACCATCGTGTTGATCGTGTTTTTCAGCTCGAGGATCTCGCCTTTGACGTCGACGGTGATCTTGCGCGACAGGTCGCCGCGCGCCACCGCGGTCGTTACTTCGGCGATGTTGCGGACCTGGGTCGTCAAATTGGCGGCCAAGAGGTTGACGTTGTCGGTCAGGTCCTTCCAGGTGCCGCCGACGCCGGGGACGACGGCCTGCCCGCCGAGCCGGCCTTCGGTGCCGACCTCGCGCGCGACGCGGGTCACTTCGGACGCAAACGAGCGGAGCTGGTCGACCATCGTGTTGATCGCCTCCTTCAGCTGCAGGATCTCGCCACGCACGTCGACGGTGATCTTTTTCGACAAATCGCCATCGGCGACGGCAATCGTGACCTCGGCGATATTTCGCACCTGAGCGGTCAGGTTCGACGCCATCGAGTTGACGCTTTCGGTGAGGTCGCGCCACACGCCGGTGACCTCGCGCACCTGCGCCTGGCCGCCGAGCTTGCCGTCGGTGCCGACCTCGCGCGCGACGCGGGTGACTTCCGAAGTAAAGACGCCGAGCTGCTCGATCATCGTGTTGACGATCGTCGCCAGGCGCAAGAATTCGCCCTGCAGCGGCCGGCCATCGACGTCGAGCCGAATGGTTTGCAGGAGGTCGCCGCGGGCGACCGCGGTGATCGCATGGGTGACCGCGGTAGTCGGCCATAACAAATCGTCGATCAGCGTGTTGACCGAACGCTCCATTGCGCCCCAGGCGCCGTGCACCAGGCCGAACTTGACCCGTTGGCGGGTCTTGCCTTCGCGGCCGACGACCTGGCCGACATATTCGAGCTCATACGCCATGCGTTCGTTGGCGGCGACGATCTCGTTGAAGGTATCGGCAATCTTGCCCGCAAGGCCGGTCCGGTCGGCCGGCAGGCGCACAGAGAAATCGCCCACCCGCATCGCTTGCAACGCCTGCAGCATGTGGCGCAGGTCGAGGGATTCGCCGTCAATTATTTCTCCGGCATGGCCATTGGCCACGATCGAAGTCAAGGCCTCGTCGACGACCGGCGCCCCCGGGAGAGCTCCAGACGAAACCTCGGCGATCTCGGCGACACCGTCAGCATTCGGCTCCATATCCGACTCCTCGGCAGCTCAGACGAGCGGGCGGCCAAGCACAGCTTCGCGCCGGTTCGCGACAAATCGGGTGAAATGTTCTGGCCGGGCCGGAAAAAGTTCTGCTACGCCAGTGACATAACACCAGTTTTTCGGCGTCGCTGCAAGGCCGGCCCGCTGAAGCTGCCGGAACCGCAATCCGTTCAAAGATTTGCCGCGGCAACGGCGGACATGCCGCTGGCCCTCGCGATTGGAATGCCTGATCCCCCAAGGCATACGACTGGCTTTCTCCA
This sequence comes from Allostellaceae bacterium, assembly GCA_049801295.1. Lineage (GTDB taxonomy): Bacteria > Pseudomonadota > Alphaproteobacteria > ATCC43930 > CGMCC-115725 > DATARH01. The sequence goes on along the minus strand of JBARKH010000659.1, from coordinate 254 downwards.
GGTCGCCGAGCGGCGTGCATTACAGCATCGGACGGCCGTAAACACCGGGAGGATTTGTCCGTTCCGGCCGCCCCAAGAATTTTAACAACATGTCGGCTCGACGGAACCCGCGCCGGCCGATGCCGCCTTTATCGTGAACTGCCCCGACGCGCCGGTTCGGCCTGGCGAAATGACGCCCTGACGATTGGCCCTTATTCAGGACAGGGTGGCTCGCCGGGGTGTCCGCCGGCGCGCGCCCGCCGCTGTTCATGCTG
>JBARKH010000658.1:0-19949 GCA_049801295.1 Allostellaceae bacterium | reverse complement strand
GAGTCGCCGATCGCCTTCCAGCCGAATTCGGGTGTCGTCGTCTTGCCGAGGATCACCGCCCCGGCTTCGCGCAGCCGGGCGACCGCCGGGCCGTCTTCCAGCCAGTCCTGCGCCGGATCGATGAGGCGCGAGCCGCGCAGCGTCGGAAACCCGCTCATCAAGACGAGGTCCTTGATCGTCGCCGGCACGCCGTCGAACGGGCCGAGCGGCTCACCTCGCTGCCAGCGGACTTCCGAGGCACGCGCGGCCGCCAGCGCGCCGTCGCGGTCGATCACGCAGAATGCGTTGAGAACAGGCTGGAGGGCGTCAATCCGGGCGAACAGCGCCTGGGCGACCTCGACCGGCGACAGCGCCTTGTGGCGATAGAGCACGACAAGGTCGGCCGCCGTGGCATAGGCGATCCCGGAAGCGCTCGTCATTTTTCTCTCCCCGCCTGCTCGCCCGAATGCCCAAATCCGACTATCGGCGAAACGCCGCAGCCCCGCAACGCCCGCCCGGCACGCCGCTTGCGTGAGCGATCGGGATTGTGAGCGCGGAAACGGATCGCGTAAGGTCTCTCCAAGAGAACGGCACGGACAGGAGATGGCGATGTCGAGGATGGCGCGAAGAATTTCGCTCACCGCCGGGTTGTTGGCCCTGGCACTTGGATTGGCGCCGGCGAGCGGCTTCGCCGAGACGACGCTGCGCTTCATCCCGCAGGCCGATTTGCGCAGTCTCGATCCGATCTGGACCACCGCCTACATCACCCGCAACTTCGGCTACATGGTCTATGACACGCTGTTTGCGCTCGACAAGGACTTGAAGCCGCAGCCGCAGATGGTCGACAGCTGGAAGGTTAGCGACGACAAATTGGCCTACAGCTTCACGCTGCGCGACGGGCTTAAGTGGCATGACGGAGGGCCGGTGCGCGCGGCCGATTGCGTCGCCTCGGTCGCGCGCTGGGGCAAGCGCGACCCGTTCGGTCAAAAGCTGATGGACGCGGTCGACAAGATCACCGCCGACAGCGACAAGACATTCACGATCCACCTCAAAACGCCGTTCCCGTTGATCCTCTATGCGTTGGGCAAGCTCTCGAGCAACGTGCCGTTCATGATGCCCGAGCGGCTCGCCAAGACCGATCCGTTCGAGCAGGTTACCGAGGTCGACGGTTCGGGCCCGTTCAAATTCGTCAAGGAGGAGTGGGTCCCGGGCAGCAAGGCACTCTTCGTCAAGAACACCGATTACGTGCCGCGCAAGGAGCCGCCGAGCTTCGCCGCCGGCGGCAAGCTCGCCAAGGTCGACCGCGTCGAATGGCTCTACATTCCCGACACGACGACGGCGGCAGCGGCGCTCAATACCGGCGAAGCGGATTGGTGGGAGCAGCCGCCCTCCGATCTCGTGCCGGTGCTCGCCGCCAACAAGGATGTCACCGTCACGACCGTCGATCCGCTCGGCAACATCGGCATCCTGCGCTTCAACCACCTCCTGCCGCCCTTCAACAATCCGAAGATGCGCGAAGCAGTGCTGAACCTTGTTGACCAGAAGGAGTACATGCAGGCGGTCGCCGGCGACGAGAAGTATTGGAAGACCTGCGCCGCGCTCTTTGTCTGCGGCACCCCGTTCGCCAGCGACGCCGGCGCCGACGCGCTGTTGAAGGGTCCGAACATCGCGAAGGCCAAGGCGCTGATCCAGGAGGCCGGGTACAAGGGCGAAAAGCTCATATTGCTCGACGCCACCGACCAGCCGATCGTCCACGCCCAGGCGCTGGTGACCGCCCAAACGCTGAGCAAGGCGGGGATCAACGTCCAGATCGACGCCAACGATTGGGGAACCCTGGTGACCCGCCGCACCTCGAAAAAGCCGATCAGCGAGGGTGGCTGGAACCTATTCCACACCTGGGCGTCCGCGCCCGACATGCTGTCGCCGGCGCTCGACGCCGCGTTGCGCGGCAATGGCGAGAAGGCGTGGTTCGGCTGGCCAAGCGACCCCAAGCTCGAGAGCCTGATCGATGCCTGGTTCAAGGCGCCCGACTTCGCCGCCCAGAAAAAGCTCGCCGACGAGATCCAGGTCGAGGCCTACTCCAACGAGATCCCCTATGTGCAGACCGGGCAGTTCGTCGTGCCGACCGCCTATCGCAAGAATATCGACGGCATCATCATCGCCCCGGTGCCCTTCCTGTGGAATGTCGAGAAGAAGTGAGCGGCGCAGTCAAAGCCCCGGCCGGAGTATCGCCGTGCGTCCTTCGAGACGCCCGCTGCGCGGACTCCTCAGGATGAGGTATGTTATTCATGCCACCATAGACCTACCTCATCCTGAGGAGGCGCGGAGCGCCGTCTCGAAGGACGCTCCCTCATTTCGCAGCGCGTCCCGCGGCTGAGCGATGTTCGCCTATATCATCCGCCGCATTCTGGCGACGATCCCGGTCATGGCGGTGGTCGCGGTCTTTGTCTTCGCGCTTCTCTATCTGAGCCCGGGCGATCCCGCCGCGATCATTGCCGGCGATACCGCCACGGTCGACGACATCGCCCGCATCCGCGCCCATCTCGGCCTCGATCAGCCGGTCTACATCCAGTTCGGCACCTGGCTATGGCGCCTCCTGCACGGCGATCTCGGCATCTCGATCTTCACCAACCTGCCGGTCATGAAGCTGATCGAGCAGCGGCTCGAGCCGACGGTCGCATTGACCTTGTCGACGCTGATCGTCTCGATTCTCGTGGCGATCCCGATGGGGGTGCTTGCCGCCTGGAATGCCGGCACCTGGATCGACCGTCTGGTCATGGTGTTCGCGGTCATCGGCTTTTCAGTGCCGGTGTTCGTGCTGGCCTACATCCTGATCTACGTCTTTGCGATCTGGGCGGACGTGCTGCCGGTGCAGGGCTATGTCAGCATCACCCGCGGGCTGTGGCCGTTCCTGTCGCACATCATCCTGCCGTCGATCGCGCTCGGCATGATCTTCGCCGCGCTGATCGCCCGCATCACCCGCGCCAGCATGCTCGACGTCCTGGCGCAGGATTACATCCGCACCGCCCAGGCCAAGGGCCTCTCGAGCGAGCAGGTGCTGATTGGCCATGCGCTCAAGAACGCCGCGGTGCCGATCGTGACGATCATCGGGATCGGCGTTGCCCTCTTGATCGGCGGCGTCGTCGTCACCGAGACGGTGTTTGCGATCCCCGGTCTCGGGCGGCTCACGGTTGACGCGATCCTGCGCCGCGACTACCCGATCATCCAGGGGATCATCCTCATCTTTTCGGGCGCCTATGTTCTGGTCAATCTCCTGGTCGATCTGAGCTATACGCTCCTCGATCCGCGCATCCGGTATTAGGGAAGCGGGCGATGGCTGTCATTCAAGACGACATCACCCTCCCGGCGGCGCCGGCGCGCGAGAGCGGGGTTCGGCGCTACGTGCGGCGCCATCCGACGATCGTCGTCGGCAGCGTGCTGCTCTTGCTGATGACCGCGATGGCGGTGTTCGCGCCCTGGCTCGGCACCGTCGATCCGCAGGCCCTGGCGCCGGTGCGCCGGCTCAAATGGCCCTCGGCCGCCTACTGGTTCGGCACCGACATGCTCGGCCGCGACGTCTACAGCCGGACGATCTACGGCGCGCGCGTCTCGCTGACCGTCGGCATTAGCGTCGCCTTGTTCAGCACCGCGCTCGGCCTGGCGATCGGGGTCGTCACCGGGTTCACCCGCTGGGTCGATGCGATCGTCATGCGGGTGATGGACGGGCTGATGTCGATCCCGGCGGTGTTGATCGCAATCGCGCTGATGGCGCTGACCCGCGCCAGCCTCCAGAACGTCATCTTTGCGATCACCGTCGCCGAGGTGCCGCGAGTGACGCGCCTCGTACGCGGCGTTGTTCTCACGTTGCGCGAGCAGCCTTATGTCGAGGCGGCGATCGCCAGCGGCACCGGCTTTTTCCGCATCCTGTGGCGCCACATCGTGCCCAACACGATGGCGCCTTTATTGGTGCAGGGCACCTATATCGCCGCTTCCGCGATGATCACCGAGGCGATCCTCTCGTTCATCGGCGCCGGCACCCCACCCAACATCCCGAGCTGGGGCAACATCATGGCCGAGGGGCGCAGCCTCTTTCAGGTCGCCTATTACATCGTCTTGTTCCCCGGGATCATGCTGTCCTTGACCGTGCTGGCGATCAACCTCCTGGGTGACGGGCTGCGCGACGCGCTCGACCCGCGCCTCGCGCGGCGCCTCTAAGGGCCGCTTGTGGCGGCGGTATACGAACCTCTCCCGGTGAAGGCGCCCCCGCCGGCGCCCGCCGCGGCGCAGCAGCCGCTTCTCGATGTCAGCGATCTCAAGACCTGGTTCTTCACCCGCGACGGCATCGTGCGCGCGGTCGACGGCGTCTCGTTTCACGTGATGCCGGGGGAAACCCTGGCGATCGTCGGCGAATCCGGCTGCGGCAAGAGCGTCACTGCGCTCTCGATCCTGCGCCTCATCCCCTCGCCGCCGGGGCGGATCGTGTCGGGCGTCATCCGCTTCGCCGGGCGCGATCTGCGCGAGCTCAGCGAAGCGGCGATGCGCGAGGTGCGCGGCAACGAGATCTCGATGGTCTTCCAGGAGCCGATGACCTCATTGAACCCGGTCTTGAACATCGGCCGCCAGATCGGTGAAACCCTGATCCTGCACCAGGGGCTCGACAGAAAGGCGGCGCTCGCCAAGGCGGTCGATATGCTCCGCCTCGTCCACATCCCCGAGCCCGAGCGGCGCATCGAGCAATACCCGCATCAACTCTCGGGCGGCATGCGCCAGCGCGTGATGATCGCGATGGCGCTCGCCTGCAACCCCAAGCTCCTCATCGCCGACGAGCCGACGACGGCGCTCGACGTCACGATCCAGGCCCAGATCCTCGATCTGATGCGCGAATTGAAATCAAAGATCGACGCCGCGATCGTCCTCATTACCCACGATCTGGGCGTCGTCGCCGAGATGGCGCAGCGGGTTGTCGTCATGTATGCCGGGCGCCGCGCCGAGGAGGCGCCGGTCGGGCAGCTGTTCCGCCATCCGCTGCACCCCTATACGCGGGGGCTCCTCGCCTCGGTGCCGCGGCTCGGCGCCAGCCTCGCGCGCGAACCCCTGCCGCGGCTCGCCGAGATCGCCGGGACGGTACCCTCGCTCCGAGAAGAAATCCCCGGCTGCGCCTTCGCCGCGCGCTGCGCCTTCGCCACCGAAATCTGCCGGCGCGAGGTGCCGCCGTTCGAGGAAAAGGAACCCGCCCATTACGCCGCCTGCTTCCATTCCGATGCGGTCGCGCGGGCATGAGAATTAGGGCGGCATCAGTCTCCTGCGTCCTTCGAGACGCGCCTTCGGCGCTCCTCAGGATGAGTTATAACTTTGATCGCATTAAGAAATTCCCTCATCCTGAGGAGGCCGCGAAGCGGCCGTCTCGAAGGACGCAACACGGCGATCCAGCATGCCGGATATGAGTACTACGCCGCTCTTATCGGTGCGGGGCCTCGTCAAGCATTTCCCGGTCAGACAAGGTCTCTTGCAGCGCACTGTCGGTCAGGTGCACGCGGTCGACGGCATTTCCTTCGACATCGCCGAGGGCGAGACCCTGGGCCTGGTTGGCGAATCGGGCTGCGGCAAATCGACCGCCGGCAAGGCGATATTGAAGTTGATCGAGCCGACCGCGGGCGAAGTTCGCGTCAATGGCGAGCGCATCGACCAGTTGTCGCGGCGCGCCATCCGGCCCTATCGCCGCGAATTGCAGGTGGTCTTTCAGGACCCCTATTCATCGCTCAACCCGCGCCTCCGAATCCGCGACATCATCGCCGAGCCGTTGAAGAATTACGGGGTCGCGCAGGGGCGCCCGCTCGACGAGCGGGTCGAGACGCTCGCCCTCAAGGTGGGCCTACGCGCCGAGGCGCTGCAGCGCTACCCGCATGAATTCTCCGGTGGGCAGCGCCAGCGCATCGGCATCGCCCGGGCCTTGGCGCTCAATCCGGGCCTCATCATCTGCGACGAGCCGGTCTCCGCCCTCGACGTCTCGGTGCAGGCTCAAGTCATCAACCTCCTGGGTGATCTGCAAAAGGAGTTCGGCCTCTCCTATCTCTTCATCGCCCACGACATCGCCGTCGTCGAGCACATCAGCCACCGCGTCGCCGTCATGTATCTCGGCAAGATCGTCGAGATCGCGCCCCGCGCCCAATTGTTTTCGCGGCCGCAGCACCCCTATACGCAAGCGCTCCTCTCGGCGGTCCCGGTCCCCGATCCCGACGCGAGACGGCAGCGGATCATCCTGAAGGGCGACGTGCCAAGCCCGATCAACCCGCCTTCGGGCTGCCGCTTCCACACTCGCTGCCCTTTCGCCTTCGGGCGCTGCTCAAAGGAAGAGCCGCAGATGCGCGAAATCTTGCCCGGCCAACACGTCGCCTGCCATCTGCGCGACGAGGGGCCGGCGGGGGCGATCTAGCCGGACCCTCTTAGCGATACGCCCGCCCGCGCGAGCGGGTGAGGGCGGCGTAGACCAGCTGGCGCGACAGGTAGCGGTAGTGGAGGCGCTGGTCGGGCGCCACCATCATCAGGACCGCGATCAGTTGCTCGACCGGGTCAATCCAGAAATAGGTACCGAGGACGCCGCCCCAGAAATATTCGCCGACCGAGCCTGGCACCGGCGACATGCCGGGCTGGGTGCGCACCGCAAACCCGAGGCCGAAGCCGTAACCCATCTCCGGCACTGGGGCCAAGGCGCCAAACCGCTCGCGCGTGGTGTCGCCGTAGCCGCAATTGGGCGGCAGATGGTCGGAGGTCATCAGCGCGACCGTTTTCGGCGCCAAAAGCCGGATCCCGTCAAGTTCTCCGCCGTTCAGCAGCATCTGACAAAACCTGACATAGTCGGCCGCGGTCGACACCGCGCCACCGCCGCCCTCGGCCCAGCGGCGCGCCGGATCGGTGACGCGATAGTGCATCGGTGGCCGCGCTCCGATCTGCGGCTCAGCGATCCGCGCCGCCCGCTCGCCGATCGCGGCGAACCCGGTATCACGCAGACCGAGCGGCCGGCTGATCCGCGTGTCGATGAAATCCGCCAGATCCTGACCAGAGACGACCTCCACCACGCGCCCGAGAACATCGACCGAATGGCCGTATTCCCAGGTCGTCCCGGGTTCGTACATCAGCGGCAGGCGGGCGATCTTGGTCACCAGCTCGGCGTTGGTCTGGTCCGCCCTGAACAGCTCGGCTTCGCGCCAGATCGCCTGCACGGGCGAGTCGCCGATAATCCCATAAGTGAGACCGGAGGTGTGGCGCAGCAGATCCTGCACCGTCATCGTCCGCCGGGCGCGCACCCGCTCGACGCCGATTGTGCACTCGGCGAATTCCGGCAAATAGTTCGCCACCGGCGCGGCAATCTCCAGGCGGCCCTCCTCGGAGAGCATCATCGCCGCGACCGAGGTTATCGGCTTCGTCATCGAGGCGACCCGGAAGATCGCATCCGCTGTCATCTCCGCCCCGGCTTCGCGGTCGCGCCAGCCGAACGCCTCGGCATAGCCGACCCGCCCGCCGCGTGCGATGACGAGGACGGCGCCCGGGATCAGCTTCTTCTCGACATCGCGCCGAATGACGTCCGCCGCCCGTTCGAGCCGCGCCGACGACAACCCTACCTGTTCGGGACTCTCGGCCCTCGGCAACCCCCATACGCTCATCGTGCATCTCCCTTTCCGTCGCTTCCGGCCGATGTTCGCTCACCGCCCGGCAAGATGCATCGGCTCACACCGTCGGCGGCCATTTCCCCGCGACGATATAAGCTTCGCCGTCACCCGGCCAGGGCGGCATCGTGACCGCGACCGCTTCGAGCGGTTCCTCGCCATCGCAGCGGATCTGGAACTGCGTGCCGGTCGGGATGCTGAGGGAAACCCCCGCGGCAAGCTCGGCAATATCTTCCGCGGTGCCGGATTTGCGCCACATCCGCCCGCTTCCGCGGATGACAACCCAGATCTCCTCGACCGTGCGATGCGCGACCGCCCTCGCGACCCTGCCGGGGGCGAGCGTGAACACTGCCATCGCGCCGCGCGTCAGCGAGCACAGCACCCGCACCTCGCAGCCATCGGTGGCGATGACATCCGGCGCGACACTTACGATTTTCGTATCCATTATGGTATTTTCCTATTGACAATAATTGTGATTTAGTGTATTCTGTTGTTATCGTCAATAAGGCCTCGCCCCTGCGCCGATGAGCTTCACCTGTTTGTCCCCAGTTTTAACAGGCGGAACAGGTGGCGCTGTCGCCGATCGGCCTCGTTCGGTTGTCGGGTGCGCGCCGAACCGATAGGGTGCTTCTACCCAGTTCGATGATCGCGAAGACATCCGATGCCCCTTGATAATGCCCCCGGTTCGCCGCGCCTGGAAGCGCGCCTCAGGCGCGAGCTTGAGGGCGAGGTCATGTTCGACCCCTTCAGTCGCGGGCGCTATTCGACCGACGCCTCGATCTACCAGATCGAGCCCCTGGGCGTCGCCGTGCCGAAGGGCAGGGAGGATGTCGCCACCGCGCTCCAGATCGCCCGCGAGGAGGGGGTGCCGGTATTGCCGCGCGGCGGCGGCACCTCGCAATGCGGCCAGACCGTTGCCCGCGCCCTCGTCCTCGATTGCAGCAAATACATGGATGGGGTCGTCGCCCTCGACGTGGAGGCGCGCCGCGTCCGCGTCCAGCCCGGCGTCGTCCTCGAGCGCCTCAATGCGTCTTTGCGCCGCCACAAGCTCTTCTACCCCGTCGACGTCTCGACCGGCGACCGCGCGACGATCGGCGGGATGACCGCCAACAACAGCTGCGGTGCGCGCTCCTTACGCTACGGCAACATGGTCCATAACGTCCGCGCGATCGACGCGATCCTCGCTGACGGAACTGAGGCGCGTTTCGCCGAACTGCCGGGCAATTTCGGCGAGGAGGCCGGGCCCGAGCGCTATCGCGACCTCGCGCGTGCCATGCGCGCGCTGCACCGCCGCGAAAAGGACGAGATCGAGCGTCGCTTCCCGAAAGTGCAACGCCGGGTCGGCGGCTACAACATCGACATGATTTCAGATGAGGGCCACAACATGGCCCAGCTCCTGGTCGGTTCGGAGGGGACGCTCGCCTTCTTCACCGAGATCGAATTGGACCTCCAGCCGATCCCCCCGCACCGGGTCCTCGGCATCTGCCATTTCCCGAGCTTCTATAAGGCGATGGAAGCCGCCCAGCATATCGTCAAGCTGGGCCCCACGGCGGTCGAGCTGGTCGACCGCACGATGATCGAATTGGCCCGCGACAACGCCGTCTTTCGCCCTGTCGTCGAGCGTTTCGTCCGGGGCGAGCCCGAGGCGATCCTGTTGTGCGAATTCGCCGGTGAGGACGCCGAGGAAAACCTGCGCCGCCTCAAACAGCTCGTCGAATTGATGGGCGATCTCGGCTTCCCCGGCGCCGTCATCGAGGCGACCGACCCGGCCTTCCAGAGCGCGGTGTGGAACGTGCGCAAGGAGGGCCTCAACATCATGATGTCGATGAAGGGCGACGGAAAGCCGGTCTCCTTCATCGAGGATTGCGCGGTGGGGCTCGAGGATCTCGCCGAATACACCGACCGCTTGACCCGCGTCTTCGAGAAACACGGCACCGTCGGCACCTGGTATGCGCATGCCTCGGTCGGGTGTCTCCATGTCCGCCCGGTCTTGAATTTGAAGCAGGAGCTCGGCGCCCGGCAGATGCGGGCGATTGCGGAAGAAGCCTTCGCGATGGTGCGCGAATACAAGGGCTCGCATTCGGGCGAGCACGGCGACGGCCTCGTGCGCTCGGAGCATCACGAGGCGATGTTCGGGCCGCGCATCATCAAAGCCTTCGAGGAGGTCAAGGACACCTTCGATCCGACCGGCCTCTTCAACCCCGGCAAGATCGTCCGCCCGTCGAAGATGGACGACCGCTCGCTCTTCCGCTTCATGCCGGGCTACCGGCAGTTGCCGCTCGACGCGGCGCTCGACTGGTCGGAATGGGGCAGCTTTGCGAGCGCGGTCGAGATGTGCAACAACAACGGCGCCTGCCGGAAATCCGACCCTGGCGTCATGTGCCCCTCCTACCGCGCCACCGGCGACGAGCAGCACCTGACGCGCGGCCGCGCCAACTCTCTGCGCCTCGCGCTCTCGGGTCAGCTCGGGCCGAACGCCCTCGTCTCCGGAGAGATGCGCGAGACGATGGCGCTCTGCGTCTCGTGCAAGGGCTGCAAGCGCGAATGCCCGACCGGCGTTGACATGGCCCGCATGAAGATAGAGTTCCTGCATCACTACCGCGAGCGCCACCGGCTCTCGCTGCGCGATCGCGCCATCGCCTACCTGCCGCGCTATGCGCCCCATGCCGCCCGGATCGCCCCTCTCCTCAATCTGCGCAACCGGATGCCGGCCCTGGCGGCGCTCGGCGAGCGGGTGCTGGGCTTGAGCGCCTGGCGACAATTGCCGGAATGGGCTTCGCCTCCCTACCGCGGCAGCACCGATACGGGGCCGCTGCGCGGCCGCAACGTCATGCTGCTGGTCGACACCTTCAACCGCTATTTCGAGCCCGAGAATGCGTTCGCAGCCGAGCGGGTCCTGGCGCGCGCCGGCTATCGGGTATCGACGCCCGAGCCGGCGGTTGGCCGCCCGTTATGCTGCGGCCGCACCTTTCTCGCCGCCGGCCTTATCGACGAAGCGAAAAAGGAGGCGCGGCGCATGATTGACGCGCTGGCACCGGCGATTGCGGTGAGGATGCCGATAATCGGCCTCGAACCGGCCTGCCTTCTCACCCTGCGCGACGAGTTTCCGGCGATTTTGCCCGGCGCCGCGACCCGGGAGCTCGCCGCCCACGCCCAGCTCTTCGAGGAATTCGTCGCCAGCGAACGGGAGGAGAGCCGCTTCGCTCTGCCGCTCGCGGCGATGCCGGACAAGACCGCGCTCCTGCACGGCCACTGCCACCAGAAGGCGTTCGGCACCGCCGGCGCCGCCGCTGAGGCCCTGCGGCTGATCCCCGAACTCACCGTCGAGACCTTCGATTCGACCTGCTGCGGCATGGCGGGTTCCTTTGGCCTGGAAGCCGAGCATTATGAGGTGTCGATGAAGATCGGTGAGCTCGGCGTCCTACCCAAGATGCGCGCGGCCCCGCCCGAGACCCTCATCGCCGCCTGCGGCACCAGCTGCCGCCACCAGATCGCCGAGGGCGCCGGGCGCGAAGCCCGCCACATCGTGCGGATCCTGGATGAGGCATCAACCTTCGGGCAGAGGACGGGCTAAGAGCCGATCGGATGAATGGTGCCAGAGCCCATCCGCTATCCCGGTATTACACCGGCCGCGTTACTCCGGCGTTCTTCGCCCATCTCTTCAAGGCCGTGACCAAGCAGCATCACCGCGAGCTCATTCCGCTGTTTCGCAGCCTGCTCCGCGACGATGCAGTGATCTTCGACGTCGGCGCGCATGCCGGCCAATTCACTAAGCTGTTTTCGCGAATTGCGCCGAACGGCTTCGTTTTTGCCTTCGAACCGCAAAGCTACGCGCGGCGGATCATCGCGACCGCGATCCGGCTCAACCGGCTGAAGAATGTCGCCTTGCTGCCGATCGCGCTCGGCGAGGTGCCGGGCGTCGCCCTGTTGTCGCTGCCGATCAAATCCTCGGGCAGCTACGGCTTTGGTCTGGCTCACCTGGCTGCCGCGGTTGGCGAGCGCGATTTCGAGATCGAAGCCGTCGCGGTCGCGACGCTGGATCAGTGCGTCGCGGCCTTGGCGCTCGACCGTCTCGATCTCGTCAAGGCCGATATCGAGGGCGCCGAACTGACAATGCTCAAGGGCGCATGCGGCACATTGGAGAGGCTGCGCCCGGCGCTCTATCTCGAACTGGACGAAGGGCATCTGGCGCGGTGCGGCGAGACGCTTGCCGAGGCCTGGGATTTCCTTGCCCAGCGCGGCTATCGCGCGTTTGATCCCGCGCCGGAGCGCAACCGCGCGCCGATCGCCGGACCGCGCGAGGGGGACATCCTCTGGTTGCCCGCAGAGACGGCGGGCTAATAGGCCTTCCCCGGCGGATAGGTCGGGTATTTCGGCAATGCCGGGTCCATGTGATCCCACGGCTGGGCGCTCTTGACGAAGATGTCCGCGTCGGCGCGAAACCCGCTCGGGTCGTCGAGCGTGCCGACCCGAATCCCGACGATGTCAGGCCGGGTCGACACCTGGACATAAAGCGGCGAGCCGCAATCGCCGCAAAATACCCGGGTGATCTCATTGCCGCTATCCGACTTGCAGACATAGCGCCGGGGCGTCCCCTGGGTGATGCGGAAGAGGGCGGACGGCACCCGGATCGCCGCGATATAGGCCGTCCCGCTCGAGCGCTGGCAATCGCGGCAATGACAGTGCAGCGAAAACACCGGCTCGCCCGCCGATTCATAGCGCACCGCGCCGCACAGGCACCCGCCGGTCCGCACCGCCGCCATCATCGCCTCCCGTCTTCCGCGCGAGAGCGGATGATCCGCCCCCGGCGCGCTTGCGGCAAGTGCCGGCTTGCACCGGCTTGCGCTGGCTGGGCACAATCGGACGAGGGCAAGGGGAGGGGGCCGATGTCGAGCGAAGGGCAAGGATCGGGACGGTTGCCGCTCGCCGGCCTCACCGTCATCGATTTCGGCCAGATCTTTCAGGGGCCGTATGCGTCGCTCTTATTGGCCAAGGGCGGGGCCGACGTCATCAAGATCGAGCCCTTGACGGGCGAGCCGTTGCGCCGCCGCGCCCTTCCGGGCAAGAGCGCCACGCTGCCGTTCGCGATGCTCAACCAGAACAAGCGGGCGGTGACCCTCAACCTGAAGCATCCTCGCGGCCGCGACCTCCTGTTCGAGATGGTGCGGCGCGCCGACGTGCTCCTCGAAAATTTCTCGCCCGGGACGATGGACGATCTCGGCGTCGGCTGGAGCGTCCTCCACGAGTTGAACCCGCGCCTCATCTACGCCACCGGCACCGGCTTCGGCATCAGCGGGCCCGACCGCGACAATCTGGCGATGGACCTGACGATCCAGGCCGCCTCGGGGATCATGAGCGTCACCGGCGCCCCCGACGGGCCGCCGATGAAGGCGGGGCCCACCCTCGTCGACTTCATGGGCGGCATCCATCTTTACGCCGCGATCCTGACCGCGCTTTACGAGCGCGATCGCAGCGACGAGGGGCGGCTGGTCGAAGTAGCGATGCAGGAGACCGTCTATTCGAGCCTCGCGGCGAGCTTTGAATACACCCACCGGACCGGCCAGCCGCCGCCGCGCACCGGCAACCGCCAGGCCGGGCTGTCGAGCACCCCCTACAACGTCTACCCGACCGCCGACGGCCATGTCGCGATCCACATCGTCACCGAAGGGCATTGGAAGAACCTCGTAAAGGCAATGGGCCGCGAGGAACTGGCCCTCGACCCGCGCTTCGCCACCAACGCCGATCGCGTCGCCCATATGGACGAGACCGATGCGGTTGTTGCCGAGTGGACGCAAACCCTCCCGAAAATGGAGGTGTTCGCCCGCACCAAGGCGCTGCGGGTGCCGTGCGCCCCGGTGCGCACCGCGCCCGAGGTGATGGCCGACCCGCACATGCACGAGCGCGGCATGCTGGTCGACATCGAGCACCCGGAACTCGGGCCGATCACGGTGCCGACCAGCCCCCTGCGCCTGCACGGGCTCGGGAAGGCGCCGGCCGGGCCAAGCCCCACGGTGGGCCAGCACAACGCCGAAATCTATGGCGCCTGGCTCGGCCTCTCGGCCGGAGAGATCGGGGCGTTGAAGGCAGAGGGCGTGATTTAAAGCTGGAGGAGCATCAGCTCCGATGCCGGCCCCCACCCCGACCCTCCCCCGCATGCGGGGGAGGGAGGGACCCGCGCGCAGCGTGGGAGGGTGGGGGCTGGCGCGGGGGCTGGCGAAAGACAGGAGAAACACCGCGTGGAAACCGTCGGGCTTGGCTTTTATTTCGAGGATTTGCCGGTCGGCCGGCAGTTCAAGACAATCGGCCGGACCGTCACCGAGGCCGACATCACCAATTTCGTCAACGCGACCGGCATGGTCGAGGTGCTGTTCACCAATACCGAGTTTCTCACCCATGAAAGCGACATCAAGGGCCGCCTCGCGCCGGGCGCCCTGGTTTACTGCTTTGCCGAGGGCCTCCTCGTCCAGGCCACAATGCAGCACACCGGGTTCGCCTTCCTCCATATGGAGCTGACGGTCGAGAACCCGGTCGTCGCCGGCGACACGATCCATACCGAATGCGAGGTGATCGAAGCGCGCCCTTCGAAGAGCCGGCCCGGGCGCGGTCTCGTCCGCACCCGGGTGCGCGTCAAAAAACAGGACGGCACGACCGCCCTCGTCTACACGCCCTTACGCATGGTGAAGTGCCGCGAGGCGGGCTGACTCAGGCGGCGTATTTCGGCAGGATCCGCGCCACGTTGCCGCGATTGAGCGCCTGCCGGTCGGCCGCGTTCATGCGGATCTTGGCGAGGCCCTCGACATTTTCTTCGAGGCTGAAATAGGGATAGTCGCTGCCGTAGACGATTTGCGACGAAGGCGCCATCGCCATCAGCGCGGCCATCGACGGGGCGGCCGAGGCGTTGGCGGTGTCGTAATACAGCTTGATGAACTCGGCCAAGGCCCCTTGCGGCGCGTATTTCTCGGCGTTCTTGTCGCGCTTGACGAAATTGGCGACGCGCCCCGAGAGCGCCGGCAAAGCTCCGCCGGCATGCGAAAAGATGAAGCGGATGTTCGGGTAGCGCACCAGGCTCCCGCTGAAGAGGAGGCTCAGCACCGCCCGCGCCGTATCGACCGGCCATTCGATCGTCGCAGGCGCGACCCCGGGGACCAGATTGCCGCAGCAGCTTGCCGTCGTCGGGTGGAAATAGACGACGGCCTTCCGCCGGTCGAGCTCCTCCATCACCGGCTGGAACAAGGGATCCCCCGGCCATTTGTCGCCGTAGCTCGTCATCATCCCGATGCCGTCGGCTTTGAGCGTGTCGAGCGCGTAGGCGATTTCTTTGAGGCTCGCGTCGACATCGGGCAGCGGCATCGCCGCGAAGAGGCCGAAGCGTCCGGGATGATCGCGGATCATCTGCGCGGCGGAGTCGTTGCACACTCGCGCCAGCTTCGGCAGCAGCGCCACCTCGGCGAAGGCGACGCCCCACGGCGAGAGCGAGGCGATCGCGGTGGCGACGCCGCTCTTGTCCATGTGCTCGAGCACCCGTGCCGGCGTCCATTCGCGCATGATCGGCGCCGGTCCGGGCTGTTGCTGCGCCGCGTGCTCGAGCCAGGCGGGCGGGAAGAAATGGTGGTGGACGTCGATCCGCCGCGGCGCCGGGTCTAGCGCATCTGGAGCTTCGGCCCGGCCAAGCGGGGACAGCACCATGCCGGCCCCGAGCGCCGCCACCGCCCCAAGCAGCGCTCGCCGAGACCGATTTGCGCACCCGGCACGGATGCATTCGCCGCCCTGTAAATCCGCCATCGGAGTCCCTCCCACTTATTGTCGTCCCGGCGGAAGCCGCGACCAGCTTTTCAGCCGTTCGTCCAGCGCGGCGATGGGTCCCGGCCTTCGCCGGGACGACATTTAGGTCAGGCCCATCGCGCTCGGTTTGCCGACCTCGTTGAAATTGAAGGCGGCTTCCCAGACCGCGATCTTGCCGTCTCGCATCAGCCAGATTTCGACCCCGCGGCCTGCCATCGCCTTGCCGGTGACGCAATCCCGCCATTCGCCTTCCCAGTAATTGGCGATGGTATTGCCCATCAGCGCCCGCATTTCCTTCTTCAGCCGGTAATCCCTTTGCCGTTCGCTGCGGCTGCGAAACAGCTGTTCGAGCGCGGTTTTCCCGCGAAATTCCGGCAGGTCGCCAAAGCGCACGACGCAATCCTCGGTGAAGCCGGCGAGGAGGGCCGGGATGTCCCAGGGCATGAACAGCGACTGGACATGCGCGACAAAGGCGCGAGCCTCATCGAGCGTCTGCGGATTGCGGCCGGTCATGGGGGGCCTCGCAAAAGGTTCACCACGCAGGCACGGAGGACACAGAGGATGATCTCGAGTGCGAAACGATCCTCCCTCCTCCGTGCCTCCATGGTGAAATCGATTTATCTTAGCTCCGGGACGATCCAGAACGCCTTCTGCCCGCGGGCGACGCGCTCGCAATTGTCGAAGGCGTTGCGCCAGCGCTTCCAGTGGTTGTCCCAGGTCGGGCCGGCGGCGTGTGGGCTGAAGATCGCGTTCTTCAGCGTGAACAGCTGGTGGTCGGGCTTGGGCGGCTCTTCGACCATGACGTCGAGCCCGGCGGCCATGATGGTTTCGTTGTTGAGCGCGTTGTAGAGCGCCACCTCGTCAACGACCGGCCCGCGGCAGGTATTGATGAGGATCGCGGTTTTCTTCATCAGGGACAATTCGCGCTCGCCGATCAGATTGTGCGTCGAGAGATCGAGCGGCACGTGCAGGCTAACGATGTCCGAGGTCTTCAACAGCTCTGGGAAGAGCGCGAAGCGGACGCCGAGCGCATCCTCCTGGTCTCCGGTCAGGCGGTTCACGTCGTAATACTGGATCCGCATGTCGAAGGCCTTGGCGCGGCGGGCGACCTTCTTCCCGATATTGCCGAGCCCGACGATGCCGAGGGTCTTGTCCTCGAGCTCGTAGAGCTTGGCGGCGTTGAAGTCGTTGCCGCGCCAGCGCCCGGAGACGACGCCCTCATGCAGCCAGATGAGCCGGCGCGAGACCGCGAGCATCAGCATCAGCGCGTGCTCGGCGACCGCGGTCGCGTTGGCCCCGCCATTGTTGCAGATCGGGACGCCGGCAGCGCGCGCGGCGTCGAGGTCATAGGTGTTGTAGCCGGCGCTCAAGGTCTGGACCAGCTTCAGCTTTGGCGCTTGCTTATAGAATTCCGGTCCGTGCTTGAACTGGCCGGCGCCGATGTAGAATTCGGTGTCCTTCAGGAGTTCCCAGAATTCCGGGCGGCCATGCGGCGCCTGAACCAGCTCGTAGCCCGGCGGCAGCAAATCATGGGCGATCTCGAGAGTTTCCTCGGAATGGGTGTTGGGGGTGAGGATGCGGTGGGGCACTAGGGGCGTCTCCTCTTCGCGGGGTTATCCTCTCCTATCGTAGCGACAGCGAAGCGCGCTGCCCAATAGCAAACTCGCCGCGCCGTTATGCGGTGGATTCGGGCCACGGCGTTATGCGGCGCAATCGGATAGTCCTATATTCCGGCCAGCCGAGGCCGTGCAGCAATTTCCGTGACCGCGATCTCCAATTCTTTTCTGCTGGTGTACGCGGGGCTGTTCCCGATCGTGAACCCGATCGGCAGCGCTCCGATATTCCTCGCCCTGACCGCGAGGTGCAGCGAGACGACGCGGCGCGAGCTCGCCGGCCGGGTGGCGTTCAACAGCTTCGCGCTGCTGCTGGGCTCGCTCTTTGTCGGGTCGCACGTGCTGGGGTTCTTCGGCATCACCTTGCCGGTGCTGCGGGTCGCCGGCGGGCTGGCGGTCGCCTCGTTCGGATGGCGGCTGCTGCGCGATGGCGTCGAGCCCTCGCATGATCCGGGAAGTCTCGGCGAGAACGAGCCGATCGACGCCTTCTATCCCCTGACGATGCCGCTGACCGTCGGACCGGGATCGATCTCGGTCGCGATCGCGCTCGGTGCGCAACGGCCCCAAGCGGCGAGCAGCGTCGCCGAATTTGCCCTGCTCGTCAGCGCCGCCATGGCGGGGCTTGCCGCGATGGCGGCTACCGTTTTCCTCTGCTACCGCTTCGCCGACCGCATCGTCCCGATGCTCGGGACGAGCGGGATCAATGTCCTCGTCCGCCTCTCGGCCTTCATCCTCCTGTGCATCGGGATTCAGATCGTCTGGAGCGGCTACAGCGCGCTGATGGGTCTGCCGCCCGGCTGAATCGCATCGGAATGCGCTTCGCTTATCCGCACTGCGCCGCTACGTTGCAGCGCATTTCTTGCCAACACGGAGTACGAGGGCGCCGATGTCCGACGACTATCTCCAGGAGCGCTTCCAGAACCTGCACGAATTCGTCAAGGCGGCGCGCCAGAACCTCGACCGCAACAACTGGGATTACCTGATCGGCGGCTCGGAGACCGAGACGACGCTGGCGCGCAACCGGCTGGCGCTCGATTCGATCGGCTTCCGCCCACGGGTCTTGCGCGACGTTTCGAACGTCGATTGCTCGCGGAGTCTCTTCGGCCGGAAGCTGCGCATCCCGGTGCTGTGTGCGCCGGTCGGCTCCTTACAGAATTTCGAGCAGGGCGGCGGCGCCACTGTCGCGGCGGCGACGCGGGATTTCGGCAACGGCATGATCCTCTCGTCGGTGTCGGATCCGGGGCTCGACGAGACCGCCACGGCCGCGCCCGACGGCTTCCGCATCTTCCAGCTTTACGTGCGCGGCGATCAGGCCTGGGTCGACGACCATGTCCGGCGCGCGATCGACAAGGGCTACGCGGCCTTCTGCCTGACCGTCGACACCGACAGCTATTCGCGCCGCGAGCGCGACATCGCCAAGCGCCATCAGCGCCGCCGCGTCCGCGTCGACGACGCGCGGATCTATCAGGCGCAGTTCAACTGGCGCGACATCGAGCGGATCAAGAAGAATTTCGACATCCCGCTGATCATCAAGGGGATCGCCACCGCGGAAGACGCCAAGATCGCGGTCGAGCACGGGGTCGATTGTGTCTATGTCTCGAACCATGGCGGGCGTCAGCTTGACCAGGGCGTGGGGTCAATCGAAGTCTTGCCGGAGGTCGTCGAGGCGATCGGCGGCCGGGCCCGCGTGATGGTCGACGGCTCGATCACCCGCGGCACCGACGTCGTCAAG
This sequence comes from Allostellaceae bacterium, assembly GCA_049801295.1. Lineage (GTDB taxonomy): Bacteria > Pseudomonadota > Alphaproteobacteria > ATCC43930 > CGMCC-115725 > DATARH01. Next base: position 1,179 of record JBARKH010000658.1, on the reverse strand, counting down.
GCGATCACCCTCGGCGCGGACGCGGTCGTTGTCGGCCGGCTTTACGTCTACGGCCTCGCCGCCGCCGGCGGACCCGGCATCGTGCGGCTCTTCGAGATCCTCGAAGACGAGATCCGCATCTGCCTCTCGCTCCTCGGCGTCAATGACTACGGCGAACTCGACAAATCCTATATCCGCGCCGCCCGCCCGGTGGTGCCGGCCCACGTCCACAGCCCGTTCCCGCATCTCGATCTGCCGAAAGAGACGTATTAGACGATAGGAGGGGCCGATGGAGGAAAAGGTAGCGCTCGTTACCGGCGGGCTGCGCGGTCTCGGCCGCGCGATGGCGCTGGGACTGGCGAGAGAGGGCCACTCGGTTCTCGCGGTCGGTCACCTCGCCGAGGATGTGCCCGAGATCGAGCGCGCTGCCGCGCAGCTCCCCGGCCGGCTCATGCCGCTCGTCGCCGATCTGCGCGAGGCCGGCGAATGCGACCGCGTCGTCGCCGCGGCAAAGGAGCGCTTTGGGCGGGTCGACATCCTCGTCAACTGCGCCGGGCTGACGTTCACCTACATCGACCCGCCGCGCTTCCGCCGCCCGACGATCCAGCATTTCTACGAAGTCGGCGACGAGATCGTCGACAATGTCTTCGCCGTCAACTTCATCGCCGCCGATCGGCTGTCGCGCCGCGTCGCCCCGGCGATGGTCGAGGCCGGCTGGGGGCGCATCGTCAATGTAACGACCAAGCTCGACACGATGAACCGCGAGGGGACCCATCCCTATGGCGCCTCGAAGGCGGCCTTGGAGATGGCGACCGAGGTGTGGGCCAAGGATATCGAGGGAACGGGGCTCACGATCAACATCGTCAACCCCGGCGCCGGCGCCAACACGCCGGGCATGGCGGTGGAAATGCGCGAGATGAGCCGTGACGGCCGCGCCGCCCGCCTCGTCGAGCCCGAGGAGATGGTGCCGCCCCTCCTCTATGTCGTCTCGCGCGAAGCCGACAAGGTCAACGGCTACCGCTTCGACGCCAACGCCTGGGACGCATCGCTGCCGCCCGCCGAAGCCGCAAGGCGCGCCGGCCGCCCGGCCGGCTTCGTGCTGCATCCGGCGGGATGAGGCGGAGTTGTTGGGTCGCAACTAGGCCGTTGGTGCTGGATCGGCGATGTCGGCTTCGTGAAACGTACCGATCCGGTTGATTC
>JBARKH010000657.1:0-16514 GCA_049801295.1 Allostellaceae bacterium | reverse complement strand
GGCCGAGGCGGCACAATCGGCGCGCCTCGCCGCCGCCGGCGCGACGACGATCGAGGGCCTGGGCGCCCTCGTCGCCTCCTTCGAGGGCTGCGCCTTGAAGCGCACCGCGACCAACACGGTGTTCATCGATGGCAATTCGGCGGCGCCGGTCATGATCATCGGCGAGGCGCCGGGCGCCGAGGAAGACCGCGTGGGGCGCCCCTTTGTCGGCCGCGCCGGCCAATTGCTCGACCGCATGCTGGGTGCGATCGGGCTCGATCGCACATCGGTCCAGATTACCAACGTCATCTACTGGCGCCCGCCCGGCAATCGGAAGCCGACCAGCGCCGAGATCGCCGCCTGCCTGCCGTTCGTGTTGCGCCACATCGCGCTGGCGCGGCCGAAGGTAGTGGTGTTGGCCGGCGGCACGGCGGCGAGCGCCCTCTTGCCGCTCTCTGAGGGGATCACCCGGCTGCGCGGCCGCTGGTTCGAGCTCGCGGTGCCCGGCCTCGACACGCGGGTCGCGACGCTGCCGATGTTTCATCCGGCGTTTCTGCTGCGCGCCCCCGAGCGCAAGCGCGAGGCGTGGCGCGATCTTCTGGCGCTCAAGGCGCGGCTCGATGCGGTTCCCCGCTAGCCGGCAACGGGCGGGGTCGCCATGTTCTTCCCGAGATGCACAACGAGATTGCTTCGCTCCGCTCGCAATGACGGGAAAAGAGAGTTGTCATTGCGAGAAGCGCAGCGACGACGCAATCTCCGGCCGCATTTCTGAGGAGTGAGCGATGCCAGGCCGCCTCGACGAGACCCGCCCGTTCCTGCCGGTCAACATTGCCTTGCTGACCGTGTCGGACACGCGCAGCGCGGCCGACGACCGCTCTGGCAACACGCTGGCCGAGCTCGCCGAAGCGTCCGGCCACCGCGTCGCCGTCCGGCGGATCGTGCGCGACGATCAGGACGCCATTACCGGGCAGCTGCGCGCGTGGATCGCCGACCCCGAGATCGATGTCGTGATTGCGACCGGCGGCACCGGGGTCACCGGCCGGGACGTGACGCCCGAGGCGTTCCACAGCGTCTATGAAAAGGAGGTCGCCGGGTTTGGCGAATTGTTCCGCTGGCTGAGTTTCGCCAAGATCGGCACCTCGACGATCCAGAGCCGCGCCACCGCCGGGGTCGCCGGCGGCACTTATCTCTTCGCGCTGCCCGGCTCGCCCAGCGCCTGCCGCGACGCCTGGCAGGACATCCTCGTCCACCAGCTCGACAACCGTTTCCGCCCCTGCAATTTCGTCGAGCTGATGCCGCGCCTGCAGGAGCATTTGAAGAAAATCCCTTGAGTGGCCTCTCGCGAAATGGGTAAAGGCGCAGTTTTCCACATATTTCGGAATACGCCTGTCGTAATCGCGCACGATAATGTTACATTACGTGCTGACACACCGCTGCCATGTCAGCAGCGGTACGTGCTGACACGGAGATACGCACATGCAGGCGAAACTGACCGACGCCGTCGCGGCGAAGGCGGGGGCGGGCGTCTATTTCGACGGCGACAAGCGGTCACCGCGTGGCTTCCTGCTGCGGGTCACTCCGGCCGGCGCCCGAGCCTGGTGCCTCAATTACCGGGTGCGCGACACCGGCCGCGAGCGGCGCCTGACGATCGGCGACGTTGCCTCATGGCCGATCGCCGCGGCTCGTGAACGCGCTGCCGAGCTGCGCCGCGAGATCGATACCGGTGGCGATCCGCTCGGGCAGCGAGAGGAGAAGCGTGCGGCCCCGACTGTCAATGAACTCGTCGATCGCTTCATCGCAAAGGAGCTTCCGAGCCGGGCGCCGCGAACCCAGGTCGAATATCGCTCCATGCTCCAGAACCAGATTGTCCCGGCGCTCGGACGGATGAAAGTCGCCGCCGTCGTCCGCAACGACATCGAAAAATTATGCCGCAGGATCACGGCCAGCGGGATCCCGCGGCGGGCCAACGCGACTAAGTCGGTTTGCTCGATCTTGTTCAATCAGGCGATCGAATGGGGGATGCGGGCCGACAACCCTGCGCAAGGCGTCAAAACGAACCCTGAGCACGGCCGCGAGCGCTACCTGAAGAATGAGGAAATCGAGCGGCTGATGAGTGTGCTCGACCGCTGGCACGCTAAGCGGCCGGACAGCGTGGACATAATACGGCTAGCAATGCTGACCGGTGCCCGGCGCGGCGAGATTATGTCAATGCGTTGGCCCGACATCGACCTCGCCGCGGCGATATGGGTAAAGCCGGCGATGATGACGAAACAGAGGAAGGCGCACCGCGTTCCGCTTGCGCCCGAGGCCGTCGACTTGTTGCGCCGCCGGCAAAGCGAGCGGCAAGCCGATACGCGCATCGTCCGGCTGCGTGATGATCATGTATTTCGCGGCGGCGGCGACGGCGCCCACGTCACGCGGCTTCGTGATGCCTGGGAAATTATCCGCGCTGAGGCGCAGCTCAGCGACGTCCATTTCCACGATTTGCGACACTCGTTCGCCAGCCTTTTAGTGAGCCAGGGGCTCAGCGCACTGCTCGGGCACGCGAAGCCGGCGACGACGAATCGATACGCGCATCTCGCCGATAAGCCATTGCGCGAGGCGGCGGCGATCGTCGGCAAGATCGTCGGCGGCAAGGGCGAGAAGTGATATTGCGTCGCGGGCGCCCGCAGATAAGGTCGTCAGGCGCATGACGAGCCGGCCGGCAATCGCCCGCTGCAAACGGCTTCTCGCGCAGGCCCGCGAGGCGGCACAGTTTGCCGAGCCCGAGCGCCGCTACATCGTGAGAGGGTTGCTAAAGGCGCGCTGGCAGCTTTCGACAATGGAGGCGCGGAAGATGGCTGACACTCGGCGCCGCGCGCGTGATGGGGAGGTGGTGGTCTCACTGCCTGACGTGACTGAAGCCGAGATTTTCCGCTCCGCATATGGCGACGCTGACGGCGCCGCTTATTGGCACGCCAACTTTTTTCGAGCCGATGGCGAAACGCGAGCTGATCGATTTGTTGGCGGGGAGCCGCGCCGAAGATCCCGTGCAGTACGAAAATCTGGTCAGGCATCTGAGGGCGGTGCTGGCATCGGCGCCGGAAATGTGCGGACGCGCCGAAGCCAAATGGTTGGTCGAGAACCCTAACACGCAAGCGCTGGTGCCCGTGTCGTTGCAGCGGTGGCTGCAACCCGATGACGTACCGCTGGCGAACACGACGCAGCTCGCGCCCGCGACCACACCTGTCGCGGAGCGGGATCCGCCGGAAAAGCCCCCATCGAGGCGCGGCAATAAGGCCGGCCGCCCTCCGGGCCCAACGGCAGAATGGAAGCGGGCCGAGACCTATTTGAACGAGGGCGGCTGGAAGAATTGCGAGTCGATCACCTACAAGATGGCCAAAGAGGCGAAAGTTTCGATATCGACGCTGCGGCGAGCGTCGAAGTCGGAGAAGTTCAAAAATGGCTGCTCCGAATTTCTGAAATTCCCAAAACCCAAGGCGACGAGCGGCTGACGAGCGGATGAATTTCAAAAACTTCCCTTAAGTGGCCGCAGCCGACCAAAACATTCGTGACCGACACAAAAGGGGTCGCGCGAATGTTAGAGGATGCGAACACACCCGCCCTCATCGGGCATAACGGCGGACCGCCGCTCGAAGATTACTACGAAAAATACTGCCCGCCTCAGTTTCCCAAAGCGCGGACAAGGCGCGCGATGCAGACCCTGGAGTGCCACGGCGCCACCGAAGATGAAATCGATTTTCTCATCGTGAATCCCTTCCTCGGCGGGTTTTATGGCAAGCGGGTCGAACTGAATGCGCTGGCCAGCGATGAGCTGATCGCCTTCATCGAGGACAAGTTCGAGGCGCACGGCGTCTGCAAAGTTATCCCCGACGACGACATTCTGGAACAGCACGCCCGACGGATGCTGGAGCGCCGGATCGTTGTCCGGGAACTGGACAAGCTGCTCCCCGACATCCGAAAGCGAGTAGGCGCCGCCGACCTGCCCGATGATTTGCACGGGCTGGTCGAAGCGCTGCTGGAGGAGCAGCCGGCGCTGCCCTGGGACTCGGCTATAGCCGACATCATCGAGGAGGTCACCGAAGGGCCGGATGACCTCGACGAAGGTCACGAGTCATGATCCGCGCTGCAATCTCTGGCCACCTCGGCGGCGACCCGTCGAACGCACGACGCGTACCGGCAAGCCGATGGTGACAGCTTCTGTCGCGGTTAATGTCGGCCGACCAGGCGAGGACCCAGCTAGAATGGGTCAACATCATCTCGTTCGGCACTGCCGCCGAGATCCTCGCCCTTCACATGAAGGGCGATCCGAACGACGCCATGGGCACCATGCGGCGGTCGAGCTTTACCGATCGCGCTGGCGCCGAGCGCAGCACCTGGTCTCTGATCGTCGAGCAGATCCTATCTGCCCGCAGTGTCAAATCGGCGCGCAGCCCGCGACGACGCTCGCCCTACCCTCGACTTGCAGCGGTCGGGGATGGACCGCCTCTGCCCGATGACGCGATCGGCGATCTCTGGCGCGACAGGGATGAGCGATGATGCGCGCCGAGCAGCTGGCCTGGCGCGACATACGGTGCCGACCGCCCGACCGAGACCGAAAACGCCCGGCTGGCACCGGGCGCGTTCGCGGTAACAGGACCAACGGAGAGTGTGACGGGAATACCATAGGCCGGCGCAGCGCGAAACCCGGAGCGAGCCGGTGACCGCCGTCTGTTTCCTCGCTGCGGCAGCCGCGCCAGGCGCCTTCGCACTCGCTGCGGTCGCGCTATGGCGCGTCGGCGCCTTTCCGATCCCGGTCGCTGGCAAGACGCCGCAGATCCAGCGCTTCACGCGGATGCCGCGACCAGCTCTCGCGACGATAGAGGCCTGGAGCCGGCGGTGGCCGGCCGCCAGCGTCGGTATTGTCACCGGCCCCGTATCGGGCACGGGCCTCGTCGTCGTCGACATCGACACCGCCGATCGCGCCGTCCTCGACGCGGTCGAGCTGCGCTTCGGCGACACCCCGTTGAAGGTCGGCACGCCGAGCGGCGGCTCGCATTGGTTTTTCCGCTATTCGGGCGAGCGGTGTCGCAATCTGCGGCCCGAGTTGCCGGTTGACGTGAAGGCGGCGGGCGGCTTCGTCGTCGTGCCGCCGAGTGCTCGGTCGAACGGCAAGCCGTACACTTTCCTGCGGGGATCATGGGCTGACCTGGCGGCCCTGCCGGCGATCCGCGAGGGCGCTCTTGCCGGGCGGCGCCAGCCCGGCGATCCGGTTCGGCTTCGGGCGATCGGTGAAGGCCGCCGCAACAACACGCTGTTCCGCGCGCTGTTGAAGCGCGCGCCACATTGCGACGACCTCGAGCAGCTCGTCGACAAGGCGCGCACAATCAACGACGACTGCGACCCGTCGCTCTCAGACGCCGAAGTCGAAAAAACCGCGCGGTCCGCGTGGCGCTATGAGCAAGAGCACAGAAACTGGGTTGGCGCCTCACCTCGCGCGATCACGACCGCAGCCGAAATTGCGGCGCTCGATATCCGTCCGAACGCCGCCGACGCGGTCTATCTGCTGACCAAGCTAAAGCTGGCGCACGGAGCCCGCGCACAGCCGTTCGCCGCATCGCCGCCAGCGATGGCCCGGGCCGGCATCGCGCCCGGCTGGGCTCATGCCCGATACCGCTACGCGCTCGTGGCGCTCGTCGCTGGGGGCGTCCTCGATATCGTGCACAAGGGCGGCAGTCGCGTCGGCGACGCCCGGCTGTATGCCTTCCACAAGAGCGGCGTGCCGCCTCGCACACAGCCCCACGAGGAACCTCGATCACATCCTTCACGCTCTGTCCGAATCCCAGAGTCAATATAACTAGAACACCCCCGCCGCCGGCCGCCGCCGCCCCGGGTGGTAGAGGTCAGCCTGTAGAGGCTGAGGCAGAGGCAACAGCGTAGCCGAGCCGTGGCATCATGAGGGGTAGGCCAACCGGGCACCTTCCATGCCACCCGCCCGCGCCTAATCTTGCCTATGATCGTGCGTCCGCGTCGCCATGTCGGGCGCCGAGTCTCCGGCTTTCGAGGATGCCGCCAGCAGCAATCTGGCGCGTGTAGAAAATTAGATGCATGAACACAACAGCTTACGGGGAAAATTGCGGTATGTATCAGCGCAAAGTCAACCCGTGGAGCGCATCGGCACGTCGAGTAGCTACGATCCGCGAAGTTATGGCGCGCTCGGCGATCTGGGCGTCCTAATTTCGCAATCCCGCGGGCTGGTGGCCTTGGCACGCGCGTTTACGCTGCTCGGCATGCAACTATCCAGTAGGAGAGGCTGGCAAGCACGCGATGATCGTCGACGGAGCCGGCTCCGCTTTTGGCGAGCGCATCAAGGTGGTGGCATCGGCTTGTTATCGATGACTAGCCGGCCCGGGTTCCCTAAGTGAGAGGCCAAGTGCTCGAGCACCAGATCGAGTTGCGCGTCGGTCAACCGCACCGGGTCGAAAATCTGCAGCAGCTGCTCGTCGGTCATCTGGGACGGGTCGAGTACCAGCCGAGCCTCGGTGCGGCTTGTGTACCCCCGGTCTTTTCCCAATCGCTCGAGGAGCCAACGGGCCATCGGCCTGTCCCCGGCGCGCAGGGCGTCGACCACGACACCTTCAGCAAGGTCAAGGACGCCGGGTCTGGCCTCTTGCGCAATTTCCTGAAATGCCGGCCGAGTAACGATATAGTGTCTAACAGTTTCCGTCGCGATCGTGCGATCTCCGCCGGCTTTCTTCTCTGCCTCGCATAATGCGAGAGCCGTCAGACGTGGATTACCGTAATTGAGGCGCAGTGCTTGCTTGATTTCAGCCCCGGAGAATTTTCGCTTGCCGCGATAAGAGCGGGCCGCGGTTTCTGCCGGCAGACCTGGAGGCCTGCCGACGGGCCGGCTATCGCTCTGTTTCTTGCCACCATTGAGCATGGGAGCGTCACCCTGTGGCTCTCATCATGATTTGTCGGACGGTTGGTCTGGAACGTCAATGCCGAATTAAAAGGATAAATTCCCGTCTGTCAGAATACCGCAGAACCCCTCGCGAGAACACCATGACGAAGGTCGGCAAATCGGATTGTGAAGGGACCGTCGCCGGAACTCGCCGCGACGACGAGGTTGCGCCGAAAGCGGTCGTCGGCCGAAACGGAAGGTGTAACCGAGCTACTTCCGACCAATTGCTCGGCACGAAATATGTCCCTATCCTTGGGTTTCGGGACGATGCGGCAAGCTATATCCTCGCCTTGTAACTGTGATCGAGGAGCGCGGCGATGGCACCGTTTCCGCTGGTTTCAGCAACGGGCATGCTGGGTTCGGGGTTTCGAGCGGAGTCGTTGGACAAGGCGATTTCACTCGGTGTCCGGATGATCGGCTGCGATGCCGGCAGCACCGATCCTGGCCCCGGCCCGCTTGCGACCGGGACGTGCATGTTCTCCGCCGCAGCCGTTAAGCGCGACACCGAGATCATGATGACCCGGGCCGTCAAGGCCGGGATCCCGTTGATCATCGGCTCGGCCGGCACGTCGGGGTCAGATGCCGGGCTCGCCTGGATGGTCGCCATTGTGCATCAGATCACCCGCGAGCAGGACCTCCACTTCAAGCTCGCAGTTATTCACTCGGAACTGTCACGGGAGGACGTCCGCCGGTACCTGCGCGACGGCCGGGCGCGCGCCTTGCCACCCTCGGCGCCGCTGACCGAGGCCGATATCGACGCGGCGACCCACATCGTCGGGATGATGGGGGTCGAGCCCATCCAACAGGCCTTGAGATCGGGCGCCCAGATTGTCGTCGCCGGCCGCAGCAGCGATACCTCCATCTTCTCAGCGCTGCCGCTACTAGAGGGCTACGCCCCGGCCGTCGTGTGGCACATGGCCAAGATTCTCGAATGCGGCGCCGCCGCGGTCGCCGTGCGGACCGCGCCCGACAGCATGATGGCGGTGCTGCACGAGGACAGTTTCGACGTTTTTCCGCTGCGCGAGGATTACTGCTGCACGCCGCAAAGCGTCGCCTCGCACACGCTCTACGAAAATGCCGATCCGTTCGAGCTTAAGGAACCGTCCGGCACCTTGCGCACGAACGACGCCCGCTACGAGGCGATCTCCGATCGCGCGGTACGCGTCTCGGGCTCCGAGTTCGTGCACGCCGCGGAATACACGATCAAGCTGGAAGGGGTGCGCCAGGTCGGATACTCGACGATCCTAATGGGCGGGGTGCGGGACCCCTACATTCTGGCGCAGATGGACAGCTGGCTTGCGCAGCACAGCATCAGGACGCGCATCCGCAATACGATCGGCGACCGACCATACGAGATCGTCACCCGGGTCTACGGCCGCGACGGGGTCATGGGCGCGCTGGAGCCGCTACGCGGGGGCGTCGGCGGACATGAGGCCTTCATTCTGTGGGATGTGATCAGCGAGTCGCAGGAATTGTCGCGCTCGATCGCGACAAGCCTCTCGCATCTGGCCGTGCACAACCCGATCCCCAAATGGCACGGACTGATCTCGGGCGTTGCCTTCCCCTATTCGCCGCCCGAGATCGACCGCGGCCCGGTCTTCGAATTTCACCTCAACCACGTGCTCTTGCCCGACAGCCCCACGGCCCTGTTCCGCACCGAATACGAGGAGCTCTGATCATGGCGACTCTTGGCGATCTGGCAAAACTGGTGCGGTCGAAGAACGCGGGCCCGTTCTGGCTCACCATCGACATCATGTTTGACGACGAGGATGCCTACCGCCGTGCCCGGGACGCCGAAATCGTCAACCGGGCGGCGATCGCCCGACTCTACCACCGCAACCCCGCCGACATCATCGTCGTCAATCACGATACGGCGCTGGCGATCAAGGTGAGCTTTCCCCGTCCCCAAAGCTCCGGCTCGACGCATGACAGCGATGCCTATGGCGGCCAGCAATTTGCCCCGCTGCTCGGCTTGGAAGTGCCCGGTTGAGGCGTTAGCGATCGGTCTGTCTCATTCCCGCGGCCCGCCGCCGCGCCGCGTGCCAGTCGGCGGCGCGCGGAGTCGGCAGGCCCAGATTGTCACGCAGGGTCGGCCCTTCGTAATCTTTGTGGAACAGGCCGCGGCGTTGCAGCTCGGGCACCAGCAGCCTCACGACGTCGTCGTACGCCCCCGGCATGCTGGTAGCCGCCAACACGAAGCCGTCGCAAGCAGGGGTGGTGAACCATTCCTCCATCTGATCGGCGACCTGCTTCGGGCTGCCGCAGAACATCGGATGCTCCTTCACCGTGCCGCGTCCGGAGATGTCGATAAAATCGTGCACCGTCGGGTTCTTTTTGCCTGAAAACCGGACCACGCGGTCGCGAAAGCCCTGGAACGACAGCTCGGCGAGTTCCTCGTCGCCGAACGGTTCGTCGAGCGGCTTCCTGGCGAAATCGTAGTTCAGCACCTCGGACAGCAGGACCAGGGAGTCGACATCGCGCGCCGTGGCCTCGATGACGGCACGTTTGTCCTGCGCCGCCGCCTCGGTCTCGCCGACGCAGACGTAGCAGGCCGGAGCGACGCGCACGGTCGCGGGATCGCGGCCGGCGGCGGCCACGGCGCCCTTGAAGGCGGCGTATTCCCTGATGCCGTCCGCCAAGCTGTGGAAGATCACGAAAACCAAATCCGCCCATTTCGCGGCGAATGATTGGCCGCGGCCCGACTGCCCCGCCTGGATCAGCACCGGATGCCCTTGCAGCGAACGCGGCACGCTGAACGGACCACGCGACCGGAAGTACCGCCCGGCATGATCCAGTCGATGGACCTTCGCCGGATCGGCAAAGCGGTTGTTCGCCTTGTCGAGGATCAGCGCGTCGTCTTCCCAGATGTTCCAGTGGCCCAGCACCACATCCATGAACTCGTCGGCGCGGTCGTATCGGGCGTCGTGCTCCATGTGCTCGCCGCGGCCGAAGTTGCGCGCTTCCGACCTGTTCAGCGACGTCACGATGTTCCAGGCGGCCCGGCCCTTCAGCATCAGGTCCATCGTCGCGAATACTCGCGCGAGGTGGTACGGCTCGTAATAGGTCGTCGAATAGGTGACGCCCAGCCCCAGCCGCTGCGTCGCCATCCCCATCGCCATGACGACGGTGCAGGGGTCGAGCTTGACCGCGCGCACGCCGGCGGCCACGGCCTCGACATGTCCGCCGGTATAGATATCGGGCAACGCCAGGCGGTCGTCGAAAAATGCCATCTGGATCTTGCCGTCCTCCAGCGTGCGGGCGATGCGCTGGTAGTATTCCGGCGTCAGGAAATCCAACATCGTCGTTGGATGACGCCATGACCCCGGCAGTTTGGAGAAATTCTGAGCCTGCAGAAAAGCAATCAGCGTCATCTTGCGGTTCTGCGAAGCCATGGGAACAGTCTCCAGTCCAATTGCGCTGATGGGGATGGCTAAATACACGGGGGCCAGCGATCGTCGAACTCTCTAGTACCGAAGGTTGGGTATCGCTTGTTGAGCGGTGACGTACCGCCGTTTTTCATCCAGGGATAACGAGAGTCCCGGGTTGATTTGAACCTTCTGTTTGATGGGTGGCAAGAGGCCGGGGCGCGGAGCTCCGGCGAAGCGCAGCGTCCCGGCCGTTCTCGCCGCTGAGGGCGCTGGCGTATGCAAAGCGGCCGGCCGCGGCGATGGCTGGTTCATGGAGACGTAATGTCCCTAGCCTTCGTCTTGATCGGGCTGCGGTGTTGCTGTACCCCCGATCTTCGAGGACTGCCGGTCTCGAAGTCATCTGAGGAGAGCGTCGTTGGTGGTTCCAGGGCCATACCAAACACGGCTATCCGCCGACGTCGGGGGCACCTTCACCGATGTGGCTTCCTTCGACGAGGCGAGCGGAGCGCTTCGGCTCGGCAAGACGCTAACGACGCCACGCCGGCTGGTCGATGGCATCGCCACCGGCATTGACAAATCGCGTGCATCTTTCGCTGAGACGCAGCTCTTCCTGCCCGGCACGACGGTGGCGATCAACACCGTGCTGGAGCGAAGCGGCGCTCGAGCCGTGCTGCTTACGACCCAAGGGTTCCGTGACATCTACGAGATCGGGCGGGTCAACCGGCCGGAATCCTACAACCTGTTCTTCCAAAAGCACGTACCGCTGATTGAGCGTGCCCGACGGTACGAGATTCGCGAGCGTATCGATGCCGAAGGCCGCGTACTGATCCCGGTGGACGAAGACCAGGTTCTCACGTTTGTCGCCGAGGAGGTCGAGAACGGCGCCGAGGCGGTGGCGATCCTGTTTCTCCATTCCTACCGAAACCCCGAGCACGAACGGCGGGTCAAGGAGATCCTCGAGCGAGAACACCCAAGCCTTTTCGTCACCGCCTCACACGAGCTGTCGCAAGAGTATCGGGAATTCGAGCGCACCTCGACCGTCGCCGCCAACGCCTATATCGGCCCGCGGGTGCGGCGCTATCTCGGCGAAATGCAGGCACACCTGCACGAGGCCGGGTTCGCGGGCAGCTTTTTCATCGTGCAGTCGTCGGGCGGGCTGTTCGACATCGCGGACGCGCAGCGTTCCTGCATCCGCATGCTCGAGTCGGGTCCCGCCGCCGGGTGATCGGTACCAAGGCGCTATGCGACGCAATCGGGCTTGGCAATGTGATCGCCTTCGATATGGGTGGGACCACCGCGAAGGCCGGAGTTATCCATGACGGCCATGTGCTGATGACGGGCACGGCGATGATCGGCGGTTATGCCAGCGGGCAGCCGGTGCAGATGCCGATGATCGACATCCAGGAGGTCGGTACCGGCGGCGGCAGCATCGCCCGGGTCGAGGCGGGCGGGGGCTTACGCGTCGGCCCGGAAAGTGCCGGCGCTGAGCCGGGCCCCGTCTGCTACGGCCTCGGTGGCGTCGAGCCGACTATCACCGACGCCAATCTCGTGCTTGGCCGACTGGGCGCTAACCGCTTCCTCGGCGGCGAGATGCTTCTCGACCTTTCCGCCGCGGAAGCGGCGATCTACGAGAGGATCGCCGCGCCGCTCAGTCTCGACGTTACGGCGGCTGCGGAAGGAATCCTACGCATTGCCACCACCAAAATGTCGCATGTCGTGCGCTGGGTAACGACCGAGCGCGGCCTCGACGCCGCCGATTTCGCGCTCGTTGCCTATGGTGGCGCCGGACCGCTACGCGCGGCGATGATCGCGCGCGAGCTGCGCATCGCCCGCATCGTGATCCCGATCGCGCCTGGGCACTTCTCGGCCTTCGGCATGCTGGTCTCCGATCTGCGCCGCGATTTCGTCAGCACCTGGTTCACGCCGCTCGCCGACGCCTCGTTCGCCCGCATAGAGGGGCTGTACAGAGGCATGGAGGCACAAGGCCGCGAGGCGGTGCGGCGGTGCGGCATCGTCATCGACGACGTCGCGGTGACTCGCTCCGCCGACATGCGCTATGTCGGTCAGGAGCACGCCGTTACGGTCGAGCTGCCGTTGGAGCTGTTCCGAAGCGAGGATCGCGCGGGCATCAAGCGTCGCTTCGACGCAATCCATGACGTGCGCTATGGCCACGCCGCCGAGAAGGAGCCCGCCGAGATCGTCAGCCTGCGTAGCGCGGTGACCGGCCTTCTCAACAAGCCGAGCTTCGAACGCATCGCCGCCGGCGGTGGTAGCCCGTCGGCCGAGGCCGAACGCGGCTGCCGTCCTGTGTATTTCGGCGGAAAGAGCTTCACCGACACGCCGACCTTCGACCGCGCCAGACTACTCGCCGGTAATCGCATCGCCAGTCCGGCGCTGATCGAGGAGCATGCCTCGACCACCGTCGTCCATCCAGGCGACATGCTCGCGGTCGACGCCTACGGCAATCTCATCATCGAGATCGCGAGGAGCTGAGGAATGAATGATCTCACCCAGGAGCCTGCGCCGGCCGCCGACGCTCGCCGGGCTGACCCGGTCATCACCGAGATCGTGCGCAATTGCCTCATCGCCGCGACCGAGGAGATGAAGACCAACCTGATGCGCACTGCCTACAACATGATCATTTACGAGGCGCTCGATTTCACGGTTGGGTTGTTCGACGCGCGGGGCAACATCCTGTCGATCGGTCTTGGTCTGCCGATGTTCATCCGCGGCATCGCCGACACGATCAAAGCGAAGCTGCGGCATTTCGGACCAGCAGGCATCCACCCCGGCGACATTCTGCTGACCAATGATGCCTACATCACCGGCAGCCACCTCAACCACAAGACCCTTTCCGTGCCCATCTTCCACGCGGGGCAGCTGGTGGGGTTTTTCCGGTGCATGGCGCATTGGCCCGATATCGGCGGCACACTCGACGGCATCACGACCGACATCTACTCCGAAGGCCTGCAGATGCCGATCGTCAAGGCGCACCGGGCCGGCGTCGTCAACGAGGAGATCTTGTCGATCATCAAGATGAATGTGCGCCTGCCGGAGCGCGCGATGGGCGATCTGCGCGCCCAGATCGCCTCGGTCAAGACCGGGGAGAAGCGCTTTCTGGAGATGATCCAGAAATACGGCTGCGACGAGGTTCTGGCGGCGATCGACGCCATCATGGACCACAGCGAGGCCCGCGCCCGCGCCCGCATTTCCGCGGCCTCGAGGTCATTCTGCCACCAGGCCGCGTGGTGAGCGCGGTCAAGCCGGCGGCGATGCGCATGTGGATGACCTATCCAATGACCATCGTCGATACGGTTTTCAAGGCGCTCAGCCCCGCGCTGCCCGAGGACGTCATGGCCGGTCACCACGCCGATCTCATCGTCGGCCGGGTTAACGGGCGCCGGCTCAAGGACAACAGTTTCTACATCTATCTTGGCGGGCTGATCGGCGGTGGCTGGGGCGCGAAGCACGACAGTGACGGCATGAACGCGACGATCGCGATGAATGACGGCGACACGCACAACGGTCCGTCGGAGCAGGTCGAGGCCAAATACCCGCTGCTGGTCGAGCGCTACGCGCTGCGTCCGGACTCAGGCGGTGCCGGCAAATATCGCGGCGGGCTCGGCACCGAGCAGGTGGTCCAGGCGCGCAACGACATCCGGTTCAACGCGCAGATCGACCGGGTTAAATGCCGGCCCTGGGGCCTCTTCGGCGGATTGCCGGCGGCGGGCAATGGCGTTGCGGTCTACCGTTTCGGCGCCGACGAGTACAACTTTCCCAGTGGTAAGGCGTTCAACCAGGTGCTGCATTCTGGCGACGCCTACATCCTGCGTTCCGGCGGAGGTGGCGGTTTTGGCTCGCCGCTCGATCGCGACCTGGACGCACTGGAACACGACGTGCATCAGGGATACGTCTCAAGGATCGCTGCGGAGCGCGATTACGGCGCTGTGTTTGTGAGTGACACCATCGTTCTGGACCGGACGGCCACTACGCGACGCCGGGTCGAAATGCGGGCTCGGGGTTTACCCCTTCCCGAACCCGACGAGCCGTCGGCGGCCGATGGACATCACGATCATCATCGGCACGACCAAGAGCCATCGGCCCATGAAAATCTGACCGAAGAAGAACGCCTCGTTGTCGCCCTGTCGGCGCGTTGCTGCTCTTAATGGAAGTTTACCGTTATCTAGCTCAACCTTAAGGACGGCGTCCGGGACACCGAGTTCAACGAGAGCGTCTCCACCTATCTCCACCCCCTGAAAGCTCTTCGGTTGCCGCTGGGGGGCCCGCCTGTCACTCTTTCCGCCTCACGCGGGAGAACAGTTTGATGGCAAAGCCAGGGCTGCGCGTTGGGGTCGTCTACGATTTCCGCAACCCGGCGGATTCGGGCATGACCCATCAGGCGCTGTACGGCGCGATCCTCGACCAGGTCCAATGGCTGGACGGGCTCGGGCTGGATCTCATTTGGTTCACCGAGCACCATTTCGTGGAGGACGGATACCTGCCGTCCTGGATCCCGGTCGCCAGCGCGATGGCGGCGCGCACCCGGCAGGTGCGTTTTTCCTGCGATGTGTGCCTGCTACCGTTCAACCACCCGATCCGCCTCGCCGAGGATCTGGCGGTCCTGGACAACATCAGCAATGGGCGCGTCGAGATCGGCGTCGGCATGGGCTACGCACCGCACGAGTTCCGCGGCTTCGGCCTGCCGGTCTCGCGCCGCGTATCGCTGACCGACGAGGGGCTGGCGGTGCTGCGGCGAGCCTTCACTGGCGAGCGGTTTAGCTTTGAAGGGAAGCGCTACACGTTTCAGGACGTGAAGATCACGCCGGGCTACGTGCAAGAAGGCGGGCCCCCGCTCTGGATTGCTGCGATGGCAGAGCCCGGCGCCGAACGGGCGGCTCGCTTCGGCGCGAACCTGCTGCCACAGGGACCGCGTGCCCGCACGCTCGACCATTGGAGCACCCAGGTCCGCGGCAATGGCAGCGACCCCGACGGGTTCCGTATCGGCATCATCCGGTCATGCTTGGTCACCGACGATCCCGAACGCGACTGGGCGGCGGTGCGCGCGGCGGAACGGCGTCGGATGGAGGTGTACAACCGCTTTCGCGCGGAGGCGGGCGGGCACGGCGGAGTCGCCGGCATCACCGAGGGGATCCGCATCCCGCAGACCTGGGTGGTCGGCGACGTCGATCATTGCATCGCTGAACTAACGCAGTTCATCCGCGAGTATGGCCTCACCGACATCGTCACCTGGGGCGTCCCGCCGGGAATGCGCCCCGAGCAGATGGCGCCGAGCCTGGAGCGGTTTGCGCGGGACGTGGCGCCGCGATTGAAGGCGGCGATGGCCTGATCCTGCGCCGGCAACATAGTGTGCTGGCTCCCCCGGAAGCCTTGACACCGATCGGAGCTTCGCCATGCTGAACCGTGTCCTTTTGACCAACGACGACGGCATCGATGCGCCGGGGCTCGAGGTCCTCGAACGGATTGCCGGCGAACTTGCCCGCGAGATCTGGGTGGTCGCGCCCGAGCACGACCAGAGCGGCGTCTCGCACGCGATCAGCCTGCATCATCCGATCCGGGTCAGCGAGCGGGGCACACGGCGCTACGGGATCACCGGCACCCCTGGCGACTGCGCGGTGATGGGGGTGTGCCACCTGATGGCAGATGCCCCGCCGCAGCTCCTGCTCTCCGGGGTCAATCGCGGCGCCAATCTCGGCATCGAGACGGTGTTTTCCGGCACGGTCGGCGGCGCGATGACGGGGATGATGCTGGGCATCCCATCGATCGCGCTGAGCCAGACCTATACCGATCGCGCCCGGGTGCGGTGGGACACAGCAGGCGCCCTCGGCGCCCGCGTCGTGCGGCAGCTTCTCGAGCTCGGCTGGGGCGAAGCGACCTGCCTCAACGTCAACTTCCCCGATCTGCCGGCCGAGGAGGTCGGGACGCTGACCCTGGCGCGCCAGGGTATCGGGCTGATCGAGGGGATGCGGGTCGAGACCCGCACCGACCCGCGCGGTCTCACCTATCACTGGGTCAGCTTTCGTCGCGGCGACCGCGCGCAAGGACCGAACAGCGATATCGACGCATTGCGCGCGGGCCGGATTGTAGCGCGGCAATCAGGATGGGAAGACAGCGACAATCAGGATGAGAACCTCGGTGTCGCGGCGTCGGCATGATCGTCGCGTTGTTGTTGTCGCGCAAGAGGGCGCGCGGCGTTTTGATTGTCG
>JBARKH010000656.1:0-1987 GCA_049801295.1 Allostellaceae bacterium | reverse complement strand
AAACTTGACAGACGAGCCGGCTCCCGGCAATCGCATCTGCCGGGCGGGCAAGAGATCACCGATTAAGGGAGCGAAGTGATGGCCTTTTTGCGAGCAGAAATTCTGGTGCGCCTGCGCGAAAAAATCGGCCGCCGCGAGCCGATCGTTCTCGGCGGCGCCGGCATCGGACTCGTCGCGAAGGTGATTGATCGGGCCGGCATCGATATTATCATGGCTTACAACACGGGGCCGTTCCGAATGGACGGACATGGATCGCTCGCGGGCTATCTCGCGTATGGGGACGCCAATGCGATCACGCTCGACCTCGCGCGCAAGATCCTGCCCGTAGTCGAGAACACGCCCGTGATCGCCGGGATCGGCGCCGCCGATCCCTACCGCCCGGTGGATGCGTTCATATCGACCGTCATGGAAGCAGGGTTTTCGGGTGTGACAAATGTTCCGACAGCCGGTATCTATGACGGAAATTTCCGCCGGCAGATCGATGACACCGGACTTGGGTATCCCAAAGAGATCAAGTTAATTGGCAAGTGCCGGGCGCGCGACATTTTTACGATCGCATATGCCTTTAATGAGGACGAAGGCCGCGCCATGGCGGAAGCCGGAGCCGACATCGTCGGCGCCCATGTCGGCCTGACGATCGGTGGTATGATCGGATCGAGCCACGCGGTGGATCTTGACGAGGGCTGCCGGCGGATCGATGCGATTCGGCGCGCCGCCATCGCGGCGCGATCCGACGTCATCGTGGTAGCCCATGGCGGTCCGTTTGAAGACCCCGAGAGCGTCCAGGCCTGCTATGACAAAGTGGACGTTCATGGATTCCTCGGCGCATCGAGCATCGAGCGCTTGCCCGTTGAAATCGCGCTTAATCAAACCGTCGCCGCCTATCGCGGCCTGAAGCTTCGCTGAGCCTGAAAGAGAGCTGACCTATGGGGCATGTTCTCCTGATTGGCACCCTAGACACCAAGGGCCCGGAATACGATTATCTCCGGACTTGCCTCAAAGAAGCGGGCGCCAGCGTCACTTTGATCGATGTCGGCGTTCTGGGAGAACCCGGCGCCGTTCCCGACATCACGGCGGGGGAAATTGCCGAAGCTGGCGGTGCTTCGCTTCAGAGTTTGCGTAGCGCGCGCGAGGGCAGCGACACCCGCACCGTTGCGCTAGCCGCGATGGGGCGGGGCAGCGTACGCGTAGTCGAAAATCTGCGAGCGCGGGGACGCTGCGACGCGGTTATGGCGGCGGCAGGGTCAGGAGGCGCAAGCGTAATTGCTCCCGTGTTTCAGGCTCTTCCTCTGGGCGTCCCTAAGCTACTCGTTACCACCATGGGTGGTTATCTCGAAAGCCTTTCAAAGACTCGCGACATCACCCTCATGCAATCGGTGACTGACATCGCGGGGCTCAACCGAGTGTCGCGGCAGATCCTGCGCAACGCCGCCTTCGCGGCCGCCGGCATGGCTTCGAGCGGGAAAGTAGCGCCCGACGAAAAGCCGCTGGTGGCAGTCACTATGTTTGGCGTGACAACCCCCGGCGTGCTGCAGGTCGAACGCCGTCTTCAGGCGGCGGGGTTCGAAACGATCACCTTCCATGCCGTCGGCAGCGGGGGCAGGGCTATGGAAGAAATGATCGAGGCCGGCCTTATTGACGGCGTCATCGACTATACGATCAGCGAACTCACCGACGAATTGCTCGGCGGCATATTTAGCGCGGGGCCCAAGCGCCTGGAGGCCGCCGGTCGGGCGGGCCTTCCGCAGGTAATCGTGCCCGGCGCCATCGAGGTGTTGAATTTTGGCCCTCGCGTCACAGTGCCGGCCCGCTTCGATACGCCTGAACGACGGTTGATTGTTCACAATGAAAACGTCACTGCGGTGCGCACGACGCGCGCGGAGGCCGAAACATTGGGCCGGGTCGTCGCCGAAAAAGTCAATCTGGCGAGGGGGCCGCTGGCCGTGATGGTTCCGCTCGATGGCTTCGACAGCTACCAGCAGCGGCC
>JBARKH010000655.1:0-3032 GCA_049801295.1 Allostellaceae bacterium | reverse complement strand
TTGATGTAGTCGAACTGCTTGAAGCCGGACGGATACTTCAGATCCCCGAAGGGCGACACACCGTGCCGCCACGCCGGAGCCGTTGCCTGCGCGCGGCTTATCCAGACGGGCAGCGGAAGCCGCTGTGCGGCTAGTGCAACAAGGGTGGATTTGAGCAGGGATCGGCGATTCACGGGAAGCTCCAATCACGTGTGGCTGAGCAGGGTGGGCAATATCGTTGCCGCTTCGATACCCGTACCGGCATAGCTTGCGCGATTTTGCCAATGCGTTGCAAGCCTGACTGCCGTTGCCCGTATCGAAGTTTTCCCGACGGGCGCGCCGAGCTGCTAAGGATCAAACGTTCGTCGAGGCGGCGAAGTCGGTGCCGGATCTGATCCAAAAGCGCGGCCGCGGATCGTAAGCGCCTCGGCGCCGCCGGTGGATCGACGAGCGGCGAAACCATTTAGGGGGACTTGCGTACTTCCCCCATAACTGGCTTCGCCGAGCGGTTGGGAAATCGTCCCATGAAGACAATCTATCGCTACCGCAAGGAGCGGCATTTCGCCAAGCCGCCGGAGGCGATTTGGCCCTTCGTCGCGGATACCGCCCGCATCAACGAGATATCGGGCTCGCCTGCCTATCGGGTCGAGGAACGCCCAGATGCCCAGGGCCGCATCCACCGCTTTGCGACCGCCAAGCTTGGCCCAATACGGCTGAAATGGGAGGAGGGCTTCGGCGAATGGCAGGAAAACCGCCGGCTGGTACAGGTCCGCAATTTCATCAACGGCCCCATTCGCCGCTTCCAGGCAGGTACTGAACTCTATCCCGAAGGTACCGGAAGCCGGCTGGTGTTCCTGGCCGAGATTGAGTGCGTCGGCGTGTTGGGCCTGTTGGCAAAATTGTCCGGTCAGATCGAGCGGGAAGGCGATAAGCGCCTCGCCGCGATCGAAAGGCTGATCGGCGAGGGCGAGACGCCGGATCATATTCTCGGCGCCGCCGCGCAAGAGGTGGTGAAACCGGCGGCTCGCCGCCGCCTCGCTGCCCTGATCGCCGATCTTCATCGCGATCCGGCGAGCCACGGCCTAGCGCCCAAGCTCGCTGGGTTTCTGCTCCATGCGCCGGTGGTGGCGCTGCGCAGCATTCGCCCCCTGTCGATGGCGCGATTTTGGCACGCGACCGAAACGGACACAGTAGAGCTGTTCCTCGCGGCGCAACGCCTGGGCATTCTCGCTATGGGTTGGGATTTGCTATGTCCGCGCTGCCGCGGTGCCAAATCGCGCGTTGAGCATCTGCACGACTTGCCGCAGGGTGCGCATTGCTCGTCATGCAATATCGATTACGGGCGCGATTTCACGCGCAACGTGGAACTGACCTTTCACCCCGAGCCGTGGCTGCGCCCGTTGCCCGAAGGAGAATTGTGCCTACTCGGACAAAGCACGACGCCGCATGTGAAGTTTCAGGCCGAGGTGGCGGCGCATTCGTGCAAGCGCTTCGCGCTGACGCCGCCGCCCGGCTGCTATCGCTTCCGCACCATCGAGGCGGGGGCCGCGGCTGACGCCGAAATCGGCAGCGATGGGATCATCCCCGAGATCACGGCAAGCGGCTCCGACATCCTGTTAGCGCCGTGCTGCAACAGCGGCGAGCTCGTTATCCACAACGATACGGATCGGTCGCTGTTTTTCGTCGTCGAGGAGCGCAACTGGGCCAGGGACGCGCTTACTGGTGAAAGGGTGATTGCGATGCCGGCGTTCAGGCGGTTCTGTCCCGAACAGCTGTTGCGCCCCGGCGACGATGTCGAAATCGGCCGGGTTGCAATCGTGTTCACCGATCTGCAAGGCTCGACGAAGCTCTATGACGACCTCGGCGATGCCACCGCCTACCGCCTCGTGCGCGACCATTTCGCCTTTCTGTCGGAACAGGTCCAGCATCATAACGGCTTCATCGTCAAAACCGTCGGGGACGCAGTGATGGCCGCGTTTCATGATCCGGCCGACGCGGTGCGGGCGGTGTTGTCGATCCATGACGAGGTGGCGAACTTCAATCGCGGCCGCAGCGATGGCGGGATCGTGTTGAAGCTCGGGCTGCATCTCGGCTCCTGCATCGCCGTCACCGCCGGCGGCGTGCTCGATTATTTCGGCTCGGCAGTGAATACGGCGTCGCGGCTCGAACACCAGTGCCGCGGCAGCGAGGCAATCATATCCGAGGCGGCGCTGGCGGACAGCGAAGCGCGCGAGGCGCTAGCGGGGCGAACCCTGACCGAGGACCGCGCGACACTACACGGGTTGAGCGAGCCGGTGCGCTTTGTGCGGGTTGGTTCGGGCAAGACCCTCTAACCCTTGAGGAGTAATGCTTGCGTGCACTTTCCCTCTTCCAGACTTATCAATTCACCGATTCGAACTGGCGCAGGAACTGGCCGCTCGCCACGCCCCTCGTGAGCGCGAGGTTGTATTGCTCGAAGATTTCAGTCAACGTGCGAGCCGCCGGTGGGCCCAGCTTTTAACCGACTCTCAAGCCGCACCACGTCGACGACCAGGCGCACCTGCGCAGACTCCGAAAGCTCGGCGATCTGGCGCGCGAGTTCGCCGCGCTGACGTTCAAGCTTCTCGTGCCAATCCGGAGCTTGCAGACCGCTCAAGCGATTAGTCAAAACGATCTCCGGAAGTAAGCCCCACATGGCCGCATCGAGACAGTTGTTGCCAGCGCTTGGCATGGGTTACCCGCCATGATAGGCTTTTATCGCTCACGTGGTTGGCGCCGGCGAAAGGGTTCGTAACGTCCCGATCGATGGGGCGCAGCCCAGGGGGGATGCCGAGAAAGGATCCAGTATGGCACAGAAACCGACTGCGTCGGTAAGTCCTGCGCAAAGCGAAGCCATTGCGGCAACAGATACGACTGCGGCGGAGCCCGCCGACACGACGGCCGAGCCTCGCGACGAATTGGCTTCGAAGTTGGTCGATCGTTTCGCCATCTGGTCCGGCGTTGCCGGACTCATTCCGGTACCCCTTATTGACGCCGTTGCTGTCGGCGGACTCCAGGTCCAGATGCTGCGTCGT
>JBARKH010000654.1:0-2299 GCA_049801295.1 Allostellaceae bacterium | reverse complement strand
CGGCTATCTCGATCGGGTGGAGAGCTCGCGCATCGCCGGGTGGGCGCTCGATCCAGCTGCGCCCGACACCAGGGTCGCGCTCGTCGTTCTCGACAACGGCGCGGAGATCGGCCGGGTCGTCGCCGAGATCTATCGGCAGGACCTCGCGGCGGACGGGGTCGGCGACGGGCGCCATGGGTTCGAGCTCATCGTGCCGGGCGGTCTGGCCGAGGGAGTGCAGCACGAGATCGAGGTGCGCCGCGAGGCCGATTGGAGCCCGCTATGCGGTTCGCCGCAAGTGCTCGATAGGGCGGCGCCGGCAGCCGCACTGCCGCCGGGCGCCTTGTGCGGCAATCTCGACGGCTGTGACCGCCGGCTGATCTGGGGCTGGGCGCAGGATAGCGCCGATCCGGGGCGCCGCGTCGGGCTCCTCGTCAAGCTCAACGGGCGGGTGATCGGCCGCGTGCTCGCCAACCGCTATCGCGCCGATCTCGAGGAGGCGGGGAAGGGCGACGGCCGCCATGGGTTCGAGCTGCAGATGCCGAACGGTCTGTCGCCGCTGGACGCTCAGGAGATCCGGGTCGAGCGCGAGGCTGACGGCGCCGAGCTCTCGGGCTCGCCCTGGACCCTGCCCGCGGCGCACGGGTTCGGCGAGGGAATTGAGCACCATCTCGCCAGCCTTGTCGCCAGCGCCGCTGAAGGGGCTGCCGAGGACCGCGCCTTGGCCTTTCTGACACACCAGACCGAGCGGCTTCTCGCCCGCCGCGCCGAGCGCCACAGCGGGGCGGCCGAGCGCGAAGCCTTTCGCCTGTTCCGCCGCCGCTGGGGCCGGCCGGAGAACGGGCCGGAATTGTCCAGGGCGCCGCAGTTACGTGCGCTCGTGGTGAACGCCTCCGTTCCCAGTGCGACCCAGGATGGCGGGTCCGCCCTCCTGTCGCATGTTCGCGCCTTATGCGGGCTCGGCTACGCGGTGAGCTTCGCCGCCGCCGACGAGATGGGCAACGAAGCGGCGCTCGCCGGCCTCGCCGCGGCGGAGGGGATCGCGACCTGCGGTGCGCCCTATTATTCCTGCGTCGAAGATTTGCTCAGCCGGCAGGCCGGGAGTTTCGATCTGGTGTATCTGCACCGGGCAGCGATCGCCGACCGCTATCTGCCGCTCGTGCGGCGCTATTGTCCGAAGGCCCGCATCCTCTACAGCGTTGGGGACCTGCAACACCTGCGCGTCGCCCGCCAGGCCCAGGTCGAAGGACGTCTCGAGCTCTCGGCCTACAGCCGCTACCTCGCCCAGATCGAGAGCGGGGCCGCACGGCGGGTCGACATCGTCATCACCCCTTCGCCGGCCGAGGCGGACCTGCTGCGCCGCGCGGTCGGTTTCGGCAAGGTCCACGTCGTCCCCTTCGCGGTCGCCGCCCGCCCCACCGGAAAGCCCTTCTGCGAACGCCACGGCGCGGCGATCCTCGGCAGCGTCGACGATGCCTCGACCCCCGATGCGGTCCATTATCTCTCGCGCGAGATCCTGCCCCGCGTGTGGGAGACGGATCCGACGATCACCTGCAAGATCGTCGGCCACGGCTGGCGCGCCGGCCGGCTGCCGGGGCTCGACCCGCGGATCGAAATGGCCGACGGAGCCGCAGATCTCGATGCGGTGTTTGAAACCGTCCGGTTGACCGTCGCGCCGCTGCGCTTCGGCGCCGGGATCAAGAGTGAGGTCCTCGACAGCTTCGCCGCCGGCCTCCCCTGCGTGATGACCCCGATCGCCGCCGAGGGCCTGCCGCTCCCGGTGGGTTTACGGGACCTCGTCGGCGCCGACCCGGTGGCGCTCGCCGACACGATCGTGCGCTACCACGCCGACCCCATCGCCAACGACGTTGCCGGAACCGCGGCCACCTCCCTTGTCCTGCGCGAGTTCACCGCGCAGCGCGTCGCCCGGGCCCTCGCCGAGGCCCTCGCCGGGCAACCCCAAACAGCCTACATGCACTCAGCGTAAACGTCGCTTTTCCACCCGCTTCAGCGGCCTCGAATGTCGCAAAAGGGGCATTGACCGGTTCCCACCGACAAACCCGAGCGTCCGCTGTCGGTTCGGATTGTGTTGAAAAAGTCGGGAGTTGCCGAGGCAGGGCTGCGGTGATTCAATCCGGTCGGGGGACCGGGGTACAGCCGATGATGGGGGAACGCCGGGTTGGGCAGGACGCCCTGTTTTACGAGTTTTCACTCGAAGATCATGTGCCCGAGGGGCACCTTCTGCGCTCGATCGACAGGTTCGTCGAACTCGACGGGCTGCGGCAGGAGCTGGCGCCGTATTACAGCGAGAAAGGTCGGC
>JBARKH010000653.1:0-2299 GCA_049801295.1 Allostellaceae bacterium | reverse complement strand
CAAGCGTCGGAGAAGCCCCCCTCACCCTTCCCTCTCCCCCCGTCGGGGGGAGAGGGTTCTTCTGGAGCAGGCCGTGCGTCCTTCGAGACGACCGCTGCGCGGTCTCCTCAGGATGAGGAAGCCTTTGGTGATGGCATCAAAACCTTTCCTCATCCTGAGGAGCGCTCGCAGAGCACGTCTCGAAGGACGCACAATGCCAATCCCAGATCGACAGGGGCCATTCCGGGCCGCATCCGCGATCTGATCGAACATGAGCTGGCGCTGATCGAGCGCCTCCAATACGCCCGCTATTTCCTGACCGTGCACGACATCGTCGCGTTCGCCCGTAGCCGCGGCATCCTCTGCCAGGGGCGCGGCTCGGCGGCCAATTCGGTGGTGTGCTATTGCCTCGGCATCACCGCGGTCGATCCCGCCCGGATCGACGTCCTATTCGAGCGCTTCATCAGCGCCGCGCGCGGCGAGCCGCCCGATATCGACGTCGATTTCGAGCATGAGCGGCGGGAAGAGGTGATCCAGTACATCTATGAGAAATACGGCCGCGACCGCGCCGGGCTCGCCGCTACCGTCATCTGCTACCGCACCCGCAGCGCGATCCGCGAGGTCGGCAAGGCCTTGGGCCTCTCGGGCGATGTTGTCGCCGCACTCGCCGGCATGGTGTGGGGCTGGTCGAGCGAAAGGGTCGCCGACCAGCGGGTGCGCGAAGCCGGGCTCGACCCCAGGGACCGCACGCTGCGCCAAGCGCTCGACCTCGCCGGCGAGCTGATCGGTTTTCCGCGCCACCTCTCGCAGCATGTCGGCGGTTTTGTCATCACCCGCGGGCCGCTCAGCGAGTTGGTGCCGATCGAGAACGCGGCGATGGCCGACCGCACCCTCATCGAATGGGACAAGGACGATCTCGACGCGCTCGGCATCTTGAAGATCGACATATTGGCGCTTGGCATGCTGACCTGCATCCGCCGCGCCTTTACCCTCATAGAGCAGCATTACGGCCGGTCGTACGATCTCGCCACGGTCCCGGCCGAAGAACCGGCGGTCTACGACATGCTGAGCCGGGCCGATTCGCTGGGCGTCTTCCAGGTCGAGAGCCGCGCCCAGATGACGATGCTGCCACGGCTGAAGCCCCGGGAATTCTACGATCTGGTGATCGAGGTCGCGATCGTGCGCCCCGGCCCGATCCAGGGCGACATGGTGCATCCCTATCTGCGCCGGCGCTCGGGGAAGGAGCAGGTCGAGTACCCGTCCGAGGAATTGCGCCAGGTGCTCGGGAAGACGCTCGGGGTGCCGCTCTTTCAGGAACAGGCAATGAAGATCGCGATCGTCGGCGCCGGGTTTCCCCCCGACGAAGCCGACCGGCTCAGGCGCGCGATGGCCACCTTCAAGCGCAATGGCGAAATCCACCTGTTCCGCGAGAAATTCGTCAGCGGCATGCTCAAGAACGGCTATTCGGCCGATTTCGCGACCCGCTGCTTCGACCAGATCGAGGGGTTCGGCACCTATGGCTTCCCTGAAAGCCACGCTGCGAGCTTTGCCCTCCTCGTCTATGTCTCGGCCTGGATCAAGTGCGTCTACCCCGAAATCTTCGCCTGCGCGCTATTGAACAGCCAGCCGATGGGCTTCTACGCGCCGGCGCAGATCGTCCGCGACGCGAGGGAGCACGGCGTCACGGTGCGCCCGGCCGATGTCAATTTCAGCCAATGGGACTGCACCCTGGAGGAGTTGGAGACATTGCCGCATCACCCGTCCCTCAATTGTCATCCCGGCGCAGGCCGGGATGACAAGAGGAGGGCGCTGCGTCTCGGCCTGCGCCAAGTGAAGGGCCTGGCCGAAGCCGATGCCGAGCGTCTCGTCGCGGCGCGCGGCGACGGTTACCTCGACGCGAGCGATTTGTGGCGCCGGAGCGGGCTCGGCCGCACCCCATTGGAACGCCTCGCCGCGGCCGATGCGCTGCGCTCGCTGGATCTCGACCGCCGCCGCGGGCTGTGGGCGCTAAAGGCGCTCGGCGACGCGCCCCTGCCGCTGTTCGCCGCCGCTGCAACAGTAAAAGAAGGACAGAAATATCCGCGGCATAGGCATCCTGAGGAGCCGGCGAAGCCGGCGTCTCGAAAGACGCACGATGCCGATCCAGCCAAGAGTAGCGAAGCCCGTGCGGCGGCGCTGTTGCCGCAGATGCCCTTGGGCGAGCATGTCGTCGAGGATTACGCGACGACCGGCCTCAGTGTGAAGCGCCACCCGCTCGCCTTCCTGCGCGCCGAACTCGGGCGCGACGGCATCGCCGCCGCCCGCGATCTCGCCACTCTCC
>JBARKH010000652.1:0-12705 GCA_049801295.1 Allostellaceae bacterium | reverse complement strand
ACACCATTCTCACGGGCCGCCTGCGCTGCAAGCGCGAGGGCGGGCGCCGAACTGTCGATCCCGACGACCGCAGCAGCGCCGCGATGGGCCGCAGCCACCGCAAACCCGCCGCTGTGGCAATACAGATCGAGGACCCGCGTTCCGCCCGCCAGCCCGGCGATGAACGCGCGGTTGTCGCGCTGGTCGAAAAACCACCCCGTTTTCTGTCCCGCCAGCACGTCCGCGAGAAACACCGCGCCACCTTCCTCGATCTTCACCGGGCCTTCGATGGTCCCCAGCGCAACCGCCGTCTCGAGCGGGAGGCCCTCCTGCCCCCGCGCCGAGCTGTCGTTGCGCAGCACAATCGCCGCGGGCGAGATAAGCTCGCGCAGCGCCTCGGTGATGAGCGGGGTCAGCCGGTCCATCCCCGCCGTGTTCGCCTGCATCGCCAGGACCCCGCCAAACCTGTCGATGACGAGCCCCGGCAGCCCGTCTGCCTCGGCGTGAACAAGGCGGTAATAGGGCATATCGTAAAGCCGTTCGCGCAGTCGGAGTGCGCGCTCGAGCCGGCGCGCGAAGAAGCGCTTGTCGATCGCCCGTGCCGCATCGCGGTCGAGCAGGCGGCCAGCGATCAGCGTGTGCGGGTTGAAGATCGCGACCCCGAACGGCCGCTCGTCCGCTCGGCGCAAGGTGACGAGGGTACCGGGCTGGAGCGCCTTCGCCGCCCCATCCATCACGATCTCGTTGGAGTAGACCCACGGGTGGCTGCCCTCGGCGCGGCGATGAAACCCGGGCAGCAAGGCGATCTGCGGCCGGCTCGCCGGTTCATCCGCCTCAACCGCTATCTCCGACATGACCGGCTACCTCCGCCCGATGTCATCGCCCGAATGGACGGGCCTGCGCAAGCCACCCTATGATCGCGGCAACGATCCGGACGGGGGGGCACGCATGCGCAAGAGCACCGACCACATCCTCACCAGCCACGCCGGCAGCCTGCCCCGGCCCGACGCGCTCATTGCGGCAAACCGGGCGCGCGACGCGGGCGACATCGCCGACGAGGCCGCGTTCCGGAAGACGCTCGGCACGGCGGTCGGCGATGTCGTCCGCCATCAGCATGAGCTCGGGATCGACGTCCCCGGCGACGGCGAATTCGGGAAATCGATGGCGCAAAATGTCAATTACGGCTCGTGGTGGCGCTATTCCTGGCAACGCCTCTCCGGCATCGCGCTCGGTGAGCAAACCCTCTACGAGATGGCGCCGCAGCGCTCGCGCCCGGGCGCGGTCGTGCTGACCAGCTTTGGCGACCGGCGCGACCGCACCCAGTTCGCCGCCGCCTACAGCGACCCCGATTCCGGCATCACCACCGGCCCGCGCCCGCCGAGCCCGGTCTGCATCGCTCCGCTCACCTATGCCGGTGGCGACATGATCAAGGCGGATATCGCCAACTTCAAGGCGGCGCTGGCCGCCGCCGGCGTCGCGGAGGGGTTCATGACCGCGGTCGCGCCGGCCAGCTGCGCGCGCATCGGCAACACCTATTACAAGTCGGACGAGGAATTCCTCCACGCCTGCGCCGAGGCGATGCGCGAGGAATATAAGGCGATCGTCGATGCCGGCATCATCCTGCAGCTCGACGACCCGTGCCTCGCCGAAGGCTGGGACCAGGTCAATCCCGAGCCCTCCGTCGCCGACTATCAGAAGCTCGCGGCCACCTGGATCGAGGCGCTCAACCACGCGATCAGCGGCCTGCCGCCGGAGCGCATCCGCCTGCATCTCTGCTGGGGCAGCTGGCACGGCCCGCACGTCACCGACATCCCGATCCGCGACATCATCGAGGTCGTGCTCAAGGCCAAGGTCGGGGCGATTTCGTTCGAGGCCGGCAATGTTCGCCACGAGCACGAGTGGCGGGTGTGGCAGGAGGTGAAGCTCCCCGACGACATGATCCTCCTACCCGGCGTCGTCAGCCACGCCACCAACGTCGTCGAGCACCCCGAGCTCGTCAGCGACCGGATCCTGCGCTTCGCCAACATCGTCGGTCGGGAGCGCGTCATCGCGTCGACCGATTGCGGCCTCGGCGGCCGCATCCACCCGCAAATCGCCTGGGCCAAGCTGGAAGCATTGGCGCAGGGTGCCGCGCTGGCGACCAAGCAATTTTGGCGGTAGGAATCTGGGATGCCAGTAAATCGTCGACATCAAACACAGTGGGCAGCCCAATTCGCGGTCGCGAGCGAATTGTGCAAACGGGATTACGAGGTTGCGTTGACACTTGGGGACAACACACCACTAGCGGACCTGATGGTGATCAGCCCCGTCGATAAAACGCAGTTTCTCGTGGACGTAAAAGGCCTCGCCCGCAGAAACTACTGGACGGTCGCTAAAAAAGAAGTCCGACAAAACTTGTTCTATATACTGGCTCTAGTACCCTCCGGCGGTCAGAACCTGTTCTTCATTCTTCCGCAGGTGGATGTGAACCAGTTTGTCGACGCCGAGTTCGCACGGTGCCGTCCCGAGCAGCGGGAAGCTGGTATCGACAAACTTCGCCTCGGAGTGCGTTGGCAGGATGCTGACCAAGAGCGGTATCGAGAGGCCTGGAAAACCCTGCCGCAATAACGACTTCGGACAGCACGTAGAAACCCATCGCATTCACAATGAGGCAGTGAGGTTCGGCCCGCTCGGCCCTCTCATTGCCTCACCGCCTCATTTTGACCCAAATAAAGGATGGGTTTCGCTCCGCTCAACCCATCCTACGGCCGGCGCTATTTTCGGGCCCGAATTGACAGCGCGTGGGGCCGCCTGTAGCGTCCGCACGCACCGCCTGTAGCAGCGTGCTCATTCGCTCCCGATACCGGGAGCAGGCCGGTCCGCGAGTTTCGCGCGCCGGCCTGTCGAGCATTGGGGAATAGGAATGTTCGAGACCCTCGGCAATCGTCTCAACGAAGTCTTCGACCGGCTGCGCGGCCGCGGTGCGCTCGGCGAAGAGGATGTCGCCGCGGCGATGCGCGAGATCCGCATCGCGCTCCTCGAAGCCGATGTCGCGCTTCCCGTAGTGCGTGATTTCATCGCCGCGGTGCGCGAGAAGGCGGTCGGGCAAGACGTGGTGCGCTCGGTGACGCCGGGCCAGATGGTCGTCAAGATCGTCCACGACCATCTCGTCGAGGTGCTCGGCGGCAATGAAGTCCGCGCTGGCGGAGATGGGCTCGACCTCAACGCGCCGGCGCCGGTCGCGATCCTCCTTGTCGGGTTGCAAGGCGCCGGCAAGACGACGACCGCGGCGAAAATCGCCCTGCGCCTCAAAAATCGCGAGCGCAAGAAGGTCTTGATGGCTGGGCTCGACGTGCAGCGCCCGGCCGCCCAGGAGCAGCTGGCGCAACTCGGCCGACAGAGCGGCGTTGCGACGCTGCCGATCGTCGCCGGCGAGGGCCCGGTCGCGATCACAAGGCGCGCGCTGCAGATGGGGCGCACCGAAGGCTATGACGTGGTCCTCCTCGACACCGCGGGGCGCCTCCATATCGACGAAGAACTGATGCTCGAAGTCGCCGCGGTGCGCGAAGCGGCCAATCCGCATCAGACCCTCCTCGTCGCCGATGCGATGACCGGGCAGGACGCGGTAAATGTCGCCAAATCCTTCGCCGAGCGCACCGGCCTCACCGGGATTGTCCTGACGCGGGTCGATGGCGACGCGCGCGGCGGCGCTGCCCTCTCGATGCGCGCGATTACCGGGAAACCCATCGTCCTCATCGGCACCGGCGAGAAGTTGGACGCGCTCGAACCCTTCCACCCGGAGCGCATCGCCGGACGCATCCTCGGCATGGGCGACATCGTCAGCCTAGTCGAGAAGGCCGCCGAAACCGCCGACGAGGACGAGGCCGAGCGGCTCGCCGCCAAGCTCCAGAAAGGCAATTTCGATCTCGACGATCTCGCCGGCCAGTTGCGCCAGATCCGCCGGATGGGCGGCATGGGCGGGATGCTGGGGATGCTGCCCGGGGTCGGCAAGATCAAGAAGCAGCTGGCCGGGGCCAATATCGACGAGGGCATCATCAAGCGCCAGGAAGCGATCATCGGCTCGATGACCAAAGCCGAACGCAAGGACCCCAAGCTCCTCAACGGCTCGCGCCGGCGCCGCATCGCCGCCGGGTCGGGCACCGCGGTCCCTGACGTCAACCGGCTTCTGAAGCAGTATCAGGACATGGCCGGGATGATGAAGAAGATGAAAAAGCTCGGGCAAAAGGGCCTGATGCGGCACGGTCTCTCGGCGCTGATGCCCGGCGGCGGTGGCGGGTTCCGGCATTGATCACTGCTATGCACCCTTTCTTTCAATGTCATCCCGGCGAAAGCCGGGATCCATTTCTCCACCGTTCGAGCCGCGGATGGATGGATCCCGGCTTTCGCCGGGATGACAATATCCCTTTGAGAGGTAATCCATGTCGTTGAAGATCCGGCTCGCCCGCGGCGGCGCCAAGAAGCGGCCGTTCTATGCGATCGTCGTCGCCGATGCGCGCAGCCCGCGCGATGGGCGGTTTATCGAAAAGCTCGGCACCTATAACCCGATGCTGGAGAAGGGCCACGCCGATCGCGTGACGCTGAAGGAAGAGCGCCTGAAGCACTGGCTCGGGGTCGGCGCCCAGCCGACCGAGCGGGTCGCGCGCTTCCTCGGCGAGGCGGGCCTGGTGGAGAAGCCGGCGCAGCGCGAAACGCCCTTCAAGTCGACGCCAAAGGCGAAGGCCCAGGAACGCGCCAAGGCCGCCGAAGAAGCCGCCGCCGCAGCCCGCGGCTGAAACCGGATCTGCGGACGCACATCCTATGCAGGGCGCCCACACCGGCACAGAGCCCCTCTCCCATAGGGTGAGGGTGTCGGCGGCAGGTGCCCCCTCACCCCAACCCTCCCCCCCGGCGGGGGAGAGGGAGCCTCAGCAGAAGCGCGTCTGCCTCGGCATCATCACCGGCGCGCATGGCGTGCGCGGCGCGGTGCGGGTCAAGAGTTTCACCGCCGACCCCAAGGATGTCGCGCGCTATGGCCCGCTCGAAGACGAAAAGGGCGAGCGGTGCTGGTCCTTGAACCTGATGCGCGGCGCCAAGGGCGTCGTCGTCTGCCGCGTCGGCGGGGTCGCCGACCGCACCGGCGCCGAAGCATTGCGAGGATTGCGGCTTTACCTGCCGCGCGCGGCGCTGCCGCCCCCCGGGCAAGACGAATATTACCACGCCGATCTGATCGGGCTCGAGGCCGCGCTCCTCGACGGGACGCTGCTCGGCCATGTCCGCGCGGTCCATGATTTCGGCGCCGGCGATACTCTGGAGATCGCGCGCTCCGAGGGTCCGCCGGCGATGATCCCCTTCACCCGCGCGATCGTGCCCGTCGTCGATCTCGCCGCCGGCAGGCTGTTGGTCGACCCGCCGCCTGGGTTGATCGACCCCGTTGCGGAAGAACGCGCATGAGCTGGTGCGCCACGGTCTTGACGATCTTTCCGGAAATGCTCCCCGGCCCCCTCGCCTATTCGCTCGCCGGTAAGGCGCTGGAAGCCGGGATCTGGCAACTCGAAACGGTGGACATCCGCGACTACGCGCGCGATAAACACCGCTCCGTGGACGATGCGCCGTTTGGCGGTGGGCCGGGGATGGTGATGCGGCCCGATGTGCTGGATAGCGCGATCGACGGCGCCGGCGGCTCGGGGCCGCTCATCCTGTTATCGCCGCGCGGCCGGCCACTCGGCCAGGAGCGGGTGCGGGAACTGGCCCATGGCGCCGGGGTGCGGCTCATCTGCGGACGCTTCGAGGGGGTTGACGAGCGCGTGCTCGAGGCCCGCTCGGTCGAGGAAGTCAGCCTCGGCGATTTTGTCCTGTCGGGCGGCGAGCCGGCGGCGATCGCGTTGATCGACGCCTGCGTGCGGCTCCTGCCCGGCGTCATTGGCTCGGCGCAAGCGCTGGCGGAGGAAAGTTTTGCCGAGGGGCTACTCGAATACCCGCATTATACGAGGCCCGCTCTTTGGCAGGGACGCGCGGTGCCGGAGGTGTTGGCGTCGGGCGACCATCAGAAGGTCCGCGCTTGGCGGCACAGCGAAGCGGAGCGTTTGACCCGGAAGCGCCGTCCCGATTTGTGGCAGCAATACCTCGCCCGACAGGAAGCGGCGCGACAAGAGGAAGAGAGATGAACACACTGCAACAGCTCGAAGCCGAGCAGGTCGCCAGGCTCGTCGCGACACGGCCGGTGCCGCCGTTCCAGCCGGGCGACACGGTCAAAGTCAGCCTGCGCGTCGTCGAAGGCGAGCGCGAGCGCATCCAGGCCTTCGAGGGCGTTTGCATCGCCCGCAAGAATGCCGGGATCAACTCGAACTTCACGCTGCGCAAGATCTCCTACGGCGAAGGCGTGGAACGCGTCTTTCCGCTGCACTCGCCGCGGATCACCGCGATCGAAGTTGTGCGCCGCGGCGATGTGCGGCGCGCCAAGCTCTATTTCCTGCGCGGCCTGCGCGGGAAATCGGCGCGCATCGCCGAGCGCGGCCGCGAGGACACCCGCCGCGAACGCGCCCAGGCCGCGGCCGAGAGCGACGCCTAATCCGTGGGAGATGTCCCGGAATTATCGTTTATCCTCGTCGCCCCCGCGAACGCGGGGGTCCAGGAGCAATCGCTCAATTCCGTGCTGCCTTGGATGCCCGCTGTCGCGGGCATGACAATTTGAGTGTGGAGCACCCGCATGGCAAAGCCTCGTACCCTGTTCGACAAGATCTGGGACAGTCATGTCATCGCCCCGCAGGGCGAGGGCACCTACCTCATCTATATCGACTTGCACCTGATCCATGAGGTGACGACGCCGCAGGCCTTCGAGGGGCTGAAGCTCGCCGGGCGCAAGGTGCGCCGGCCCGACGCGACGATGGCGGTGTGCGACCACAACATCCCGACCAGCAACCGCAAGGCCGGCATCGACGAGCCGGAATCGAAGCTCCAGGTCGACACCCTCGAGCGCAACGTCCGCGAATTCGGCGTCCCCTATTTCCCGATCGACAGCATCAACCAGGGGATCGTCCACATCATCGGCCCCGAGCAGGGGCTCTCACAACCGGGGATGACGATCGTCTGCGGCGACAGCCACACCGCGACGCACGGCGCCTTGGGTGCGCTCGCCTTCGGTATTGGCACCAGCGAAGTCGAGCATGTCCTCGCGACGCAAACGCTGAGCCAGCGCCATGCGAAGAACATGCTCGTCGAGGTCAACGGCACCTTGGGCGCCGGGGTCAGCGCCAAGGACGTCATCCTCGCGATCATCGGCAAGATCGGCACCGCGGGCGGCACCGGGCACGTCATCGAATATGCCGGGAGCACGATCCGCGCGCTCTCGATGGAAGGCCGCATGACGGTGTGCAACATGACGGTCGAAGCGGGCGCCCGCGCCGGCCTCGTCGCCCCGGACGAAACCACATTCGCCTATGTCAAAGGCCGCCCCTATGCCCCCAAGGGCGCACAGTGGGAACAGGCGCTCGCCTATTGGCGCACCCTCCCCTCCGACCCCGGTGCCCATTTCGACAAGAAAGCCTCGCTCGACGCCGCCGACATCGCGCCCCACGTCACCTGGGGGACCAACCCCGAGCAGACCGCCCCGATCACCGGCCGCGTGCCCGACCCGGCCGAGATCGCCGACCCGCAAAAGCGCGCGGCCATCGAGCGCGCGCTCGAATACATGCAATTGAAGCCTAAGACGCTGCTGGTCGAGATCCCGGTCCAGCGCGTATTCATCGGCTCCTGCACCAACAGCCGCATCGAGGATCTGCGCGCCGCCGCGGCAATCGCCCGCGGCCGCCACGTCGCCGCCGGCGTGCGGGCGCTGGTCGTCCCCGGTTCCGGCCTCGTCAAGCACCAGGCCGAAGAGGAAGGCCTCGACCGGATCTTCCTCGAAGCCGGGTTCGAATGGCGCGAACCGGGGTGCTCCAACTGCATGTCGATGAACAACGACCGCGCCGAGCACGGCGAGCGCATCGCCTCAACTTCGAACCGCAATTTCGAGGGCCGCCAAGGCCCCGGCGCCAAGACCCACCTCGTCGGCCCGGCGATGGCCGCCGCCGCCGCAATCACCGGCCACCTCGCCGATGTGCGCGATCTTGGGTAATGGAGCCCCGGTTATGGTTTCGAAACCAGATACGGCCGCGATCGCACGAGCGCTCCTTGCGCTTGTTACAGCGGTAGACGAGATAGATGACGCACTGGTAAAATTGACGCTGAGTCAAAACCAACAATTGCAAGATGACGTAAATAAAAGCTTGCTTGTATCGCGGGAGGCGAGAACGCGTTGTTTGGAGGAACTTTGGTTTTTCACGAGTGGAGGCCGTGAGCAATATTGAATTTTTTGATCGCCAGCAGCGCCGCCAACAGGTCGATCGCGTTGGTTCCGAGATGACGGACGCTGACGGTGGAACTGGGGCACCTCCTCCGCCCGATTCATGGACGGGTTGGCGGGCCTCCGTTGATGCGCGGCTCGAAGGCTTGAAGGGTGCCATCGATAGCACGCGATGGGTCGTCGGCATCGTTGCGGTAGTAATGATTGGCGGCTTCGCCTTTCTTGGTTTTCAGATTAACCGCCTGGAAGGGCGCATAGATCGTATCGAAACGGCTGTCGCAGCAATTCCGATCCATCTTTCCGAAGAGTTCCGGGCGATGCGCTCCGAGATGGCGGCGCAAACCAGTGCGATCGCCAATTCGATCACGGCAACACGCCAGGCTCAGCCACCACCACCGCAGATCATCGTAATACCAGCGCCCCAACCGACCGAGAAGCCGGTACGGCCCTAGCGAAGGAACCGACGAATGGACAAATTCAC
Source organism: Allostellaceae bacterium (assembly GCA_049801295.1). Taxonomy (GTDB): domain Bacteria; phylum Pseudomonadota; class Alphaproteobacteria; order ATCC43930; family CGMCC-115725; genus DATARH01. The sequence continues at coordinate 3,925 of JBARKH010000652.1, read as the reverse complement.
CCAATTGACCGGGGTCGCGGCGCCGCTGCCGATGATCAACATCGACACCGACAAGATCTTCCCGGCGGTCTTTCTGAAGACAATCCGGCGCACCGGGCTCGCCAAGTGGCTGTTCCAGGAGATCCGCTTCCGGCCCGACGGCTCGGAAAACCCCGATTTCGTGCTCAACCAGGGCCCCTACCGTCAGGCCAAAATCATCGTCGCCGGCGACAATTTTGGCTGCGGCTCGTCCCGCGAGCATGCGCCCTGGGCGCTGACCGATTTCGGCATCACCTGCGTCATCGCGCCCTCCTTTGCCGACATCTTCTACAACAACTGCTTCAAGAACGGCCTCCTGCCGATCGCGCTGCCGCAGGAGGTTGTCGACCAGCTGATGGAAGACGCCGGGAAGGGCGCCAACGCAGTCCTCACGATCGACCTCGAAAAGCAGACGATCTCGCGCCCCGACGGCGGCGTTGTGCATTTCGACATCGACCCGTTCCGCAAGCACTGCATGCTGAACGGGCTCGACGATATCGGCCTGACCGAACAAAAGGGCGCCGAGATCGCCACCTACGAAACCGAGGCGCGGCGCACCCGGCCGTGGCTCTTCGGGATGACCCAGGCCGGCGGGTAACCAGCGCCCTTGACGTCGCGCCCTCGCTTCCTACATCTATCCGCCATTGCTATTGAGTCAATTTTCTCCTGAGAATCGCGCGATTTTCGACAATGTCTAATTGGCCTCCAAAATTCCCTGCTCGTGCGCAGAAATTCCCTGCGAGTGTGCAAAAAATTCCCTGCTCCGGCACACATCGCCGGCACACCAATTCAAGCGGATCAAAGTGTTAGACGCCATCTTGGGGTTCCAGGAAAAAAATTTCCCTGCTAGCAGGGAATTTGGCGGCTACCATCTCGCGGTCCCGCCCCGTAAAAGACCCCCTGATCCAGCGCTCCCTCACGCCGGCCCTGCGATCGATGAAGGCGCCAATCGATGAGCCATAGCCGCTCCAACCGCAAAGTACTGGTGCTACCCGGCGACGGCATCGGCCCGGAGATCATGAGCGAGGTGATGCGCCTGTTCGAGTTCTTCGATCGCCGCAACATTGCCCGCTTCGATGTCTCCGAGGGCCTTGTTGGCGGCGCCGCCTACGATGCCTCCGGCACGCCCTTGACCGACGCCACGATGGCCGAGGCGATGGCGTCGGACGCGGTGCTCTTCGGCTCGGTCGGCGGCCCGAAATGGGAGACGCTGCCCTTTGAATTGCGCCCAGAGCGCGGCCTCTTGCGACTGCGCAAGGAGATGGACCTCTTCGCCAATCTGCGCCCGGCCGTGGTGTTCGACGCGCTCGCCGATGCCTCGGCCTTGAAACGCGACCTCGTCGCCGGCCTCGATTTGATGATCGTGCGCGAACTGACCGGCGGCATCTATTTCGGCGAGCCGCGCGGGGTGGAAACGCTGCCCGACGGCACCCGCCGCGGCATCAACACCGAAGTCTATACGGAAGCCGAGATCGAGCGCGTGGTGCGCGCCGGCTTCGACCTCGCATGCAAGCGCCAGCGCCGGCTCTGCGAAGTTGACAAGGCCAATGTCATGGAATCGGGCGGGCTTTGGCGAGAGGTCGCCGAAGAGGTCCATGCCGACTACAAGCAGGTCGAGCTCTCCTTCATGTATGCCGACAATTGCGCGATGCAGCTGGTGCGCAACCCCAAGCAATTCGATGTGATCGTCACCAGCAATCTGTTCGGTGACATCCTCTCGGATTGCGCGGCGATGCTGACCGGCTCCCTCGGCATGCTGCCCTCGGCCTCATTGGGCGCGGCCGACGCCACTGGACGCCGCAAGGCGCTCTACGAGCCGGTGCACGGCAGCGCTCCCGATATCGCCGGCAAGGGGGTCGCCAACCCCCTCGCCTCCATCCTCTCTTTCGCGATGATGCTGCGCTATTCGTTCGATCTCGCCGAGGAGGCAACCCTGGTCGAGGACGCGGTGCGCCATGCGCTCGCCGCCGGAGTGCGCACCGCCGACATCCTCTCACCCAACACCGCCCGGGTCTCGACCCGCGTCATGGGCGACACGATCCTGCGCGAATTGGAAAAGACAGCGTAACGCTCTCCCTACCACGCCGCGTCGAGCAGCTCGCGGATGACCGGCGGACCGTCGATCTTGCGCGGATTGGTGTGGATCCAGCGGTCGTGCATCGACAGTTCGGCGATGCGGTCGAGCTGCTCCGGCTTGACCGCGACATCGCGCAGCCGTCCGGGTAGGCCAAGTCCGGCAATGAGGGCCGCGACAACATCCGCCGCTGGCTCTCCGGGCCGCCCCAGCGCCTCGCTGACCAGCGCCTGGCGCTCGGCATTGACCGGCTGGTTGAAGCGCAGCACATGCGGCAGCATCACGCAGGAGGTGTAGCCGTGCGGTACATGCGCGGTGCCGCCCAGCACGTGGCCGATGCCGTGGCTCGCCCCTTTGGGGACCCCGGTTTGCGAGCCGACCATCGACATCCACGCGCCGAGCTGGCAATCGAGCCGGGCGTCGAGATCGAGCGGGTCCGTCTTGACCCCCGACAGCCCGCGGCCGAGGAGTTTGAGGGCATGGTATGACGCCCCTTCCGAGATCGGCTGGCACTCTGGCGAGCAGATGTCCTCGACCGCGTGATCGACGGCGCGGATCCCGGTCGACAAGAACAGCCATTCCGGGGTGTGGAGGCTGGCGCGCGGGTCGAGCACCACGGTCTTCGGCATCATCAGTGGGTGGCCGAAGCTCTCCTTAACATGCCGAACCGTGTCCGTGCAGCCGGCCGAGGCGGTGTATTCGCCGGCCGAGAGCGTTGTCGGGATCGCGATCGTGCGCAGGGCGGGCGGTTTTACCTGCGGACGCTTGATCGTGCCGTCGGCGCTGACCTGGGCGCGATAATTATCGAGCTGGGCCGGGTCGGTGACCCCGTTGCCGAGACAGAAGGCGACCATTTTCGCCGCGTCGGTGATCGACCCGCCGCCCAAGGTCACCAGGAGGTCGGCGCCGGCGGCGCGCGCGGCGTTCGCCGCCTCGACGACGTCGCTACGCGGGGTATGCGCGCCGATCCTGGCGTGGACCCCGGCAAGCCGGTTGCCGAGCGCCTCGCGCACTTGCTGGACGAGGTCGGTTTCCCGGTTGAGCGTGCCGCTAGCCAAGAGAAACACCGAATTGGCGCCGCTCGCTTCGACCTCTTCCTTCAGCGCCTCGGTAAATGGCCGGCCATAGATGACGCTGTCCATCGGCGGAAAACGATAGACGCCGGTACGCATCGGCGAGCCTCCGGATTAGGGCAAACATTTGCCGGTGGTCATGTTGCGCGCGCGCTGTCCGTGCTTCAAGCCGAGATCGGCGACCAGCTGCTCTTCCATCGAATCAGCCGTCTCTACGCGCGCACGTCCCTCGTCGTCACCACCAACCTGGCATTTGCCGAATGGCCGCGTGTCTTCGGCGACACCAAGATGACGACTGCGCGGCTCGACTGGCTGACCCGTCATTGCGAAATCGTCCAAACCGGCTACGCGAGCTGGCGCTTCAAGAACCGCGCCTGAGCCGATGTACCACCCCGGCTTGCTCCGGTGGGCAAACAGGCAACTCCCACGCGCGCCGCTTCGTCGCTCCTGAGGGCGCGGCGCATCGCGCGCGAGGCCCTCTTCTCGCTACCGGGAGTAGCTAGTTACACGCCGTCTACACCTTCACCAGCACGCGCTGCTTGAAGGCGCGCATCTCAGCGATGACTGCAGCCTCCACTGGGCGCTCAAAATCGAAGTCGATCGCGGTGACGCCGAGGTCGCGCAGCGCGCGGATGTCGTCGATGATTGCGGTGTCGCTGCCGGAAAAGAGGCGGCGCTCGCCGTCCGACGCTTGAGCCGGGAGCGCGGCGCCGGTGCGCTTGACCCGGTAGGTCAGCGCGACCGCGTCGCGGGGCCGGCC
>JBARKH010000651.1:0-5258 GCA_049801295.1 Allostellaceae bacterium | reverse complement strand
GCCTTCCGCCGCGCCGTCGAGCGCGCGGCTGCGGCGGCGCGCGCCGGGCATCTGGTGACGTTCGGCATCACGCCCGAGCGCGCCGAGACCGGCTATGGCTACATCGCCAAGGGGGAGGTGCTCGCGGGGTGCGATGGCGCCTTCGCGGTCAAGGGCTTTGTCGAAAAGCCGGATGCGGCGACCGCGGAGCGCTACCTCGCCTCGGGCGACCATTTCTGGAACAGCGGCATCTTCCTCTTTCCGGTGGCGCTTTATCTCGCCGAGCTCGGGCGCCTGCGCCCCGATATGCTCGCCGCCTGCAAGGCGGCGCTGGCGGGCGCGCGGGTCGACAGCGATTTCATCCGCCTCGACAAGACGGCGTTTGCCGCCTGCGCGAGCGACTCCATCGATTATGCCGTGATGGAGCACACCACAAGCGCCGCGGTGGTGCCGGTCGCGATGGGATGGAGCGATCTGGGCTCGTGGGATGCGCTGTGGGAATTGGGCGCGAAGGACGATCATGGCAACGCGCTCCTCGGCAATGTCGTCGCCGAGGCCACGAGCAACTGCTATTTGCGCTCGGAAAAGGGGCTGGTTGCCGCGGTCGGGGTCGCGGACCTCGTCGTCGTCGCCACCGACGATGCGGTCATGGTGGCGCCGCGCAACCGCACCCAGGAGGTGAAAACCCTGGTCGCCCGCCTCTTGGCCGAGCGGCGCGAGGAAGCCGACGCGCTCTCCACCGTGCACCGGCCGTGGGGGACCTACCGGGCGCTCCATAACGGCGACCGCGTCCAGGTCAAGCACATCACGGTGAAGCCGGGCGCCAAGCTCTCCTTGCAGATGCACCACCACCGCGCCGAGCATTGGGTCGTCGTCCAGGGCACCGCCAAGATCGTGCGCGGCAACGAAGAACTGATCCTAACCGAGGACCAGTCGACCTATATCCCGCTCGGCACCGCGCACCGCCTGGAAAACCCCGGCAAAATCCCGCTCCACGTCATCGAGGTGCAATCGGGCAGCTATCTCGGCGAAGACGACATCGTCCGCTTCGAAGACAGCTACGGGCGGGAGTGACAACCCCTCTCCCGCACAATTCAATTGTCATCCCGGCGAAAGCCGGGATCCATTGATCCGCGCCCGAGCCGGCTGAAGAATGGGTCCCGGCTTTCGCCGGGATGACAATATTATTAAACCTCGACTTTCGCGCCGGTGCGGCTGGTGATGAGGCCGTAATGCTCGACGCGGCGGTGCTTCTCGAAGTTGAAGACCGTGCGGCGCAGGTAGTCGCCGAGTTCGAGATCCAGGGTCGTGGTGATCAGCTCATCGTCCTCGGTCAAGGCCTGGGCGGCGATCTCGCCGGTCGGCGCGACGATCGCCGAGCCGCCGATCATGCCGAACCCGTCTTCGGCGCCGCATTTGGCGGCGGCCAAGACCCAGGCCGCGTTCTGGTAGGCGCCGGCCTGCAATGACAAGAGGTGGTGGAACATCCGCAGATGCTCGGGCTCGCGGGTGTGGATGTTCTCGATCGGCGTGTTGTACCCGAGCGCGATGATCTCGACCCCTTGGAGGCCCATGACCCGGTAGGTCTCGGGCCAGCGCCGGTCGTTGCAGATGCACATGCCGATGACCGCATCCTGCATCCGCCACACCCCAAACCCTTCGTTTCCGACGTCGAAATAGCGCTTTTCCAGGTGCTGGAACGGCGCCTGGGGCAGGTGCTCCGAATGCCCGGGCAGGTGGATCTTGCGGTAGCGCCCGATGATTCTTCCATCCGGAGCAACAAGGATCGAGGTGTTGTAATGGCGGGGCGCGCCCCCTTCCTCGGTCAATTCGGCATAGCCGAGATAGAAGCCGATGCCGAGTTCCTTAGCGAGATCGAACAGCGGCCGCGTCTCGCCGCTCGGCATGTCGCGCTCGAAATAGCGGTCGATCTCAGCCTGCTCGGTCATCCACCAGCGCGGGAAGAACGTCGTCAGCGCCAATTCGGGAAAGACGACGAACCGCGCGCCATTGCCATGCGCCTCGCGCAGTAACGCGATCAGCCGCTTGACGACCGCTGCGCGGTTGTCGGCGAGGTGGATCGGCCCCAATTGGGCGACGGCGGCGCGGAGTTTGCGGGACATGGGTGTTCTCCTTCAGACGCTGCGCTTAAACAATCGGCCCACCGGATGTCGCGGCGGCGAACGCGAGTTCGGGGGTCGTGCGGCCTAAGGGACGGGCGGTGTCGGAGAGGGCGCAGGGGAGGAAGTTGCCGCTGCCGCGCTGGGCCTGGAGCTTGCCGTCGTCGATGACGATGCGGCCGCGCGAGAGGACCGTTACCGGCCAGCCGGTCAGGTGCATCCCCTCATAGGGCGTGTAGCCGACATTGTCGTGGATGTTTTCCGCGCGCACCGTGACGTGGGCTTTCGGGTCCCAGATCGCGATGTCGGCGTCGCTGCCCACTGCGATCGTGCCCTTTTTCGGGTAGAGGCCGTAAATCTTGGCGGCGTTGGTCGCGGTCAGCGCGACAAAGCGGTTGAGGTCGATGCGGCCCTTGCCGACGCCCTCGGAAAACAATAAGGGCACGCGCAATTCGATGCCGGGGACGCCGTTGGCGGTGTCCTTGAAGGTAGTCTTGTCGCCCTTCGGCAATTTGCCGGTTTCGTCGTAGCGATAGGGCGCGTGGTCGGACGAAAACACCTGGAAGGTGCCGTTAGCAAGACCGCGCCACACCGCTTCCTGGCCTGCCTTATCGCGCGGCGGCGGGCTGCAGCAGAATTTGGTCCCTTCGAGGCCCATCGAAATGTCGTCGGCGGTCAGGAACAGATATTGCGGGCAGGTCTCGCCGTAGATCTTGAGGCCCTTGGTCTGGGCGTCGCGGATGACGTCGATCGCCTCGGCGGCCGAGACGTGGACGATGAGGATCGGCACGTCGAGGAGTTCGGCGAGCGCCACCGCCCGATTGGTCGCCTCGCCTTCGGCGAGCCTGGCGTGCGATACCGCGTGGTAGCGCGGCTGGGACAGCCCTTTTTCGAGGAGGCGGTCGGCGAGCCATTGGATCATGTCGTGGTTTTCGGCATGGACCATGACGAAGGCGCCCTCGGCCCGCGCCAACGCCAGGATGTCGAGCATCTGACGGTCGTCTAGGCGCAACAGGTCGTATGTCATGTAGACCTTGAACGAGGTGTAGCCGTCGCGGATGAGCGCGGGCAATTCCTGGCCTAAAACCTGCTCCGAGGGGTCGGAGATGATCAGGTGGAAGGCATAGTCGATGACCGCTTTCGGGCCGGCCGCCTCATGATAGTCCGCGACCACCTGGCGCAACGATTGCCCACGATGCTGCGCGGCAAAGGGGATGACCGTCGTCGTGCCGCCGAACGCGGCCGATACCGTGGCGCTGTAGAAATCGTCGGCGCACATCATCCCGCCCGAGGAGCGCTGCTCGATATGGCAATGGCTGTCGATTGCGCCGGGCAGGACGAGGCGACCCGCCGCGTCGATCTCGCGCGCGCCCGGGCCAAGCCCGCGCCCCAGCGCGGCGACGATTCCATCCTTGATCCCGACGTCGCACTCTGTCGTATCGGCAGCGGTCGCCACCGTGCCGTTGTGGATCACGAGATCAAACTCAGCCATCGCTCTTCCCTCCGCTTCTCGCCAACGGCGAACGCGAAACAGAAAATACGCCGCGCGCGTCTCGACCGACAAACCATTGCTTGGCGCTGCGCACAATGACAGTTTAGTGACAGTTTCATTTCTGTCATTGCGCGATGTCACTGATCACGGCCAGCCTCGAGCGGATCGCGGCGCCCCGGCGGCGCGTGATGGGCGTCGCCTGTGGCGCGCATATCCTGCATGACGGCTACACCGACCTCCTCTATGTGATGCTGCCGCTGTGGCAGGTGGAATTCGGCCTTGGCTATGCCGAAATCGGGCTGCTGCGCGCGCTCTACACCGGGTCGATGGCCGGGTTCCAGGTGCCGGCGGGGGCGCTCGCCGGGCGGATCGGCGGGCCGCTGGTGCTAGGGCTCGGGACCGCACTGGCCGGCGTCGGGTTTCTCGTCGCCGGGGCGAGCACCGGCTTTGCGCTATTGATCGTGGCGCTGATCGTCGGCGGCGCCGGATCGAGCGTGCAGCACCCGATCAGCGCCCATCTCGTGGCCGAGGCCTTTGCCGGATCACGCTCGCGCAGCGCGCTCGCCACTTACAATTTCTCGGGCGACCTCGGCAAGATGGCGTTCCCGGCGGCGACCGCCGGACTGCTGATGTTATTGCCGTGGCGCTCGACGATGACCGTCATCGGCCTTGTTGGTCTGGCCGCCGCCGCGGGAATTCTCGCGGTGCGCGGCCTTCCCGGTCGTTCGGGGAGCCTCGCGCCGGCGGAGAAAGCCGAGCCCGCGAGCACGCCGACGCCGGCCGGGCACGGCTTTCCGCTGTTGCTTGCGATCGCAATGATCGACAGCGCGACGCGGATGGGGTTTCTGACGTTCCTGCCGTTCCTGTTGAGGATGAAGGGCGCCGATCTGCCGATGATCGGCACCGCGCTGACCCTCATCTTCGCCGGCGGCGCCACGGGGAAGCTCGTCTGTGGCTGGCTCGGCGTGCGGCTCGGCATGGTGCGCGCGACGTTTCTGACCGAAGGGTTGACCGCGGCGGGCATTCTCGTGCTGCTGCCGCTGCCGCTCTTGCCGGGGCTCGCGGTGCTGCCGCTGATCGGCATCGCGCTCAATGGCACCTCGTCGATAATTTACGGCACGGTCCCGGAGCTGGTCGCGCCCGAGCGGCGGCAACGCGCCTTCAGCTTCTTCTATACCGGCGGAATCGGCGCCGGCGCGCTGTCGCCGGTGCTGTTTGGCCTGGTCAGCGACCTGATCGATGTGCCCGTTATGATGATGCTGATCGCGGCGTTCGTGCTGGTTACCCTGCCGCTGACCTGGGCGTTGCGCCCGGCGTTCGCCATATCGCAGCGAAGGGCTGAACCGGCCCTAGACAAACCGGCCGGAACTCCTGTAGGCTGATTTGGAACAAAATAGGAACTCGGGCGATGCCCGTCGCATCCCGGCAGATTGAGCATGATATCGCCCAACCCTACCGCCGGCGGGTGCTGGTCGCGGTGCCGCCGGGCGGGTTTGGAGCGCAGCTCGCGGTGATGCTGGCCTGGCTCGAGCGCAATTGCGGCCGGGCGGGCTGGGCGTCCGCGCCGGCCGGGCTCGACGGGGTGGTCAACGACGCTGTCGCGCTCTATTTCGCCGACGAGGCTGAAGCCCGCGCGTTTGTAAACCGGTTCTGCTGCGGCTATCGCC
>JBARKH010000650.1:0-1852 GCA_049801295.1 Allostellaceae bacterium | reverse complement strand
CTCCTAGCCTGTTCGCGCCAGGGCTATGTGTGCTGCCCCTCGCTGCACCGGGGCCACACGACAGCCGAGGTGGTTGGGCTCATTGACCGGATGCGGGCCGCCGCGCTCTTCGCCGAGCCGGGCTACGGCGCCGACGGCGAGCGGCACGACATCTTCGCCGACCTCGCCGACCGCGATTTTGTGCGCTGGACCTGCCGGGTCGGCCCCGCCGAGGGCGCGCCGTTCGCCGAGCTGGTCGGGCCCGCGATCGCGATGTCGGCAACGAGCGACCCCAACCAGGTGATGTACCTGCCGTTCACCTCGGGCACGACCGGCACGCCGAAGGGCGTCCTCCACAGCGACAACACGCTCCTCGCCACGGCGCGAATGATGGCGCGCGATTGGCAGCTCGAGCGCGCCGTCCTTTATACGCTCAGCCCCTTGAGCCACAATCTCGGGCTCGGCGCGCTGGTGACCGCACTGGCGGCGGGCGGCGAACTGGTGGTGCATGATCTGCCGCGCGGCCACAGCCTCGTTGACCGGCTGGAAGAGACCGGCGCCGAATTTCTGTTCGGCGTGCCGACCCACGCGATCGATCTCCTCGGCCAATTGCGGGAACGCGGCAGGGAGCGGTTGGCGAGAGTGCGCGGCTTCCGCATCTCGGGCGCCGCGGCGCCGGCGGCGGTCGTGGCCGAACTGATGCGTTATGGCGTGGCGCCGCAGAGCGGCTATGGCATGACCGAGACCTGCTCGCATCAATACACGCTGCCCGACGACCCACCCGAGCGTATCGTCGAGACCAGCGGGCGGGCCTGCGCGGGCTACGAGGTCCGGGTCTGGCGCGAGGATGACCGCGATCGCGAGGCCCCGCCGGGCGAAATCGGCGAGATTGGCGGGCGCGGCGCCAGCCTGATGCTGGGCTATTTCGACGACCAGATCGCGACCGAGGCGGCGTTCAACGCGGCGGGGTGGTTCATGACCGGCGACCTCGGCTGGATCGACGACCAGGGTTATCTGCGCATCACCGGCCGCAAGAAGGAAATCATCATCCGCGGCGGCCGCAACATCCATCCGGCTCGCATCGAAGCCCTGGCGATGCGCCACCCGGCGGTCGAAAAGGCGGCGGCGTTCCCGGTCGCCGACAAGCGGCTCGGTGAGCGGGTCTGCCTGGCTGTCGTGATGCATGCGAACGGGCCGGCCGATCCGCAAGAAATCCTGCAACATCTGGACGCTGCCGGCCTCTCGAAACACGACATGCCCGAATTCATCCTGCCGCTGAGCGAAATGCCGCTGACCGCCAGCGGCAAGATCGTCAAGCACGAGCTGGTGCGCTGGGTGAGCGAGGGCCGGGCGCGGCCCGTGCCGGTGCGATTCCGGAGCGCCGACAAGGTCACCAAGTGAGGCCGCGCTGATGCGCGCGATAATCGTCAACGAGTTCGGCCCGCCCGAGCGCCTGCGCGTCGGCAAAGTGGCGTTGCCGGTTCCCGGACCCGGGGAGGTCCTTGTCGAGACCCATGCCGCGCCGGTCAACTACGTCGACCTGTTGGTGGTTGGCGGCACCTATCAGTTCCTGCCGGCCTTCCCGTTCATCCCGGGCAAGGGGCCGGCCGGGGTGGTGGCGGCGTTGGGGCCTGACGTGAGCGGTCTGCACGTCGGCGAGCGCGTCTTGGCGATGGCCGAAGCGGGCGGCTATGCCGAGGCGGTCGCGGTGGCCGCCGACCAGTGCTACCCGCTCCCGGCGCGGATGTCCTTTGTCGAGGCCGCCTCGCTGAGCCTCGTCTACGACACCGCCTGGTTCGCGTTGCGCGAACGCGCGCGTTTGGAGCCGGGCGAGGGCGTGCTGGTGCTCGGCGCCTCGGGCGGTGTGGGGCAC
>JBARKH010000649.1:0-9693 GCA_049801295.1 Allostellaceae bacterium | reverse complement strand
CGCCGGCAAGGTTTGGACGGGCGCAGCGAGGCGGTTCTCGCGGCGACGGGCCGAACCGGCCGGTATTCGATGCCAAAGCGCTCCGTAACTGTCGAGAACGGCGGCAGGCGCTTTTGAGTCAGGCTCTTAGGCCCCGGCTCGGCGCGGGTTCCGTCCAGAGGATATACACGGCAACAGTGGTGACCGCCCAACGACACCAGCCCGCGATCCCCATCGCCGTCTCACCTCCCCCGTGCTTCGCTTTTCGCGAATTATCATTGGGGGAAATTCTACGACGACGCGACAGACGCGGGCAATGATTGTCACACGACGTTTGCCAGAACCGCACGCGCGGTGGCGGCGTCTTCGGCGATCTGCGCTTTGAGCGCGTCGAGCCCCGAAAATTTGCGCTCCGGGCGGATGAACTCGACGAGCGAGACGCGCAAGTGGCGGCCATAGAGGTCGGCGTCGATGTCGAAGAGATGGGCTTCGAGGCGCGGCTCTGGAGTGCCCACGGTCGGGCGCAAGCCGATATTGGCGACGCCGTCGATCACCCGTCCGGCGAAGGCGTCATCCGGCCCGTCTCCCGAAACGCGGACGGCATAGACCCCGAAGGCGGGGCGCAAATTCTCACCGAGGCCGAGGTTGACCGTCGGGAAGCCGATCGTCCGGCCGCGGCGGTCGCCGACCATGACGCGCCCGTCGATCTCCCAGAAGCGGCCGAGCTGGGCGCCCGCCTCGCGCGGCTTGCCGGCCTTCAACAGCTCGCGGATATGGGTCGCGGAATAGGCGGTGGCGTCGGGGCCGCGCACCGGCTCGATCACGGTGAGGCCAAAGCCGTGTTCGGCCCCGGCTTCGCGCAGCATCTCGGGCGTGCCGCGGCGTCGGTTGCCAAAGGTGCAATCGTGCCCGACGACGATGTGGGTCGCACCGAGCGCGCCGATAAGCACCTCCTCGACAAACGATTCGGCGCTCTTCCGGGCGAAATCGAGGTCGAAATGCTGGACGAACAGCAAATCGACCCCGAGCCGCGCGATCTCGCGCTCCTTGACCCGGAACGGGGTCAGCCGGAACGGCTCGCCCGCGGGCATGAAGATGCTGCGCGGATGCGGCTCGAAGGTGAGGACCGCCGCTGGCACGCCGGCCGCGCGGGCGCGATCGCGCGCCTCGCAGATCAGCGCGGCATGACCTTTATGCAGCCCGTCGAAATTGCCCATCGCCAGCACCGCGCCGCGCGGATGGCTCGATGCCGGACCGGGGTGTCGGATGATGCGCAAAGCGGCCAAGGTCGGGGCAAAGCCTTGTCGAGGTGACGGGCGAGGAAAATAGCGGTCGCCGCCGCGCCAGGATAGAGGCTCGCGCCGGTTGGGGCAAAGCCGGCGCGGCCCGGCTCAACAATAAGGTTCTGTCGCGCTGGCGGCCTGGGCTAGTCTCGCGCTCCATCGATCGGGGAGAGGGGAGTGGAGGGCGACCGCGCCGCGCCGCTGCGGCAGATCTGGTACTACGCGATGCCGAGCCGGGCATTGCGCCCGGGCAGGGTGACGCCGCGGCTGATGCTCGGCGAGCCGATCGTCATCGGCCGCGACCGTAGCGGCGCGGCGTTCGCGCTGCGTGACATCTGCCCGCATCGCGGCGTCCCGTTGAGCGGGGGACGGTTCGATGGGGCCGAGATCCAATGCCCCTATCACGGCTGGCGGTTCGACCGGGCCGGACAATGCAAGGCGATCCCGTCCTTGACCGCGAGCGATACTTTCGATATCGGCCGAATCCGGGTCAAATCCTATCCCGTAGCCGAGCGGCACGGCAATATCTGGGTGTTTTTCGGGAGCGATCCCTCGGCCGCCCCGGAGGTGCCGGCATTGCCCGGCGTCGCGGATGATCGCCAGCCAGACCTGACGATGAAGATGCAGGTGCCGTGCGCGATCGACGCCGCGGTGTTCGGGCAGATGGATCCGACGCACAACCCGTTCGTCCATGTCTCGTGGTGGTGGCGCAAGCGCGGCTCGATCACCGAAAAGGCCAAGGAATTCGCCCCCGCGCCCTACGGCTTCACGATGCTGCCGCATCGCCCCTCGAGCAATCTGGCGCCCTACAAGCTGTTGCGCGGCACTCCGGAGACGCGGCTTTTCTTCCAGCTGCCGAGCACCCGCATCGAGCACACGAGGTTCGGCCGGCATTGGTTCGTCACCCTCAACACGGTGACGCCGATCGACGACGACAATATCGAGATGTGCTACGCCGCCTATTGGTCGCCGTGGTGGTTGACCGCGATCAAGCCCTTATTGCTGTGGGGCTTGCGCACCTTCGCATTCCAGGACCGCGAGGCGCTGACCCTGCAGAGTAAGGGGCTGCACTTCAAGCCGGCGCTGATGCTGGTCGACGACGCCGATACCCAGGCGAAATGGTATCACCGGCTGAAGAACGAATACGCGCGCGCCAGTACCGAGGGCCGACCGTTCGAGAACCCGGTGAAGCCGCGCACGCTGCGCTTCCGCAGCTGAGCTTGACTGAGGAGAACTAGCGTGACCGATGCGATCGAGCGCGCCCTCGGCGAGATCAAATTCGGCCCTGACGGGCTGGTTCCCGCGATCGCCCAGCAGCACGACACCGGCGAAGTTCTGATGATGGCGTGGATGAACCGCGAGGCGGTCCGCCTGACGCTAGAGGAGGGCAGGGCGTGCTATTGGTCGCGCTCGCGCCAGGCGCTGTGGCGCAAGGGCGAGACGTCGGGCCAGGGCCAGCGCCTCCACGAGCTGCGTCTCGATTGCGATGGCGACGCGGTGTTATTGCTGGTCGATCAGCACGGCGTCGCCTGCCACACCGGGCGGCGCAGCTGTTTCTTCCGGGCGTGGCGCGGCGCCGGGTGGGCGGTCATCGCCGAGCCCGAAATCGCCCCCGAGCAGCTTTACCCTGGGACTGCGGATCGCGACGGCGCCGATCAGTAGGACGGCGGGCAGGACAGCGTCGCCTGCACCTGGGCGACCACGTCGGGGTTGCGCGGCCGGTTGGCGCAGCGCGCGTTATATTCGTTGATCCGCGCGTTGTAGCGCGTGATCGCGCTGTTCAGGTCGCCCGTCGCCAGGCCGGTCGAGCGCCGGAAGGCGGCGTCGCGCCTTTCGAGCATCTCGCGGAACCTCGCCACCGCTGCCGGATCGTTGACATCCATGCCGGCGCGCGCGCTTTTCATCTGGGAATCGAGCTGCGCCAACTCGTCGCGCGCCGCCGCGTAGGAGTTCTGCTGTGCGGTCATATCGGCGTGCAGCGTGTCGACGGCCCGCCCAAGGCAGAGGCAGCTGGCAATGTCGCCGGCTTCGCCGGAGAGACCCGCGGCAGGGGCGGCCCCATAGGGCGGTGGCGGATAGGGCGGAGCTTGGGCCACCGCCGGCGATATCGCCGCAAATGCTGCGACTCCGACCCAAAGAACCACCGCCCGGTACCGCGCCGCTGACCGCATGCCGATCTCCCCCGCTGACCGCGCACTCAATCGCGCGGCGCTACAAAGAGTAGGATAACGCGCCGGAAAGTTCTACGGCAGGGTTATGGCGCAGCCACCCTCCCGGCCAGGATCACCGGGCCATGATCACCGGGATCTTTGCTTCCATGATGATGTGGCGGGTGGCGCCGCCGAAGATCATCTGCCGGATGCGGCTTTGCGTATAGGCGCCCTTCAGCAACAGATCGGCGCCTGCCGCCATTGCCTCCTTGAGGAACGATTCGCCCATCGCCCGCTGGCGGCCGAAGGCGGCGCGCAAGCTGACGTTGAGCCCGTGACCCTCGAGGTTGCGGGCCAGTTCCTCGCCGGTCGGGCCGGGTTCGGGCATGTGCTGCGGGCCGACCGCAACGACGACCACGTGCTTGGCGTGCTTGAGAAACGGCATGGCGAGCGCCACCGTCATCGCGGTCTCGGTGCTGCCGTTCCAGGCGACGGCGATCGTCTCGCCGAGATTGGGCCCGATCGCCTTTGGCACCATCAATACCGGGCGGCCGCTTTCGAAAAGCGCATCCTCGAGCGTGGCCTCGGCGATCGAGGCGAGCTTTTCCGGCTGCTCGACGATGATCAGATCATAAACCCGGCCGCTCATCCCGACGACGGCGTTCTGTCTGCCGTCCTCCTCGCGCCACGACGCGGAGGGACCGTTATCGCCCGGCGCCGGCGGTCCGATCGGCACGCCATGCGCGTTCATGAAGTCGCGGAACAGACCGCGGGCCTGGTCGCGCCGCTCGTGCCCTTCGCGCTCCAGCGTGCGATCGACCTCGGAGGAAATCGAAAAGCCCATCTCGCCGCCGAAGACGACGGCATATTCGGTGGTAAGGCTGTGCAGCCCGACGATGTGGCTGTTGAACCGGCGGGCCGCCATCAGCGCCGCTTCGAGAACCGGTCCCGCATTGCCGTCGCCGATCACGGCCAGCAGATTCTTCATGGCTTCCCCCCGCTCCCGCCTACCCGCACGATCGCGGCGCGCAACTTTTAGGCCATGATATACGATTACCCCGGCGGTTGCGATAGCGCGCCCCCGATGGCTCCACAAGGGCTCGATAACGGCTCGACGCCTTGCAGCCCGCCGACTACACTCGCGCCCCCTTCTCTTGCACGGACCCTCCCCGATGAACCGCCGGCACCGATGAGTCGTAGGACCACGGTATTTGTCGCCGCTGCGACCTTGTTCGGCGCCGCGCTGATGCTGCCGCGCGCCGCCTCCGCCGAGAGCGTCAATTTCGGCACCGACTGGAAAGCCGAGGCCGAGCACGGCGGCTTCTACCAGGCGATCGCCACCGGCATCTATAAGGGCCACGGGCTCGACGTGACCCTGCGGCCGGGCGGTCCGCAGGTCAATCACGCCCAGTTGCTCGCCGCGGGCGTCCTCGATTTCAACATCGCGTCGAACTCGTTCGTTCCGCTCAATTTTGTCGCCCAGAAGATCCCGATGGTGGCGGTCGCCGCGATTTTCCAGAAGGACCCCTCGGTGCTGATCGCACATCCCGGCCAGGGCGAGGACAGCTTTGAGGCCTTGAAGGGCAGGCCGATCATGATCAGCGGTGACACCCGCGTCACCAGCTGGCTCTTCCTGAAGCAGAAATTCGGCTACACCGACGATCAGATCCGTCCCTACGGGTTCAGCGTGGCGCCGTTTCTCGCCGATCAGACAGCGGTTCAGCAGGGCTACCTGACAAGCGAGCCGTTCATTATCGAGAAAGCAGGCGTAAAGCCGGTGGTGCTGTTGCTCGCCGATGCCGGCTATGGCAGCTACGGCGCGCTGATCGAAACCTCGGAAAAGCTGGTCCGCGACAAGCCCGACCTCGTGCAGCGCTTTGTCGATGCCAGCATCGAGGGCTGGTACAGCTATCTCGATGCCGACCCCGGCCCCGCTAACGCGCTCATCAAGCGCGACAACCCCGAAATGACCGATGCGCTCCTCGCCTATGGCCGCGACAAGATGAAGGAATACGGGATCATCGACAGCGGCCGGGCCAAAAAGAGCGGCATCGGGGCGATGGGCGACTCGCGCTGGCGCGATTTCTTCGACACCGCGGCGAAAGCCGGGCTCTATCCCGCCGACATGGATTTCTCCAAGGCCTACACGCTGCAATTCATCAGCAAGAAGGTCGGGATGCAACCCTGAAAGCTGGCTATCTCCCTGGCACGATTGCCGGGATCCGCGCCGTGCGTCCTGCGAGACGCAAGCTGCGCGGGCTCCTCAGGATGAGGTTTTCTCTTATTGCAATCCAATAACTTACCTCATGCTGAGGAGCGCCCGAAGGGCGCGTCTCGAAGCACGCCGGACGCCGCCGCGCCGCCAGTCGTTGTGCTGCAGGGCGTGACCAAGCGCTTCGCCTCGGGCCTGGAAGCGCTGGGCGGGGTCGATCTCAGCGTCGCGCGCGGCGAGTTCGTCAGTCTCCTCGGGCCCTCGGGATGCGGCAAGAGCACGCTCCTGCGGATCGTCGCCGGCCTCAGCCAGCCGACCACCGGCTGTTGCCATCTGCATCTCGCGGGCCAGTCGGAAAACGCGATCCCCGCCGGTCACATCGGTTTTGTGTTCCAGGATCCGACGCTGATGCCGTGGAGCACGGTCGCGGCCAATGTCGAACTGCCGTTTCGCATTGCCGGACGGGTTCGCGCGGCCGAGCGAGATCGCGTCGCCGCCGCGCTCAACGCCGTCGGCCTCGCCGGCTTCGAACATTCCTACCCGCACCAGCTCTCGGGGGGCATGCGGATGCGGGTGTCGATCGCCCGCGCGCTCGTTACCGGGCCCGAACTTCTCCTCCTCGACGAACCCTTCGCCGCGCTCGACGAGATCACCCGGCTCGCGCTCAACGACGATCTCTTGCGGCTGTGGGAGGCCTCTCGCCCGACCATCCTTTTCGTCACCCATAGCGTTTTCGAGTCGGTGTACCTGTCGACCCGGATCGCGGTGATGACCCCGCGGCCCGGACGGATCGTCGCCGATCTGCCGGTCGGCCTGCCGCAGCCGCGCGAGCGTGCGGCCCGGGTGTCGCCGGACTATGCCGCGATGTGCGAGAGCGTATCGGCCGCGCTTGCCACGGCGATGGCCCCATCCTGATGGCCCCACCCTGATGGACCGCGCGCTGCGCATCCTCGCCCCGATCGCCATCGGCGCGCTGTTTCTCGCGGCCTGGGAAGCGATCGTCCGCCTCAAGGGGATTCCGCCCTACATCCTGCCGGCGCCGAGCGCGGTCGCGCAGAGCCTCTGGGTCGACGGGCCGAGCCTTCTCGGCTCGCTCCTGGTGACGTTGCGCATCACCCTCGCGGCGCTCGCCGCGGCGGCCTTCTTCGGCGGCGCGATCGCGCTTCTTTTTTCGCGCTCGCGGATCCTCGAATTGAGCCTCTTCCCCTATGCCGTCATCCTGCAGGTGACGCCGATCGTGGCGATTGCGCCGCTCATCATCATCTGGGTGCGCCAGCCGTTTCTCGCCCTCCTGGTGTGCGCCTGGATCGTCGCGTTTTTCCCGATCGTCTCCAACACCACGGTCGGGCTCAACAGCGCCGACCGCAACCTGTTGATGCTGTTTCGGCTCTATGGCGCTTCCCCCGGGCAGACCCTCCTCTATCTGCGGTTGCCGACTGCGCTTCCCTATTTTCTCGCCGGCCTCAGGATCAGCGGCGGCCTCGCCCTCATCGGCGCGGTCGTCGCCGAATTCGTCGCCGGGACCGGCGGGGCCGAAACCGGGCTTGCCTTCCGCATTCTCGAAGCCGGCTACCGCCTCGCGATCCCGCGCCTTTTCGCGGCCCTGTTCCTATTATCGCTGACCGGCATCGTGATCTATCTGCTGCTGGACTTCCTCTCGCGGCTTTTGTTGCGCCGTTGGCACGAAAGCGCCGCGGCCGAGGAAGAGGAGTAGCACCCCTTAACCCTCTCCTCCACTGCGGGAGAGGGGGACCCGCCGCGATAGCGACGGGTGGGTGAGGGTCTTGCCGCGGGCACCTCACCCGCCTCGCTGCGCTCGGCACCCTCTCCCGCAATGCGGGAGAGGAAAGAAAACCGCGCTACCCGCGGCCGACGAACGGCATCTTCGTCGCCATCACCGTGATGAACTGGACGTTGGCTTCGGGCGTCACCGTCGACATGAAGACGACCGCGCGGGCGACGTTCTCGACATCCATCGTCGGCTCGACGATGACCTCGCCGTTGGGCTGCGGCACCCCGCGGGTCATCCGCTGGGTCATCTCGGTCAAGGCGTTGCCGACATCGATCTGGCCACACGAGATGTCGTATCTGCGGCCGTCGAGCGAGGTTGATTTGGTGAGGCCGGTGATCGCGTGCTTGCACGAGGTGTAGGCGACCGAATGGGGCCGCGGCACATGCGCCGATATGGAGCCGTTGTTGATGATCCGGCCACCCATCGGCTGCTGATCCTTCATCATCCGGAAGGCCTGCTGGGTGCACAGGAACGAGCCGGTCAGGATGGTGTCGACCACCGCCTTCCACTTGGCGTATTCGAGGTCCTCGATCGGCGCGCCGGCGCCAAACCCGGCATTGTTGAAGAGAACGTCGAGCCGCCCGAACTTCGCCTTGGTCGCGGCAAACAGCGCCTCGACCGAGGCCGGGTCGCCGACATCGGTGGGGACGCCGAGCGCCCTTCCTTGCAAGCCCTCGATCTCGCTGACGACCGCATTGAGCGGATCCGGCCGGCGCCCGGCGACGACGACGGCAAAGCCTTCGCGCGCGAGCGCCAACGCCGATGCCTTGCCGATACCGCTGCCGCCGCCGGTGACAAGCGCGACTTTGCCGTTCGAGGCCATGATCGGTTCCTCCTGGTTGTTCGATGGGGGTTAGCGCCGGATTTGGCCGGCAGAATAACAGGTATGGCGGCGCCTCAGCCGAGCTTCTTGCTCATCAAGATGCGCGTCGCGCCGGGCGGCGGGGCCTCCAGCCGGGCGACAATATCGTAGCCTTGCTTGCGGTAGAAGCCCGGCGCCTGGAAGTGCAGCGTGAAGAGGGCCACGAGCGCGCAGCCGCGGCGCCGGCCCTCTTCTTCCGCCATCGCGAGAATGCGCGAGCCGAGGCGGTTGCCGCGCCGGTCCTCGGGCAGGAAAAACCGTTCGATGAACAAGACGCCGAGCGAACTGCGCCCATAGAGGCCGCCGATGACCTCGTCGGTTTCGGGATCCGAAACGAGGACCGCGAGCGGCCGGTAATCGCGCAGGCCCGCCTTATCCTGGTTGTATCCGGCGAGCCCCTCGGCGATGACGGCGGTGGCGGCGGGGTCGGGCGCGTCGGTCAAATTGACCCTGAGATTCCCGACCCTTTTCGCGGTTGTTGCCATGTTTTTCAGTCCAGTGGTGGGCGGCGTTGCGGCTGGGTAGTCTCGAAGGCGCGCGCGGCTCGCAACACGCGGTCCTCGCCATAAAGCGGTCCGACGATCTGCAACCCGATCGGCAGGCCCGCGCGGGTCAGCCCGCACGGCACGCTCGCGGCCGGCTGGCGGGTCATGTTGAACGGATAGCTGAACGGCGACCAGTCGATCCAGCTGCGCTCGGTGGAGGGATCGTTGAGATCCTGGCCGGTCGGCAGCGCGGCAACCGGCATCATCGGCGTCAATAGGAGATCGTAGCGCTGGTGGAATTGCGCCATCCGCTGGCCGAGCGCGGTGCGGACCATGTCGGCGGCGACATAATCGATCGCGCGGATCTGCTCACCCTCGGCCGCGACGGCGACAAAACCCGGATCGCACAACGAATGCTGCCGTTTCGGGAAGCCCGACAGCACGATGGCGGCGCCGGCGGCCCACAAGGTCAAGAGCGCCTCGCGCGGCGTCGGGAAGATCGCGCCGACCTCTTCGACGGTAGCGCCGAGATCCTCGAATTGCTTGGCCGCGCTGGCGCACGCGGCGGCAATCTCGGGGTTGACCTTGGCATAACCGAGAGTGGGGCTGTAGGCGACGCGCCAGCCGCGCACGCCATCGTCGATCCCGGCAAGATAATCATGGTCGTCAGGCGGTAGCGCATAGGGGTCGCGGTGGTCGGGCCGCGCCAGCACGTTGAGCATTGCGGCCGCGTCGCGCACGTTGCGCGTCATCGGGCCGACATTTGAGAGGAGGCCCATGGGCGATGATGGATAGGCCGGGACCCGCCCGAAACTCGCCTTGATCCCGAAAATCCCGGTGAAGGACGCCGGAATCCGGATCGAGCCGGCGCCGTCGCTGCCGACATGGAGGGGGGCGATCCCGGCGGCGCAGGCCGCGGCCGCGCCGGCG
>JBARKH010000648.1:0-4896 GCA_049801295.1 Allostellaceae bacterium | reverse complement strand
ACCGACGAGGGCGCGCTCGGCCGCGTCCTGCGGATCGACGCGCGACAGCCCGATGACGGACGGAGCGGGGCCGTATGGATCGACGCAGCCGGACAGTGCCGCCGCAAGCCCGATAAGCCCCGCCCCGACAAGTTTGAGCCGCATCGCCCGATCCCCCCGTTACGCCCTCGCGATGAGACCAGCGGCCGCGCCACGGCGTCACGCCGCGATTGCGTACCTCCGGGCGATAGCGGGGCAGACGCCCGGCAGTACGCAATCGCCCGGCTGTTAGCGATACCGCGGCGGCAGGGGCTCCGACGACCCCGATTGCGGCGCCGACGCCTGCGCGAGCTGCTGCCGCAACGCCCCGAGCAGCGCGTCGGCGCGCCCGCCGTTGCGCTGGATGATGTTGGCGAATTCAGTGCGTTGGGTCACCTTCATGCTGACCCGGTCGACGTCGACGTCGGTGATCAGAAAACGCCCGTCGCGGTCGATCACATGCCAATCGATCAGGACCGGGTTCCCGCTCCGGCGCACCACCTCGCTGGTGACGACGGTCTCATCGCCCTGGGCACGGGTTCCGGTGACGCGGAACGGCTCGCCGGCATACTGCGCCAGCCGCTCGCTGTAGGCCTGCGCGAGGAATTCACGGAATACCGTCAGAAATTCCTCGTGCTGCGCCGGGGCCAGCTCGCGTCCTTTCGGGCCGAGAACGAACCG
Source organism: Allostellaceae bacterium (assembly GCA_049801295.1). Taxonomy (GTDB): domain Bacteria; phylum Pseudomonadota; class Alphaproteobacteria; order ATCC43930; family CGMCC-115725; genus DATARH01. The sequence goes on along the minus strand of JBARKH010000648.1, from coordinate 4,197 downwards.
GGCCGCACCGGGCAGATCGAAATCGGTCTCGAACAAGTGGCGAAAGCGGGCGATGCGTTGGGCCGGCGCGATCGCCGGGCCCATCACCTGGATCGCCTGGCTCCCCAGGTTCTGGATAAAGGCGTCGGCGTCCTGCGCGGCCGCGCCGCGCGGCAATGCGGCAAGGCAAGCGAAGGCGAGGAGGGCGACACCGATCGCCCGCGGAGCACGAAGGTCAATTATTCGCATGGAGGCACCTGCAAGAGTGTTCACGCCTATTCGACGAACACTCCGCGAGACCGGGTGTTTCCAGCGCCGATCGGCTCACCGCTCGCGCAAACTGTCCTGCTGGTACTTGCGCAACGGCGAGAGGAGATAGCTGATGATGCGGCGCTCGCCGGTCCTGATCTCGGCGGTGACGGCCATCCCCGGCGACAGATTGACCGGCTTCCCCTCGATCTGCATCTGGGTGCGGTCGAGCGAGATCCGCGCGGCGTAGACCGGTCCCTGATCATCGCCCCGCGGCTTGGCGGCCTGCGTTGCCGGTTGCGATTTGTCCTTCGCCGAGTCCTGCGTGTCGTCCTTGCCCACCGCATCCGGCGAGATGCTCAGCACCTTCCCGTGGAGGAGTCCGTAACGGGTGAAGTTGAAGGTCTCGATCTTGATCTCGGCCTCCTGGCCGGGCTCGACAAACCCGACGTCGCGGTTCGACACCATCGCCTCGATCTCGAGATGGCTGTCCTGCGGCACGATGACGAGGAGCGGCTGCGCCGGCGTCACCACGCCGCCCACGGTGTGCACCGCGAGCTGCTGGACGACGCCGTCGACGGGCGCCGTCAGCGCCTGCAACTTGGTGCGCCGCTCGGCCTTGATCAGATCCTGGGCAAGCCCCGCCGCCTTCGGCTCGACCTTGCCGAGCTCGTCATAGAGGGTGCGCCGGTATTCCGCATCGGCCTGCGCCCGGGTTTCCTTGATCGCCGCGACCGCCGCCTCGGCCTCCTGGAATTTGCTGCGCTGAACCGAGCGCTCCTGCTGCTGCTCGACCAGCTGCTGCAAGGTCTGGAGATAGACAAGCTTCGACCCGGTCTCGTGCTCGAACAGGGTCTTGCGCACATCGACCTGCTGCTGCAACAGCGGGATCAACGCCTCGCTCTTGGCGATCGTCGCCGCGGAAGTGGCGCGCTCGGCCTCCTTTTGCGCCATCTGGCGGTCGAGCGCGGCGATCCGGGCGCGATGTTCGGTGGTTTGCGTCGTCAGGAACTGGCGCTCGGTGGCGACAAGCGCGGGGCTGGCGCCTGCCGGCGGATGGAAATCGGCGAGCGGGTCGGGGCCGTCGGCCAAGGCGGCGCGCAGCCGCGCCACGTCGAGCTGGGCCGATATCAGGTCACTTTGCAGACGCTCGCGATCGGCCGCATTGATCGTCGGGTCGAGCTCGATCAACACTTCGCCCGCCCTGACCGCATCGCCGTCATGCACGCGGATCGCGCGAACGACGCCGATCTCGAAGGGCTGGATGACTTTCGTCCGCCCGCTCGGGATGATCTTGCCCGGCGCGGTGGCGACGATGTCGACGGTGCCAAAGCAGGCCCAGGCGAGCGCCAGCACAAACACGCTAATGATCGTCAGGCCGATCGCCCGCCCGATCGGCGACGGCGGGGTCTCGACGATCTCGAGCGCGGCCGGCAGAAACGCCAGCTCGTGGTCGCGGCGGCGCGCCCGCGCGTCGGGAAAGGCGACAACGGCGTTAGGCGATTTCATCGCTAGTTGGCGATCTCCTGGATGCCGGCCTGCAGGCGGTGCAGCGTCGCGTAGCGCCCACCGGTGCGCACCAGCTCGTCATGCGTGCCATCTTCGACGAGCCGGCCGCGATCGATCGTCAGGATGCGGTGGGTGTGGCGCACCGTCGACAAGCGATGGGCGATGATGAACACGGTGCGCCCGTGGGCGATCTGCTGCATGTTGGCCTGGATCACCCGTTCGCTGGCATAGTCGAGCGCGCTCGTCGCCTCGTCGAATATGAGGATGCGCGGGTCCATCACCAGGGCGCGGGCGATCGCGACCCGCTGGCGCTGCCCGCCCGAGAGGCTCGACCCGCGCTCGCCGATGATCGTGTCGTAGGCCTCGGGCATCTCAAGGATGAATTCGTGGGCGCCGGCGAGCTGGGCGGCGGCGATGACCCGTTCGATCGGCATCGCCGGATCGGCCAATGCGATGTTGTCGCGCACCGAGCGGTTGAACAGCACATTGTCCTGGAGGACGACCCCGATCTGGCGGCGCAGCCAGGCGATGTCGACCATCGCCAGATCGACCCCATCGACAAAGACGCGCCCCGATTCCGGGATGTAGAGACGCTGGATCAGCTTGGCGAGCGTCGACTTGCCCGAGCCCGAGGCGCCGACAATGCCGATGATCTGCCCGGCCGGCACGGTGAAGCTGACATCCTGCAGCACTTCGGCGGTGTCGATCCGGTAGCGGAAGGTGACGTGCTCGAAGGTGATGTCGCCGCGGATCGACGGCAGCGCCGCGCGCGCCGGGTTGAAGCTCGGCTCCGGCGCCGTATTAAGGATGTCGCCGAGCCGCGCCACCGAGAGCCGTGCCTGGTGAAAATCCTGCCACATCTGCGCGAGGCGCAGGACCGGCATGGTGACCCGCCCGGCCAGCATGTTGAAGGCGACCAGCTCACCGACCGAGAGCGAGCCGTCGATCACCAAGAGGGCGCCATAATAGAGCGTGAGGGCGGTCACCAGCTTACTGATCAGCTGTACCGCCTGGCTCGCGATGTTGCCGAGGCTGATGACCCGGAAGCTCGCGCTGACATACCCGGCGAGCTGCTCCTCCCAGCGCCGCTGCATCTGCGGCTCGACTGCCATGGCTTTGAGCGTCTCGATCCCATTGACGCTCTCGACGAGGAAGGATTGGTTCTCGGCGCCGCGGCGGAATTTCTCGTCGAGCCGGCGGCGGAACAAGGGCGTCGCCCCGGCCGAGATCGCGATATAGAACGGGAAGGCGCCGAGCACGATCCAGGTGAGGATCGGCGCGTAATAGAACATCACCGCGAGGAAGACGAAGCAGAAGAACAAATCGATGACGAGGGTCAGCGCGGAACTAGTCAGGAATTGCCGGATGTTTTCCAGTTCGCGCACCCGCGCCACCGAATCGCCGGTGCGGCGCGCCTCGAAATAGGCGATCGGCAGGGCCACCAGGTGGCGGAAGAGGCGCGCGCCCAATTCGACATCGATGCGGTTGGTGCTGTGCGCGAAGAGATAAGTGCGCAAGCCCCCGAGGATCGCCTCGAATATCCCGATGGCGATGAGGCCGATAACCAGGACATCGAGCGTCGAGAGCGTGCGGTGCACCAGCACCTTGTCGATGACGACCTGGAAAAACAGGGGCGACACAAGCGCGAACAGCTGCAGGAAGAAGGAAGCGACCAGCACCTCGCCGAGGAGGTGGCGGTATTTGTGGATCGCGCCCAAAAACCAGGTGATGTCGAAGCGGCGCCCGAGATCGGAGAGCCCGGCGCGGCGCGTCATCAATATGAGGCGCCCGTCCCACGCCGCCTCGAACTCCGCGCGGCTCATCGTCGTCGGGCGCGGCGACACCGGCGACTGGACCAGCGCCTTATCCTCGGCGACCTTGCCGAGGATCAGAAACCGCCCGTCGCGCAACGAGGCGATCGAGGGAAACGGCGTCTGCGCAAGGCGCTCCCATCGCGTCGTGACCGCCCGCGCCTTCAGCCCCAGTTCCTTGGCGCAGCGCAGCATCTCCGGGACGCCGATCGCCTTCGCCCCGAAACGGTGGCGGATCTGCTCGGGGTCGGCCCCGACCCCATGAAAGCGCAACAACGCCACCAACGCCGCGAGGCCCTGATCGGCCGCGTTGGGGTTATCGCTGTCGCTATTCATGTCGTTTGGCAAATCCACGCAAGCGCTTTCGGCGCTCCACAATCATGGTGCGCCGATCTTAATTAAAATCCGGTTGATTGTCGCGGAAATGCCGTCCAACCGCGGGCGTCGCCAGCACCGATAGCGTCGTTGATAGGGACAGGCGATCGCGGTTCGGTTTATGCTCGGAGGGCGCGCGGCGGCCGATAATGTGGCGCGCGACTGGGGAGGATAGAGGCACCATGACGAGGAAACTCCAAGCCAGCTTTGCGGCGGTTGCGGTCGCCCTGACGCTGGCCGGCGCGCCGGCGCCCGCGGGCGCGCAGCAGAAGGG
>JBARKH010000647.1:0-6961 GCA_049801295.1 Allostellaceae bacterium | reverse complement strand
GGCGGCTGCCGGAGCATCTCGGGACCTTCGAATGCGAACTGGTTGAGCCGCACGCCGCCCGCTTCCTCGACGACCCCGACCGGCTGGCCGCCCTCGGCGCCGCGACCGCCCTCCTCTTGACGGCGCTGCCCGAGCGCGAGCCGCACGGTGACCTCTACCGGTCCTTCGCCGGGTTGTTGGCGGCGCTCGATTCGGGCGAGTGGGCGCAATCCTATGTCAAATGGGAGTGCGAGCTGCTAGCCGGGCTGGGGTTTGGGCTCGATCTGGGCAGTTGTGCGGCCACCGGCGCGACCGACGACCTTGCCTATGTCTCGCCGCGCTCGGGCCGCGCGGTGTCGCGCGAAGCGGGCCTGCCCTACCATGACAAGCTGTTGCCGCTCCCCGATTTCTTGTGGCGCAAGGCGCCGGCCAGCCAGGCCGACATCCTCGCCGGGCTGAACTTGACCCAATACTTCCTGTTGCACCATGTGCTGGCGCCGCACGGCGGCAAGCTCCCCGAAGCGCGCGAGCGACTCGCGGATCGGATGCGCCGTCCCGCAGCCACTGGTATGATCAGCGGCTAAGAACAACGAGGTCTAGTAGGAATGTCCGACACCGCGCCCGTTGGCGAGACCCGCGACGTCGATTTCGCCGCCGCGCTCGGCGAGCGCTACCTGTCCTATGCGATGTCGACGATCGTGGCGCGCTCGCTGCCCGATGTGCGCGATGGGCTGAAGCCGGTGCATCGCCGGATCCTCCATGCGATGAATGAGCTGCGCCTCGATCCCGCATCCGGCTACAAGAAATGCGCCCGTGTCGTCGGCGACGTCATCGGCAAGTTCCATCCGCACGGCGAGATCGCAGTCTACGAGGCGCTGGTCCGCCTCGCCCAGGATTTCTCGCAGCGCTATCCGCTGGTCGACGGCCAAGGCAATTTCGGCAATATCGACGGCGATAACGCCGCGGCGATGCGCTACACCGAGAGCCGGCTTTCGGCCGTGGCGCAGGCGATGCTCGACGGGCTCGACGCCGATTCCGTTGATTTCCGCTCGACCTATGACGGCGAGGACAAGGAGCCGGTGGTCCTGCCCGGGCGGTTTCCCAATCTCCTCGCCAACGGTTCGGCCGGCATCGCTGTCGGCATGGCGACCAGCATCCCGCCGCACAATGTGGGCGAGCTGTGCGCGGCGCTCCTCCATCTGATCGACAATCCGGCCTGCCCGCCCGCCGAACTCGTCGCCCATGTCGCCGGCCCCGATTTCCCGACCGGCGGGGTCCTCGTCGAACCCGCGGCCAGCATCGCGGAAGCTTATGCCACCGGCCGAGGCAGCTTTCGCCTGCGCGCCCGCTGGCTGAAGGAGCCGCTTGCCCACGGGCTCTATCAGATCGTCATCACCGAGATCCCCTATCAAGTTCCCAAGGGGCGCCTGATCGAGAAAATCGCGGCCTTGCTCGAAGAGAAAAAGCTGCCGCTGCTCGCCGATATCCGCGACGAATCGACCGAGGAGGTGCGCCTCGTCCTCGAGCCGAAGACTCGCAATGTCGATGCCGCCGTGGTGATGGAGCAGCTGTTCCGGCTGACCGAGCTCGATGTCCGGGTGCCGCTCAACCTCAATGTCATCGATCCCTTGGGCGTGCCGCGGGTAATGAATTTGAAGGAGGCGCTGCAAGCCTTTCTCGACCACCGCCGCGAGGTGTTGCAGCGCCGCAGCCGGCACCGCCTCGCCGCGGTCGGACACCGCATCGAGGTGCTGCGCGGCTTTGTCATCGTCTACGTCAATCTCGACGAGGTGATCCGCATCATCCGAGAGGAGGACGACCCGAAGGCCGCGATGATGGCGCGCTGGGGCCTGAGCGACACACAGGTCGAGGCGATCCTCAACATGCGGCTGCGCACGCTGCGCCGGCTCGAGGAGATCGCGATCCAGAAGGAGTTGAAGGAGCTTGCCGACGAGGCGGCCGGGCTCGACGCCCTCCTTGCCAGCAACCGGCGGCAATGGCGCGCCTTGGCCAAGGAGGTTGCGGCGACTCGGGCCGAGTTTGGCGGCGACACGCCGTTGGGCCGCCGCCGCACCCTCATCGGCAGCGCGCCGGAGGCGGTCGAGATCCCCGCGGCCGCACTGGTCGAGCGCGAGGCGGTGACTGTCTTGTGCTCGCAAAAAGGCTGGATCCGCGCGGTCAAGGGCCACGCGGTCGCCGCCGCCGAGCAGAAATACAAAGAAGGCGACGGGCCGCGCTTTGCCGTCATGGCGGAAACCACCGACCGGCTGGTCATCTTCGGCAGCAACGGGCGGTTCTACACGATAGGGGTCGATCGCCTGCCCGGCGGTCGCGGCCAGGGCGAGCCGTTACGGCTGATGATCGACCTGCCGAACGAGCATGATGTCGTGGCCCTCTTCCCGCACCGGTCGGGGCTGCGCCTGCTCGTCGCCTCCGATGACGGACGCGGCTTTGTCGTCGACGGCGAGGAGGCGCTGGCGCAAACCCGCGCCGGGAAACAGGTGCTGACCCCGGCGCCAGGCGCGCGCGCCGCGCTGTGCCTGCCGGCCGATGGCGACATGGCCGCCTTTGTCGGCGACAACCGGCGCCTGCTGATCGTCGATACAGTCGAGATCCCGGAGATGGCGCGCGGGCGCGGCGTCATCCTGCAGCGCTATCGCTCGGGCGGGCTCGCCGACGCCAAAATCTTCCGGCTGGCCGACGGTCTCTCCTGGCGCCAGGGCGAAACCCGCACCCGCACCGAGATCGATGTGACCCCCTGGCGCGGCGCCCGCGGCGGCGCTGGCCGCGGCGTCCCCCAAGGCTTCCCGCGCTCGGGGAGGTTTGGATAGGAACGGCGGGGCAAGCGCCATATTGCCAGCTTTGCAATTGCAGATATTGATGCCAATAAGCGCCCAATTCCCGTTTTGGTCCGCAAACAGCGGCGCGCCGGCCATGCCGCGAGTACTGGCGCAGTCGTGGACGATGAGCCGCGCCCCATTGGGCAAGGTTTGCACTTGCAGCACATGGCAGGCGAGATCCGCCATGAGTAGCTCCGCTCGATCCTGGTAGTAGCCGGCAAGAGCGGCCGGCATCCCCGGCACCGGTGCCCGGACTACCGGCAACAGCGATACCGGGGCGACGTCAGCCAACTCAAGGCGTGCCCAATCAGAGCTTTGAAGTTCCCGCTTGCGTCCGTCGAACCCGGAACCCACGCTTACGCGCCGTACCCTGAGGTGCCAGCGATAGCTGGCGGGCTGATATCCAAACAGGACATGCACCGAGATCGGCTGCAACAGTGCTTGGGTGCGCGGATTATAGACACAGTAGGCCGCTGTCAGAACCACCGTCGGCTCTATTAAAACACCAGTACAGCGTTGTCCGATATTGGTTTGTATTTTCGCGATTGCATTCCACGCCGCCGCATTCGGATCCACGACAACGCGACGGTCTTCCGCGTGCGCAGTCGCTACCGCGAAAATTATGAGGGCGAGGGCGGCGGCGAGCCTCAATGCGCGGTCGGGGCGACGCGCTCGGCGATGAAGCGGTCGAGGCAAGCGAGCCAGTAATCGCGGATCGCGTCGCGCTCAAGAAACGGGTCATGCTTGGATTCGGAGAGTTCAACCAGCGTACAGTCCGGCAAAAGGCGCGCGGCCCGGCGCTGCGCCGCCGGTGACACGACGACCTCGCGCCCGGCGCGTCCCATCAGGATCGGGGTGTGGATGGCGGTCAGAAACTCGGGCTTGGAAATCCGCGCGACGAGGCCGAGCGCGCTATCGACCCAGCCATAGGTCGCCTGGTCGAGCCGCAACCCCGGATCGGCCGAAAACCAGGCATGCCGCAACTGGCAGCGCTCGGCATCGCTGGTGCCGCGGCTGCGCTCGTGCGAGGGCAGGCGGTCCGCCCGCCATTTGTGCGCCCCCGGGATGAAGCATACCCCGAGCCCCGCCGCCCGCGCCGGCCGGGTGATCAAGCGGAGCAACGTCGGTGGCACCCGTCCGGTGCGCAACCCCACCATCGGCGAGGACAGGACCGCCGCCGCGAACAGACGCGGATTCCGCCTGAGGCAAACGAGCGCGATCGCTCCGCCCATTGAATGCGTGACCAAAAGCGGCGGCAGCTGGCCCCCCAGTTTCTCCCTGGCGAAGGCGGCGAGATCCTCGGCGTCGCGCTCGAATTTGCGGGCGCGCGGCCGGGAGGGCCAGCGGCGCGGGCGGATCGACCCGCCTTGCCCACGCCAATCCAGGCACCACACCGCGATCCCGCGCGCGGCGAGATCGCGCACGGTCTCGAACTGCTTTTCGATGAATTCGCCAAACCCGCCGACCATCACGCATTCGGCCCGCGGGTTCGCGATCGGCAGATGTCCCCAGCGCAATACCGCGCCATCGGCCGCGGTAAAGCGGCCCCAAACAAACCCTGGCGGCGGCAGGAAGCGCTCGGGCAGCGCCGGCGCTCGTAGAGAGCGGTCGAGCGGCCATTCGGGCGAGATGATGTCGGGTGATAGTTTGTCGAGCGATAGGCTGTCGGGCAACCGCAACTCCCAAAATGCCCGTGCCTGCATCGCGCTAGTCACAACCGGGCGGGCGCATACTCTTATTATACGGCAAAAATGGCCTGGGTGAGGCAGGTCCAGCGGAAAATTGACGCGAAGTCGCAATTTCCCGGGAAGCCCCTCTCCTGCTGTGCAGGAGAGGGGGTCCGCGCATCGTCACGCGGGATGGAACACCAGCGTCCGTAATTCGATGCTTTCGCGCGGCAAGGCGTCCGGCGGGGTCGTCGGATCGGTGAACGAGGTGTGCGGCATGAAGCGGGCCGAAATGTCGGTCCGCGTATCGGCGATCTTCAACAGCAGCACTTCGTCGCGGCGCATTTCCGGCGCGTAGAACCAGCGATGCGCCGGGTTGTAGCGCACCGAATAGGTTTCGCCCACCCGCTCGCGGTAGACGAGGTCCGAGGGGACAAGGTCGTCGGCGGCGACGGTGCGGGAATCGCACACCGCCAAGGGCGCGTCGCGCAGCGGCTCGCGGCGGATCGGGCGCCACATGTTGATCACCTGGACGCGGCCCTTCAGCAATTCCTCGGCCTCATCGCCCATCAGGTCGCGCACCCGCTGCGGCCCGGACCGGTCGGTATGGTCGACATGGACCCGGGTCGCCGGCTGGCGCGGCCCGCTGCGCGAGCGGTCCTCCTGGCCGGGGACGCGGCGGCGCTGCAGATGGTCGAAGATGAAGATGCGGCTGGCGCCGGTCGCCTCGGCGAGGAAGCGCTCGGCCTCGGGGTAATAGACCCGGCGCACCTCGTCGTCGTCCCAGAAATCCTGAACCGCGCTGCGCTGCTCGAGGAGCGCGAAGCCCTGGACATCGAGCCCGAGTTCCCCGGCGATCGGGCGCAGCGTGTGGATCTGCATCCGGTGCGGCTCGGGCGTCAGGTTCGAGCGCGGCTCGCCCGCTTGCGGCTCATAGGCGTAATAGCGCGGGCGCTCGGTCATCGGCGCGAGATAGTTCAGCTCGGCCTCGACATAGGGCAGGCTGTCAACGTTGCTCATTGTTGGTCCTCCGAGGGGTTGCGGGGGCTAGTACGGCGGGAACCTGAAATATTCCGGCGGTAGCGCGTTTCGCCGGGCCGCAGCCGAGGGTGCTGCGGGCAATGCTATCATCTTTGCCCACAGTTTGCCGAGCGCCTGCGTCGCGCGGTGCCAAATCACGGCATGCGACCGGTGGCGTGCGCCACTCGGCGCGGTTTGGGTGATCGTGGTCATCGTCATTACTCCCTCCAGAACGGCTTGTTGGCGAGAAATTCAGCGTCGGCGTGGGTGAGCCCGATATCGGCGAGCGTGCGGGCGTCGAGGGTGGCGAGCTCTGCGCGATCGCGGCTGCGCCGGCGCCATTCGCGGATCGTCGCGAAGATCCAGCCGGTCGCGTCGCCCAGCGCGTCGAGCGCGGTCTGCCGGTGGTTGCGAACCTCCATGCCGTCGTGACAGGGCTGGAGCTGGATGGCCGTCATATGAGATCTCCTAATCTATCCGGCGTTTGACTGATGTCGTGCCGGAAACCATGTGAGCCGTAACATCGGTGTTGCTTCGCCCGTCTGCAAATGAGAGTTTCTCAGTGTAGAGTTTAGGAAATCTCATCTCTATGATCGGACATCTGCCGCCCTTGAGCGCGCTGCGCGCCTTTGAAGCGACCGCCCGGCTGAAGAGTTTCGGCAAGGCCGCCACTGAGCTCAACGTCACCCCCGCGGCGGTCAGCCACCAGATCCACGCCCTCGAAGCGGATCTCGGGGTGAGGCTGTTCCACCGGCTCAACCGCGCGATCGAGCTGACCGCGTCGGCCCGCGTACTGCTTCCCGGATTGTCGGACGCCTTTGCCGGGATCCAGGACTCGGTGCGGCGCTTGCGCGCACATAACGACACCGGGACGCTGACCGTCACCGCATCACCTTCGATTGCCGCCAAGTGGCTGGTCTTGCGGCTGCACCGCTTTCAGGAGCGCCACTCCGACATCGACGTGCGGATCTCCACCTCAGATGATGTGGTCGACCTGACCAGGGGCGATTTCGACGTCGCGATCCGCTATGGCGGCGGGCGCTATCCCGGGCTCGCGGTCGAATTATTGATGCGGAACGAGGTGTTTCCGGCGTGCAGCCCGCGCCTCCTTGAAGCCGGGCCGCCGCTGCGCACGCCCGAGGATCTCGTCCACCATGCACTGATCCACGATCAGGCGGTCGACCGCGATCCCCTGGCGCCGACCTGGGCGATGTGGCTGAAGGCGGCCGGCGTCACCGCCGCCCCGGCATCTGCCGGGCTCACCTTCAGCGTCGGCTATATGGCGCTCGACGCGGCGATCGCCGGGCACGGCGTGGCGCTCGCCTACAGCACGATCGCCGCGGCCGATCTCGCCTCCGGGCGCCTCGTGCGCCTGTTCTCGTTGGCGCTGCCCGACCTCTTCGCCTACTACATCGTGACCGCGCCGGGGGCGCTCGAGCGTCCCAAGGTCAGGGC
>JBARKH010000646.1:0-2436 GCA_049801295.1 Allostellaceae bacterium | reverse complement strand
GCTCAGACCCCGCCGGCCGCGCCGACGCGGGCCCATCCGGCGGCAGCCGCCCGGGCCCATCCCGCCACGCCTGCGGCGGCACTGGGTACGATCACCAGCGTCCGGATCGAGGGGATCCAGCGGATCGAGCCGGAGACCGTGCGCTCCTACCTGCTGCTCAAACCGGGCGATGCATGGGATGCCGAACGCGTCGATCGCTCGTTAAAGGCGCTGTTCGCCACCGGGCTCTTCGCCGATGTCAAGCTCGTCCGAGACGGCAGCGTTCTGGTCGTCAAGGCGGTCGAGAACCCGATCATCAACCGCATCGCCTTCGAGGGGAATTCGAAGCTCGCCGACAAGGACCTCAACGGCGAAATTCAATTGCGTCCGCGTGTCGTCTACACCCGCACGCGCGTGCAAAACGATGTCCGGCGCATCCTCGAACTCTATCGGCGGCATGGCCGTTTCGCGGCAACCGTGGAACCCAAGGTTATCCAATTGTCGGAGAACCGGGTCGACCTCGTTTTCGAGATCAACGAGGGGCCCTCGACCGGAGTACGCAGCATCAATTTCGTCGGCAATCGCGAGTTCGGCGACGGCACGCTGCGCGGTGTTATCGAAACCAAGGAAAGCCGCTGGTATCGCTTTCTGTCGACCTCGGACACCTACGACCCCGATCGGCTGACCTACGATCGCGAGCTCTTACGCAAATTCTATCTGTCCGAGGGCTACGCCGATTTTCGCGTGGTGTCGGCGGTGGCCGAGCTGACCCCCGACCGCGACGGCTTCGTCGTCACCTTCACGGTCGACGAGGGCGAGCGGTACCGCTTCGGCAAGGTCGACGTCGAGATCAAGCTCAAGGACCTGCCCCGCGAGGCGGTGCTGCCGCTCTTAACCGTGCAACCCGGCGATTGGTACGACGGCCAAGCGGTCGAACATTCGATCGCGGTCTTGACCGACGCACTCGGCAATCGCGGCTATGCCTTTGTCGATGTCAAACCCCAGATCACCCGCCATCGGGAGGAGCGCACGCTCGATGTCGTCTTCAATGTGCGCGAGGGACCGCGGGTCTATGTCGAACGGATCGACATCACCGGCAACGTGCGCACCCTCGATAAGGTGATCCGCCGCGAGTTCCGCCTCGTTGAAGGCGACGCGTTCAACACCAACAAGATGCAACGCTCCAAGGATCGCATCAAGAATCTCGGCTTTTTCAAGAAGGTGGAGGTCACCAACACCCCGGGTTCCGCGCCCGATCGAACCGTCGTCACGGTCGAGGTCGAAGAGCAGTCGACGGGCGAGTTGTCGCTTGGCGTCGGCTTCTCTACCTCGGACGGCCCGCTCGCCGATATCAACGTCCGCGAGCGAAATTTTCTCGGTCGCGGTCAGGATCTGCGGATCGGCACCGTGCTTTCGTTCCGCTCGCAGCAGGTCGACCTCAGCTTTACCGAGCCTTACTTCCTCGATAAAAACATCGTCGCCGGATTTGATTTATTCGAAGTCAAGACCAGTCCGACCGCGAATTTCTTCAGCGGTGTTACTCCCGTATACGTGCAGTTTTCCTATGGAGGCTCGCTGCGCGCCGGTTATCAGATATCAGAGAATCTGCGACAGACCTGGAAATACACTGCACGATCAGATGATATCACCGACGTTCAGAGCAATGCCTCGCTGTTTATCCAGCTTCAGGCGGGAACCCATGTAACCTCCGAGATCGGTCAGGTTTTGCTCTATGACCGCCGCGATAACCGCCTCGATCCGACCGGTGGATACTACGCATCCATTGGAAATGATTTTGCCGGGGCAGGATTTGGCGTCCAATACATCCGAAACAAGGTCACCGCGGGATATTATTATTCGATCGCGCCGGAGTGGGTGCTCAGCGTTAGCGGCGAGGCCGGCGATATTTTCGGCTGGGGCGGGCAGCAGGTGCTGTTGCAGGACCGCTTTTTTGTTGGCGGTGATAATCTGCGCGGCTTCGCGCCGGCCGGGATCGGGCCGCGCGACAGTGTTTCCGGCGACGCGCTGGGCGGTAACAAATACTATGCCGGATCGGTCGCACTGGGCGTGCCGCTCGGCCTGCCCAAGGAGCTGGGGATCACGGGTCGGGTGTTTACCGATTTCGGCAGCTTGTGGTCGAACGACCAGAAGAACCTGGTCCTGACGCCAGCGCAGCTCGTCTCGACCGGCGGGATACAGCCGATAATTACCGACTCGAGCGCGATCCGCGCCACCGCCGGCGTCGGCGTCTCGTGGAAATCCCCGGTCGGGCCGATCCGCGTCGATATGGCGCTGCCGATAAAACGAGAGTCGTTCGACAAGACCCAGTTCTTCCATGTGAGTTTTGGCACGAGGTTCTAATGTCGGTCACACGCGTGGGGCTTGCCCCGCTGATCATCGCTTTGACGCTATGCGGGCTCCTCGCCCCGGCCGCGGCCCAGCAGAAGCCGCCGGCCC
>JBARKH010000645.1:0-7632 GCA_049801295.1 Allostellaceae bacterium | reverse complement strand
GCGCCACCGCATGCGTCGCATCGAACACCACCGGATATCCGGTCTGCGCCATGATCGGCAAGGCGCGCATGTCGACGACCAGATTGTTGTAGCCGAACATGGCGCCGCGCTCGCACAAGAGGATCTGCTCGTTCCCGGTCGAAGCGATCTTCGCCGCGACATTCTGCATGTCCCAGGGCGCGAGGAACTGGCCCTTCTTGATGTTGACGGGCTTGCCGGTCATGCCCGCCGCCAGCAACAGGTCGGTCTGGCGGCACAGAAACGCCGGGGTCTGCAACACATCGACCACTTCGGCGACCGGCGCGCATTGCTCGGGGGCATGAATATCGGTCAGCACCGGCAGGCCGGTCACCTCGCGCACTTCGGCGAGGATCGGCAGCCCGTCCTTCAGCCCGATGCCGCGCGCCGAGCCGAGCGAGGTGCGGTTCGCCTTGTCGAACGAGGTCTTGTAAATGAGGCCGATCTTCAGCTTCCGGGCGATCTCGGCCAACGCCGCGCCGGTTTCCAAGGCATGGGCGCGAGATTCCAATGTATTCGGGCCGACGATGAAGACGAGCGGCAGGCCGTTGCCGAGCGTCAAGTCGCCGATCGTGACGTGGCGTGGCCGCATGGTCCCTGATTCCCTTGTTTCCGTCATTCTCGCGAACGCGGGAATCCAGGAGGCCGAGTTCTCGGCGGTCGCCCTGGACCCCCGCTTTCGCGGGGGCAACGGTGGAAGCACATCACACCAGCCGCGACTGGTCGAGGGCGGCCTTGACGAACGAGGTGAACAGCGGGTGCGGCTCGAACGGCTTCGATTTGAGCTCGGGATGGAACTGGACGCCGATGTACCAGGGATGGTCGGGGATCTCGACGATCTCCGGCAGGAGGCCGTCGGGCGACATACCGGAGAAGTGCAGCCCGGCAGCTTCGAGGCTGTCGCGATAGGCGATGTTGACCTCGTAGCGATGGCGGTGCCGCTCGCTGATATGGGTCGTGCCGTAGATCCCGGCGATCCGGCTGGCGGGGTCGAGAACGGCATCGTACGCGCCAAGCCGCATCGTCCCGCCGAGGTCGCCGTTGGCCTCGCGCTGTTCCACTTCGTTGCCGCGCGTCCATTCGGTCATCAGACCGATGACCGGGTGCGCGCAGGGGCCGAACTCGGTCGAGCCTGCGCCCTTCAGCTTGGCGAGGTGACGCGCCGCCTCGATTACCGCCATCTGCATGCCAAAGCAGATGCCGAAATAGGGCACCTGCCGCTCGCGGGCAAAGCGCGCCGCGGCGATTTTGCCTTCGGAGCCCCGCTCGCCGAACCCGCCCGGCACGAGGATCGCGTGCACGCCCTCCAGTTGGCGCAGCGCCTCGGCTTCCGCTTCGAACACCTCCGCGTCGATCCAGTCGAGCTTGACCTGGACATTATTGGCGATCCCGCCATGGGTCATCGCCTCGGCCAGCGATTTGTAGCTGTCGGGGAGATGGGTGTACTTGCCGACAATGGCGATCGTGACCTCGCCCTCGGGTCGGCGGATCCGGTTGACGATCGCGTCCCAGCGGCCAAGGTCGGGCTCGGGCGCGTTGAGCGCGAAATGGGCGCAGACCTCGCGGTCAAACCCCTCGGCGTGATAGGCGCCGGGCACGGCATAGATCGTGTCGACGTCGAGCGCTGGGATAACCCGCGATTCGCGCAGGTTGCAAAAGAGCGCAATCTTCTTGCGCGCGCCCTCCGGGATCGGCCGCTCGCACCGGCATAGGAGGATGTCGGGCTGAATGCCGAGCCCCAAGAGTTCTTTCGCCGAATGCTGGGTGGGCTTCGTCTTCAATTCGCCGGCCGAGGCGATCCACGGCACCAGCGTCAGGTGGACGAACATCACCCGCTCGCGGCCGAGCTCGTTGCCGAGCTGACGAATGGCTTCGAGGAAAGGCAGGCTTTCGATGTCGCCGACCGTCCCGCCGATCTCGCACAGCACGAAATCCTCGTCGGCGAGATCGGCCAGGATGAATTCCTTGATCGCATCGGTGACGTGCGGGATGACCTGCACCGTCGCGCCGAGATATTCGCCGCGCCGCTCGCGCCCGATCACGGTCGAATAGATCCGCCCCGTCGTAACGCTGTCGCTCTTCCTCGCCGCGACCCCGACATAGCGCTCGTAATGGCCAAGATCGAGATCGGTCTCGGCGCCGTCATCGGTCACGAACACTTCCCCGTGCTGGTAGGGGCTCATCGTGCCGGGATCGACATTGAGATAGGGGTCGAGCTTCCTCAAGCGCACCGTGAAGCCGCGCGCCTGGAGGAGAGCGCCGAGCGCCGCCGAGCACAAACCCTTGCCGAGGGAGGAGACCACGCCGCCGGTGATGAAGATGAACCGCGTCATGGACCTTCAATGTATAGCAAGCGGCCCACGCATCCCATGGCAAACTCGCTGCGCCGTGATTTCTTGGCGCGATATGGACCGCGGGCTCCCGCTCGCATGCGGCCCGTACGACCGCGTTCCCAACAATTCACCGAATCGATGCCGGATGTGCGGTTCACTTTGCCAGGGGCGCCGTTGGCCCGGCGGGTGGGGCCGGCTGCGCCGGGATCGGCGGCGTCGGAACGATCGGAGCCCCGGGATTGAGAGGTCCCGCCGGCACGCCCCCGCCCTGGTCGATGATCGAGCGCGGCGCGCGCACGTAATTGCTCAGCATGACCAAGAGGATGCTGGTCGCGAAGAAGAGCGCGGCGAGGATCGCCGTCGTGCGGGTCAGCAAATTGGCGGTCGAGCGCCCGGTCATGAACCCGGACATGCCGCCGCCGCCCATGCCGAGCGCGCCGCCCTCGCTTTTCTGCAGCATCACGACGCCAATCAGCGCGAGCGCGATGAGGACATGAACGACAAAGAGGAGGATCAGCATGGTCGGTGCGGCGTCGCTTCCGTCTCGAGGGTCGCGGCTCTATGTAGGCGCTTCCCCGGCCGCTGGCTACAGGCGGGGGCAGACCCGCGACATCTCACCCGGCGCCGGCTCCGAGACAGGCCTCGGCGATCGCCCAGAAATCCTCCGCCTTGAGGCTGGCGCCGCCGACCAGCGCGCCATCGACCTCGGGTAACGCCAGGATTTCCGCGGCGTTTTTCGGATTGACCGAGCCACCGTAGAGGATCCGCGTGCCCGTCGGGATATGGCGGCGGATCGCTGCATGAATTTCGGCGATATCGGCATTGGTCGCGGTCAGCCCAGTGCCGATTGCCCAGACCGGCTCGTAGGCGATGACCAGTCGGCCAGCGCCCGCACCTTCGGGGACGGAGCCGGCGAGCTGGGCGGTCACCACCGCGACCGCCCTCCCCGCCTCGCGCTCGGCCCGGGTCTCGCCGACGCAGACGATCGCGACGAGCCCGGCCCGCCATGCGGCCTCGGCCTTCGCCCGCACATCGGCGTCGCTCTCGCCGAGCCCATGGCGCCGCTCGGAATGGCCGACGATGACGTGGCTGCACCCGACATCGCGCAACATCTCGGCGCTGATCGAGCCGGTATAGGCGCCCGAAGGCGCGGCATGGCAATCCTGGCCGCCGAGCCCGACATTACCACCGGCGAGCGCCTCGCTTACCGGCACCAACAGCGTCGCGGGTGGGCACACCAGGAGTTCGCAGGCATGCGGCGCTTGAGCGCGATCAGCGATGGCGCGCGCGAGCGCGATCGCGTCGGCGCGCCGCCCGTTCATCTTCCAGTTGCCGGCAACCAGCTGGTTTCGTTCAGGCATTCCCGCTCTCCCGGCGTGCCAGGCATCGGCACCGCCGAATGTTGCGACCGCGCCGGGCCATCTCTATGTTCGCCGTTACGATCACACCGGGGTTCGCGGAGGTCAACCAGCCGCGACACCCGCCAAATCGGGCATTTCGCGCCATGATGCAATGGATCCGGGGCAGAGCGGGCTCCATCGTCGTCAAAGTCCTGTTCGGGCTGTTGATCGTCTCGTTCGGGTTCTGGGGGATCTATACGCGATCGGATTATTACCAGTCGCACTCCCCTGACACCGTTATCGCCACCGTCGGCGCCCAGAGCATCCGGGCCGAGGAACTGCAGTCGGCGTTGGTGCCGGCGCTCGAGCGCCTGCGCGCGCAATTCGGCACCGCGATAGACCCGAGCCAGGTCAAGAGCCTCGGGATCATCGAGACGCTCCTCGGCCAATTGATCGACCGCAGCCTCCTCGACCAAGAAACCGCGCGGCTCGGCCTTGACGTCTCCGACGAGGAGGTGCGCGGCGCGATCTATGCCAACCCGGCGTTCCGCGGGCCCGACGGCAAGTTCGATCGCCAGCTCTTCGCCCAGTTGCTGGCGGCGAACCGGCTGAGCGAGGACCAGCTGGTCGCGCGATTGCGGCACGAGATCCCGCGCAGCGACCTGTTGCAGGCGATCACTGCCGGGATCGGCATGCCGCGGCCGGTCGTCGATGTCCTCTATCGCTATCGCAATGAAAAGCGGCTGGCCGACATCGTCGCCTTCCCCGCGGCTTCGGTCACCAATATCGGCGAGCCGAGCGAGACCGATCTGGATAAATTCTACAAGGCCCATCCGGACCTGTTCCGCTCCCCTGAATACCGCAGCTTCACCGTCGCGAGCCTCTCCCCGACCGATCTCGAACCAGCCGGCGCGATAACGGAAGACCGGCTCCGCAAGGAATACACAGAGCGCAAGGACGAGTTCGAGACGCCGGAGCGGCGCGAAATCCAGCAGATCCTCGCGCCCTCGGAAGACAAGGCCAAGGAGGCCGCGGCGGCGGTCGCTTCCGGCAGGGATTGGAAGGAAGTCGCGACGGCGACCGGCGGACAGGACCCGGACACCGTCGACCTCGGCCTCCTGAGCCGCCAGGAGATCCCGCACGAACTGGGCGACGTTGCTTTCGAGCTGCCGCTCAACCAGCTGAGCTCGCCGGTCAAAAGCCCGCTCGGCTGGCACATCCTGCGGGTCGTCAAGATCGAGCCGGCGGCAACGCAAAGCTTCGAGGAGGCCAAGCCCAAGATCGAGGCTGAACTGAGGCGTCAGGACGCGGCCGACCGCCTCGACAAGATCGGCAACCAGGCCGACGACGCCTTGGCCGGCGGCGGCTCGCTCGCCGATGTCGCCGCGAAATACCAGCTCAAGACAACGACCATCGTGGCATCCGATGAGACCGGTCACGACGCGCAAGGGAAGGCGGTGACCCTCCCCGTCGCGCCCGCCGATATCCTCAAGACCGCATTCGCCACGGCCCAGGGCGACACCAGCCGGGTCACCGATACCGATGACGGGTCGATTTTCGCGCTCCATGTCGACAAGATCACCGCGCCGCAGGTGAAGCCGCTCGCCGAGGTCAAGGACCAGGCGGTCAAGGCGTGGCAGGCCGAGCAGAAGCGCGCGAGCGCAACCAAACAGGCCGAGGCGCTCGCCGCCGCGGTCACCCCGGGCGTGGCGCTTGCCAAGGTGGCGGCGGACCAACGATTGACATTGCTCCCGCGGGCTCCGCTGTCGCGCGCCGCGGAAAAGGGCCAGAGCGTCCCGCCGGCGCTCATTGCGAAGCTGTTCGCGGCGAAGTCCGGCGACGTCGTCACGGCGAGCGACGACACCACCGCCTATACCGCGCAATTGAAGGAGATCCAGTCGCCCGAAACCATTCCCGACGCGGCCGCCCAGGAGCTGTCGGGTCAGCTGGCGGGCGACGCCCAGGCCGGCGTCGCCGGCGAATTCACAAAGATCCTGCGCCAGCGCTTCCCGGTCGAGATCCAGCGCGAGGCTCTCGACCGGATGTTTTAACGGAAGTTCTCACCGCGGAGGTCGCCGAGGATGCGGAAAGGAGAGAAATGCCGAAGGCCACCTTTCCCGCCTATTTGACCGTTCGAACGGTTGCCGACGCCGATCGCCTGACCGAGAAGCTCCGAGCGGCGGCAACCCGCGTCCAGAAATGGATCGCCGCGCAGTCGGGCGACCCGCTCGACATGCTTCGCCGAATGAAGTTCGAACCGATCGGCTTCCACCCCATTGAGGACCGTCCCCTCAACCTGGTGGAGCAGATCAATCAGACCTGGACATTCGCTGTGGCGCTCGCGGCCGCCCGCCAGCTGCTCCTGCTGCATCCGGACGCCGGCGGGTTTCGCCTGGCTCCGGGCGCTCATGCCGCTCTTGCGCTCGACATTATGAGCGAGGCCGAAGGCTTGGTCGGAGCGGAAACCTTTGCGGCGGTCACGCCGCGCAATAACGGGAAGCTCGCAGCGGACCTAGCGAAGCTGGCGGCCCGGTCGGAAAAACATCGCTACGTGTTCTTTATGTCCCCCCGCTTCCGGGGAATTACGCGTCTGCAGTGCGTGCGGCACGGCGTCCAAGTATGGTCGGTCGATCTCTAGCGCTTTGCACTATTATCCCCGGGAGACCGGAAAATCGGATTAACCGCCATGGCGCGCCATCCCGAGCCACACGTCCGTCGCGCAGTTCGCGTGCTCGCGATGGTCGCCGAACTTCACAAACGTGGATACCAAGGGCTTCGGGTGATGCCGTTCATGTCACCGAGCGGGGCCTATTGGCGCTGCTGGATTGGCCCGGTGATCCTTTTTTATCGAAATCACGGCGCCATACTCCTGGAGACGGCGGCGGCAATGCCGGACGATGTCGAAGTGCAATCGACCGCGATGATTGCGCGCTATACATCCGGCGACGATAACCATTACTTTGGCTGGAACGCCGCCGAACGTGAGAATGCTCGATCACTTGCAGATAAATTCCTCGTTCGGTTCCGTACGCTCGCCGACTGCGGCCAAGGATGGGATTACACTTACGCAGGCTGGTATCCGCGGCTACTTGGCCTAGCAGAGGCGGGCTGGCTGCCCGTCGTGCTCTCCGATTACAACGCCGCTTCGTATGACCGAATTCTGCTGGATGATTTGCGCCCAGCGGAGAAGCGGCATTCGAATGAAGAGGCGCTGGTGTTGCCGCTCCCGCCCCCCGGAAGGTTGCAGCAGGACTATAGCGGCTAAGGGCTTGTACTACTCCACCGCCGCCGGCTCGCACAGCAGCGCCAACGCGGCTTCGATAATCGGCATGCCGATTTCGGCCGGTGAGGTCATCACCGATTCGGGGTGAAACTGAACCGCGGCGATCGGCAACGAGACGTGCTCGATCGCCATCACCACGCCATCGTCCTCGGTCTCGGCCACGACCTTGAGTACCGCCGGCAATCCTTCGCGCACCGCATAGAGCGAGTGATAGCGCCCGATCGTGAAGCGTTCGGGCAGGCCGCGTAAGAGCCGGCCGGGCAGGGCGCGCACGACCGAGGGCTTGCCGTGCATCGGCACCTCGAGGACGCTGAGCAACCCGCCGAAATATTCGACGATGCCCTGCAGCCCAAGGCACACCCCAAAGACCGGGATGCCGCGTTCGAGCAGGAGGTCGAGCGTCTCGCCGATCGCAAAGTCCTTGGGGCGGCCCGGCCCCGGCGACAACACAACGAGATCCGGCCGCAGCCCGCCCTTGAGCTGCGCGCGCGCGAAGTCATGGCGCAGCGTCGTGACCTCGGCCCCGGTCGTGCGGATATAGCCGGCCAGCGTGTGGACGAACGAATCCTCGTGATCGATGAGCAACACCTTGCGGCCGCGCGCCGATTGTGCGGCCGGCATCGCGCCAGGGCCCGCCGTTGCCGGCCCGGCGCCGCGG
>JBARKH010000644.1:0-57340 GCA_049801295.1 Allostellaceae bacterium | reverse complement strand
CGAGATCGAGGCGGCGGTGCGGGCGCTGATCGCCGAGACCGGCGCCGCCGGCATCAAGGACATGGGCAAGGTCATGACCGGCCTGCGCGAGCGCCACTCCGGCACGATCGACCTCGCCCGCGCCGGCGCGGCGGTGAAACAGTTACTGGGATGACACGACAATGATTTTCTTGGACCGAGGGCGTCCCGCCCGTATTACCCCCACCCTTCCCTCCCCCGCTTGCGGGGGAGGGTTAGGGAGGGGGCGGGCCACAGGCCCGCGGTCCTCAAGGTAGTCATGGCCTTCCCGCCCGGGTTTCTCGACGAGCTGCGCAGCCGGGTTCCGCTCGGCGATCTGGTCGGGCGCCGCGTGCGGCTGACCCGGCGCGGCCGCGAGCAGGGCGGGCTCTGTCCGTTCCACAACGAGAAGACGCCGTCCTTCTATGTCGTTGAGGAAAAGGGGTTTTTCCATTGCTTCGGCTGCGGCGCGCATGGCGACGCGATCGGGTTTCTCATGCGCGCCGACAATCTCGACTTTATCGAGGCGGTCGAGCGGCTGGCCGGCGAAGCGGGGCTCACCGTCCCGCAGCAGACCCCGCAGGACCGCGAGCGGGCGCAGCGCCAGAAGACGCTCTTGGAAGCGCTCGCCGCCACCGCCGAGTTTTACGAGGCGCAGTTGTGGGCGCCCGCCGGAGCGCGCGCCCGCGAGTATCTGACCGCGCGCGGCCTCGACGAGGAAACCATCCGCCGCTTCCGCCTCGGCTGGGCGCCGGCCAATCGCCAATCGTTGCGCCGTGCGCTCGCCGGCGAATTCCCGGAGCCGATGCTCGTCGAAGCCGGGCTGATGCGCCTCCCCGAAACCGGCGGCAACCCCTACGATTATTTCCACGGGCGGGTGATGTTCCCGATCGGCGACCGCGCCGGCCGGGTCATCGCCTTCGGTGGCCGCACCATTGGCAACGATCAGCCGAAATATCTCAATTCGCCCGATACCCCGCTCTTCGAGAAGGGCCGGGTTCTCTATGCCTGGGCGGTGGCGCGAGCTGGCCTCGCGCGGGAGGGAGAGGGCGCGGCGGCGGCGATCGTCGTCGAGGGCTATATGGACGTGATCGCGCTGCACCGCGCCGGGTTCGCTGCCGCGGTAGCCCCGCTCGGCACCGCCTTAACCGAGATGCAGCTCCATGAGCTGTGGCGGCTCTCGCCCGAGCCGGTGCTGTGCTTCGATGGCGATGCGGCGGGGCAGCGCGCCGCGCTGCGCGCGCTCGACCGTGCGCTACCGCTGCTGAAGCCGGGCCACAGCCTTCGCTTCGCTGTGCTTCCGTCGGGGGAAGATCCCGATACGCTAATCCGCGGTGGCGGTCCTTCCGCCTTTGCCGAAGTACTTGCCGTCGCGCGGCCATTATCCGGAAAGCTGTGGCAGGATGAATTGGCCGCTCGGCCGGTCAACACGCCAGAAAAACGAGCGGACCTTGAAGCCCGGCTAATGGAGCACGTCGATCGTATTGGCGATCGCACCGTTCAGTACGAGTATCGACGTTTCTTGCGCAACCGCTTGGCCGAGCTGGGCCGTGAAGAGCGTCGTCCGGCGAAAAAGGGCGAGATACCGCGCGGCAAGCCACCGCGCCCCGAGTTCGCGGCGGATTTCGCGCCGCCGGTCTCGGCCGGCCGGCGCAATCGCGAGGTTTTTCTCGGGGTTTTCGTCCGTTGGCCCTCCCTGATCGAGGAATGGATCGAGGAGATTGCCGCGATTGAGGTTCCCGAGCCGGAGCTTGACAGCCTGCGCCGCGCGATTCTAGAGATCGGGCACGCACATCCGGGGCTTGACGCCAGCGCGCTTCAACAACACTTAGCCAATTGCGGCCACGCAGAAATTCTCGGCACTTTAACGATCACCGTCGCAAGACACGCAGGGTTTGCTGCGCGCGGAGGAGACGATCCTGAGGTGATTAGGTCCGGACTGACCGAGACGCTCCAACTCCTGCGGGCCCGGCACCCCGGCGACCGGGAATCTGCGTCGCGCGCATTCGGGGCGGATGCATCGGACGAGAACTGGCAAAGGCTGAAGGCGCTCAAGGATCGCGAGGCGCTGGATGGCCCGGTCGGCGGATTTGAATAGCGGGCCCCAGATGGCTTCTCACCAGATGGCTTTTCAACGGACCGAACACGGCGAATGTGTGGGGCGCGCGTTCCACAACGGCCGGGCATAACCCTCTTGGTTCATTAAGGGACGACGGAATGGCGAGCAAAGCGGCTACCGTGGCGGAAACGGCAGAAACCCGGGAGGATGCGGCCGAAGCTCCGCTCCTCGACCAGATTGCCATCGCCATCAAGAAGATGGTGCTCAAGGGCAAGGAACGCGGTTACCTGACCTATGACGAATTGAACGCCGCGTTGCCACAGGACCAGGTTTCTTCCGAGCAGATCGAGGACACGATGACGATGCTCTCCGAGCTCGGCATCAACGTCATCGAGAGCGAGGAAAGCGAAGAGCCGGCCGAGGCCGAGGCCGAGGATGGCGAAAGCGAAGTCCGCGGCAATGTCGATGACGACGATATCGGCCGCACCGACGACCCCGTGCGCATGTATCTGCGCGAGATGGGCTCGGTCGAGCTCCTATCGCGCGAGGGCGAGATCGCCATCGCCAAGCGCATCGAAGCCGGCCGCGACATGATGATCGGCGGCATCTGCGAGAGCCCCTTGACCGTGCGCGCGCTGGTGGGTTGGCGCGACGCGCTCGCCGAAAACAAGATGCTCTTGCGCGACATCATCGATCTCGACGCGACCTACGGCAGCGCCATCCTCGACGAGGCCGAGGCGGCGATGCTGAAGGCCGCGGAGGCCGCCGAAGCCGAGGGCGAAGCGGAGCCGGCCGAGGGCGAGGAGGCCGCCGCCGAACTCGCCGAAAGCGAGGCCGAGGGCGAAGGCGAGGAGGCGGACGGCGAGGAAAGCTCGATTTCCCTCGCCGCAATGGAAGCGCAGCTGACGCCGAGCATGGCGGCGATCTTCGACGCGGTCGCGGCGGCGCACAAAAAGATCCACAAGGTCCAGGACCAGCGGGTTACCGCGGTGATCAAGGGCGTGGCGTTGCCGCGGGTTACCGAGCGCCGTTACGACAAGCTCAAGGGCGAAATCATCGAGCTCTTGAAGCGGGTGCGTTTCAGCAACATCCGGATCGAACACCTGGTCGAACAGCTCTATGCCCTCAACCGCCGCCTCGTCACCGAGGAGGGTCGGCTGTTGCGGCTGGCCGAGGGCGCCGGGGTCAGGCGCGGTGAGTTTCTGCCGCTTTATCTGGGTGATGAGCTCGCCGCCGATTGGCTGGAGCGGGCCGCCCAGCTGCCCGGCCGCGGCTGGGCGCGGCTGGTTGAGCGTCACGCCGAGGATGTCACCCGGCACCGCGCCGCGATCGCGCAGATTGCCGCCGAAGCCAGATTGCCGATCGCGGAATTCCGCCGCGTCGTCCAGACCGTGCAGCGCGGCGAGCGCGAGGCGAGCCGGGCGAAAAAGGAGATGGTCGAGGCCAATCTGCGGCTCGTCATCTCGATCGCCAAGAAATACACCAACCGCGGGCTCCAATTCCTCGACCTGATCCAGGAAGGCAATATCGGCCTGATGAAGGCGGTCGATAAATTCGAGTACCGCCGCGGCTACAAATTCTCGACCTATGCAACCTGGTGGATCCGCCAGGCGATCACCCGCTCGATCGCCGATCAGGCGCGCACGATCCGCATCCCCGTGCACATGATCGAGACGATCAACAAACTGGTGCGCACCTCGCGCCAGATGCTGCACGAGATCGGCCGCGAGCCGACCCCCGAGGAACTCGCCGAAAAGCTGGCGATGCCGTTGGAAAAAGTCCGCAAGGTGTTGAAGATCGCCAAGGAGCCGATCAGCCTCGAAACCCCGATCGGCGACGAGGAAGACAGCCATCTCGGCGACTTCATCGAGGACAAGAACGCGGTATTGCCATTGGATGCAGCGATCCAGGCCAATCTGCGCGAGACGACGACCCGGGTCCTCGCCTCCCTGACCGCGCGCGAGGAGCGCGTGCTTAGAATGCGTTTCGGCATCGGCATGAACACCGACCACACCTTGGAAGAGGTCGGCCAGCAATTCTCGGTGACCCGCGAGCGCATCCGCCAGATCGAGGCGAAGGCCCTCAGGAAACTGAAACACCCGAGCCGCTCGCGCAAACTGCGCAGCTTTCTTGATACGTGACCCTCTGAGCCACGGCCGGTCGCGCGGATTCTGGACTAGGCTCGTCCGGGGTTCGTAGCCGTCATGGCCGGGCGTGTCCCGGCCATCCACGTAGACGGCCGCGAGAACATGACGGCTCGGCTTGAAATGGGGCGGCCATCGCCCGATTTACGGACCATCAGGGAGGCGCAGCGTCGTCTCCGAGCCGCTAGCGCGTCCTCCGGAGGACGGTCGGCAGGGCGTCGCGCTTACGCTCTTCATCATCGTGCTTATACTCGATCGGACGTCGCTCTCGATTATCGCGACCGCCATCGCCGTGCGTTTGTTGGGACATGGGCACGGGCGACGCAGGAGATAACGTGGATGGCCGGGACACGCCCGGCCATGACGATTATAATAATGCTGCCGTATCTAGCGGGCCCGTAGTTCAGCTGGTTAGAACGCGCCGCTCATAACGGCGTTGTCGCAGGTTCGAGTCCTGCCGGGCCTACCACCCGCCGCGCTGCGGCCTTTGTTTTCAAATAGATGGGAGCGGATCTGGCAAACCCATTACCCGGTTTGCCAATCGGATGTTCTCACCGTCCCGCACTGAGGGGACGCCCCTGTTCGTGGCGCGTCCCAATTGGCCCGTAAATTGACTCTCGCATCCACGCGATGACCGCAACCGGGAGAGAAAACCAAGTCGCGATCACGCTGTCGGACCATCCGAGATCGTAGCAGCCCACCCCCTCGCCATAATGATCGTCGATCAGCTTCTGCACCTCAGGACGGTTCTGAATGCAGTCGTTGATCAGCCGATTTTCTTCGGCAGAGAGGTCGCAGCGGCGCCGCGTCGCCATCGGGTGTCACCTCCTTTTGGTCGGGAAGGCCGCGACCATCGTGTCCATCGCCGAGCGCGCCATCCGCGCCTGGTCGGCGGCGGCGGTGTAGCGCTGCACCTCGCGCAAGCTGGCGTGGCCGCTGATCGAGGCAATGACGTTGGCCGAGCAGCCGGCCTCGGCGAGGCGCCGGCAGGCGGCCTTGCGCAGCCCGTGCGCCGAGGTGCCGCGCGGCAAGCCGGCGTCGTTGCACATATCGCGAAACCAGTTGGTGAAGCCGGGCGCCGAGAACGGCTTGCCGCCCGCAGTGGTCAGGAAGGTGAGATGATCGCTCGGTGTCGCCGCCAGGATCTCGGCAAGCGCGGGGTGCACCGGAATAACCAGGGTCGCCCCGGTCTTTTGTTGGCGGAGCTGGAGCAGCCCGTCGCGAACGTGCTGCCGCCCCAGGCGCACGATGTCGCCGCGGCGCTGCGCGGTGTAGAGCAAGAGCGCGAGCGCGAGGCGAGCGCGGGTGCCGATCGCGTGCTCCGCCTCGAAGGCTGCGATGTCGTCCTCGGTCCAGGTGCGATATCCAGAAGTCTTGATCGGCGCGCTTTTGGCGCCTTCGGTCGGGTCGCTCGCGATCATCCCCTCCGACAGGCAATGCTTCATCAGCGCGCGCAGCGTATTGAGGAAGTTGCGGGCTGCTGATGGCGTGCCGGCCTTGGCCGTGACCATGCGCCCGATATGGACGGGCTGCAAAAGCGCGATTCGGTGTTCGCCATGCTCCTCGCGAAACCGCTCAAGGATGTTCCGGCGAGTGCGGCGGGTGTCGGGCGCGCCGGCCTGGAAGGCAGCGGAGTTGAAATAGCTGGTCACCGCGGCATTGACGGTGCCGGCAAGCGTGCGGTCGACGACGACGTCGCTACGCGCGGCCTCGCCGGCGAGCGCGGCGTTGTAGGCCGCCATGAACGCCGGGGTGCCAGGGGCGCCCGGCAGCGGCACGCGCTTGCCGTCAGGAAAGCGGAAATAGCGCCGGACCTTGCCATACCGATCGCGGAATTCGTGAATGCGCGGCAGCCGAATTCTGGTCATGTCGACTGATCCCACTCGTTGCGTTTGTCGCTGGGTGGCGGCGGCTCGGGCTTGCCGGCGGTGACGACGATAATCTTGCCGGCCTTGTCAACCTCGACCCGCACCACCTCACAACCGGCCGCCTTTGCCGCCCTGATCGCAGCGGCGACATCGCGTTGCCGGAATGTGGCGGGTCCGCGGGCCATTCGTGCGCGCCTATTCGGCCGCCGCGGCGAGCGCGGCGAGGAGCTGGGCTTCCCAGGCGCCCCCGCGAAAACTGAAAAGGCTGGCCTCGCCTTCGGCCCCCCACTCGATGTTCATCACTTTGTTGATTGGTGAAGACGCCCTTTTCGGGCGGGCAGCCGCACTATCCCACCGGCTACGTGAAGGCGATGATCTTGCAAATGGGCCGGACACCGAACCTTCCCTATGGACTGAGCGTGTGGGCACCACCAGGTTCCCGTCGTGGCGCGCACCGAATGCGCGTCGGGGAGGCAGCTGGGTTTAGCTTCGCCCATTGGATTCCCGAGCATCTCATCGCGGCCGTGCTCGCGGAGCCAGGCGAGCACCGCATCCACGGATGACAAGCGCGCGTTGAAGGCGGGGTGCTCCGCGTGGTCGGCGCTGGCGACGCAACCCGGTTTCCTCGGCCAAGGCGCCAAGCCGATCGTCGATCTGCCGGAGCGGCGCCGACGTCGCCGCAAAGTGCTCGTTGATCGCATGAAACGGCGCCGCCGTGCTGTCGAGGACGGCGATGACCGCACGCAAGGTCTGGTCCCTTCCCGGTCGATCTTTCTTCATCGCGGGTTCGCCTCCCGGCCGAGGGTTTGTTCCATGATGTCCTGGGCGCTGCCCCTGTCCGGTATCCGTGACACCAGATCGGGGGTGAGCAGACGCCGCGCCTGCTCCGCAGCGTGCTCAGATTCCCAATTTCTCGCGTCCGGCGGGAACTGCTCGCTCCAGCGAGGGTCTCTGATCGCGGCCAAATCGGACGCGGCCCGCCATTCCGCATGTCGCTGGCGGCTCTCCTTGGTGGCGAACGTGCCCGGCCGCGACGGGTCGCCGCTCGGCCGGAACTGTTCCATGACGAAGTTGGCTGCCCTCACCGCCAGATCGTAGGCAACCGGACTGGCAAGCCAAGCGCCCCGCCGTGCTGCGCGCGAGTCGCCCTCAGCATCGATAAGGGCGGTGATCCAGCCATTGCGAGCGAATTGGTGCGCCATGGTTGAAACGATGCCGGCAACTTTCGGGCCGTAAACGCTTTCGAGCGCCGCCTCGACGAGGAGGTCTGGCTGTTCATAGATCCGTCCCAACTGCTCGGTCATCTCGGCATTCATCGAGATGCCCTTTTCCCTGGCCGAACGTTCGATTTCCGCCCGTAGCGGTTCCTTCATGCGGATCTTGATATCGACCGTCGCCGAGCGCTTGCGGTTTGCAGCCATCTTTTCTCGTCCTATGCTGTGCGTTCGCGTGCCGCCTAGTATACTAGCCCCTGTTTTGGGGTCAACCCCTATTGTGGGGTCACGCAGAACGTGCTAGAACACCCAAAGTCAGCCCCACATCCGGGGCCATAGGACGATCTGATGGACGAAAACACGGCCGGCCCCGACCGGCGAACCCTGACGATAATTGAGGCCGGCGCCGCGCTCGGGATCTCGCGCACGCTGGCCTATGAGGCCGCCGCGAAAGGTCAGATACCGACGATCCGTATTGGGCGCCGACTGCTCGTGCCCAAGCAGGCTTTCGATCGGCTGGTCAGCGGCGACGCGGCGTAGGTCGCGCCCGATGCCGCCGCAAATGGCACACACAGAGCTGCTCCTGAGAGCGGTCAGCGCCGGTCTCAGGACGACCCCGGGCTTCGATGCGCTCGCCGCGAAAATGCGCGAGATCAGCCTCGCTTTGCTCGGTGCGGGTGACCCGCGCTTCCAGGCGGTCGCGGCGAAAGTGCGCGAGGTCGGCGGTTTGCTCGATATGGACGGCCCGCGCTTCCGGGTGTTCGACGCGACAGCCCGCGCTATCGGCGGCCTATTCGCCGTGACATTGCTCGCTGTCGGCGGGCCGCTCGATGCGGCCAGCCGGCGGGTCGATGAGGCCCTGGCCGCCGATCGGCGGCCCCGCCGATAGCGGAGTGAAGGAGCCAAGCAACCCATAGCGCCGGCCGTCCCGGCCGGCGGCATAGCGAGGAGAAACGATTTTGTCCGACCCCAACCCCAACCCCAACGCCGACAGCGTGACGATCAGGCTGACAAAGCCGATCCGGGCGCACGGGGAGACGCTTTCCGAGCTGACCCTGCGGCCACCGACGGTCAAGGAATTGCGCAGCGCCGGGTCGCCGTTTAAGGGCAGCGGCACGGGCGCCATCGCGCCCGATTACGAAGCCTGCGCAAATCTGCTGTCGATGATCTGCGCGATTCCGCACCCCTCGGTCGACGAGCTCGCGGCGCGCGATTTCAACCTGCTGTCGATGACCTTGGTGGGTTTTACCGTGGGCGCGACGGCCGAGGATATGAATTCTTCGTCGAGCCCCGCGCCCTGATCGATCGAGCCTTCGACGTAGCCTGGTTCTGGCGACTTGACCCGAGTGTCGTGATGGCGATGCCGCTCGACGATCTGCAGCTGTTTGAGGAGCAGGCGCGCCGGGTCGCCGACAATTTGAGGGGGGACTAGCATGGCCGAGTCGTCGCAGGAATTGCGCGTCGTCATCACCGCGATTGACCAGGCATCGGCAAAATTTCGCGCGATCAACCAGCATATCTCCGCGATGTCCGCGCCGCTGCGCCAGGTCGGCGACCGGCTCGGCAGCCTCGCCGAGGAAAGCGGCATGAGGATGTTGGCGACCCGCGCCCGGGGTGCCCTCGGAGAGATAAGGAACCTCACCAGCGGGATCACCAGCCTTGCTTTCTCGATGACCGGCCTCGCCGCGGCGGGGAGCGTCGCCGGGATTTTCGAGATGCTGAAGGCGACCTCTGACTTTTCGACGAAGCTCCATTTCGGGGCGCTCAAGACCGGGATGCCGACTGAACAGCTCGCCGGCTGGCATTACGCGGCGAAGCAAGCGAACACCGAGATCGAGGCGCTCGACAAGGGGATGATGCGGTTCAACCGCCTGATGGCGGATGCCGCGCACGGCAAGGCCAAAGATGTCGCCGCGATCTTCAGGCGTTTCGGGCATCCGATTACGCCCGGGCACATCCCCGCCATGGCGGACGCGATGAGGTATCTGAACGAGGCTGTAACAAAGCTCGTCGCCGGCGGCCAATTCGCGGAGGCGACAAGGCTGCTGGCCGCTACGATGGGCATGCGTTTGCTGTCGCGCGTTGACGCTCGCCGTTTCGCTCTGGTGTGACGCGCCTCGGTGCCGCGGTTTGCCACCGCGCCAGAAAAAGCTTTTGATGTCAACGAGCGCCGATAGTGGCAAACCGCCGTCTAAGACTTTGAGACACAAGACCTATTGCAGTCCTGCCGGGCCTACCACCCTTTTCGATAACTTAAGTCTGAGCACGAGTTTGGCGCGCGCTGACCCAACTCGGCGGCAACGTCGGAACGCTCCGCCTCGAGGGCGGTGCGGTCGTCGGCACCACCGTCGATTTCCTGAACAATGGGGTCATCGATGTCGACGGCAGCAGTGGCGTCGGCGGCAGCCGGTTGACCCTCGGCGGGACCTTGACCAACCGCGGCAACATCTTTATCGGCAATGGCTTACTACCGGCCGCGACAGTCGTCACGGTGGCCAATTTGGTGAACGCCGGGTCGATTAATCTAACCGGCGGCGGGACGATTCGCGCGACGCTCAACGTCAAAACGGCTGCGCCCTTCACCTTTACCGGGATCAACAATCTCACCGGCGACGCGCTTCTCGAATATTCGAGTGGGGCGATCAACAATATCGTTATCGGCTCGACGCTGTCGCTCAACGGCCCCAACGCGCGGGTGGCGCTCGCCGGATCGCTGAGCACCAACAGCGCGCTGAAAAGCCTTGCCGGTAATGCCGGCACCTTCAATCTCGAGAACGGCGCGGCGGTCGCCATCACCGGTGGCTTTACCAACACCGGCCTCACGGAAGCCGACAGCGCCGGTGGCGCCGGCGGCAGTTTGTTGACGATCAGCGGAACGCTCAGCAACAGCGGCCACATTACGATAGGCAATAGCAGCCTCGGCGTGGCGACCACGGTCACGGCGGCCGGGCTCTCGAACACCGTTGAGGTCGATCTGACCGGCGCACGTTCGGATCAGGCCACGCTGAATATTACCGGGGCGGCGCCGGCAACCTCCACCGGAATATTTCTGCTGACGAACGACGCGCTCCTCGAATACGGCAGCGGGGCAATCACGGGGATCGGTAGCGGGGCCACACTGTCTTTGAACGGCGCCACGGCACGGGTCGCGCTCGCCTCCGCTCCCAACAGCAACAGCGCGCTAAGGACGCTTGGGAGCAACCCGGCGGGGGGCAACCTCGGCACGTTCCGCCTCGACGGCGGCGCGGTCGTCACCACGACCACGAGCTTCTCGAACGGCGGTCTGATCCAGGTCGATGATTCCGGCACCGGCAACAGCATGCTGACGATCGGCGGGATACTGACCAACAATGTCGCCGGCGGCGTCGGCGTCAAGATCGGCAACCCCAACCTCGCTGCATCGACGCTCGTCAAGGCGGCCGGTCTCTCGAACACCGGGGAGGTCGATCTGACCGGCGCCCCGTCCGTACTGGCGACCCTGGATATCACCGGGGCGGCGCCGGCGACGCTGACCGGGATCAACAGGCTCACGAACGACGCGCTTTTCGAATACGGGAGTGGCGCGATCACGGCAATCGGCAGCGGCGCCGTGCTGGACCTCACCGGCGCCGGAGCGCGGGTGGCGCTCGCCGCGACCCCCAGCAGCAACAGCGCGCTGACCAAGCCCGCCGGCAACGCCGGCACTCTCGATCTCGAGAACGGCGCGGTGGTCGCCACCACCGTTGCCTTTACCAACACTGGCGCCACGGAGGTCGACATCAGCGGCGGTGCCGGCGGCAGCCGGCTGACGATCGGCGGGAAACTGACCAACAACGCGGGGGGTTCCAACGGTCTCAAGATCGGCAATACCGCCCTCAGCAAGGCGACGCTAGTCAAGGCGGCCGGGCTCTCGAACACCGGGGAGATCGATCTGACCGGGGCGCGGTCAGTCCAGGCCACGTTGAATATCACCGGGGCGGCGCCGCTGACCTTGACCGGGATCGACAAGCTCACGAACGACGCGCTCCTCGAATATCTGAGCGGCGCGATCACCGCGATCAGCTCGGGCGCCGTGCTGGACCTCACCGGCACCGGAGCGCGGGTGGCGCTCGCCGCGACCCCAACAAGCAACAGCGCATTGACCGAGCTCGCGAGCGATGCCGGTACGCTCGAAATCGACGCGGGCGCCCTGGTGACCACTACTGTCGGGCTTTCGAACACCGGGTTCCTCGGCGTCGACCATCAGGGCGTCGGGGGCAGCGGGCTGACTATCGGCGGCACGCTCAGCAACAGCGCCACCCTCGATATCGGGAACGGCAGCCTTACCCAGACGACGAATGTCACGGCGGCCGCACTCGCCAATCTCGGCAGCGGAAAAGTCGACATTGCGGGGAACGCCGCGACGGCGACCCTGACACTGTCCGGTGCCTCGACCGATGCGGGCTCGATCCAGATCGATAGCGGCGGAGTTCTCCACCTCGGCGGCAGCATGACCGTTTCAGGGAGCCCGGGCCCGCTGGGCCTCACCCTGAATGGCGGAACGGTCAGCGGCGGCACGCTTATCGGAGCGGGCGCGATCGGAAGCAGCGCATCGTCCAGTAGCACGCTCAACAGCGTGACGATTGCCTCCGGGGCAACTTTTGCTGCCGGCGCCGGCAGCACGTTGATGATCGACCATGTGACCGTCACCGGCGCGCTGACGGGCGGAGGAAGCGCCGGGCTCGTGTTCGGCATCCCGGGAACCGACACGATGACCCACATCTCCGGTTTCCCCGTGATCACGCTCGCCGATGGCGGGGCGAACACGCTGACGCTGAACAGCACCAACTTCACCGGCAGCATCATCACGGTTAATGACGGCGATTCCGGCAACACCGTCAACGCGGCGACGCTGCCTTCCTCGGATGCAATCCACGTCTCTGCCGGCATCGGGGCCGATAAGCTGACCGGGGGCGCCAGTGACGATGTGTTCTTCGCAGCCGGCGGGACCATGATGAAGGGGAACGGCGGGACCAACCAGTTCGTCTTCTCCGGGTCCCCCCAAGCCAACATCATCACGGATTTCCTCGGGTCCTCGACCAACGAGATCGTGTTCAGCGATTTCGGCTTCTCGCTCGGGCTCCCTGGAGCGAGCTCGACGCCGCAGGCGCTGCCGACGAACCTTTTTGTCGCCAACAGCACCGGTGCTTCACCAATTTGACGCAGCGCTTTTCCTACGATACCGCCAACGGACAGCTGCACTTCGATGCCGACGGCAACGGCGGCGGCAGTACCTCGCATCTTGTCGCCACGCTGACCGGCGCCCCTGCGCTGACCGGCTCCCATCTGTTTTTCACTACCTGAGACGACCGGGACCTAGCTCCTGCAAAGGTAGTTTACCGGCAGGATAAAACCGAATTTCCCGGTCCCCGATCGCGACGTATCGTCCAGCCTGTAACACGCAATCAACCAAGGAGATTTGTGATGGGCTTGTTGGATGAACGTTTCGCGCGGAATTCGGTTATTGCCGCCTGGTGCGTGACGACTCCGGGGCAACCGCAATCGAGTATGGTCTGATCGCTGCGCTGATCGCGGTCGCCGCGATTGTCGCCATGCAGACGGTCGGCTCGGACACGCCTCGGCGGCGTTCACGCTGAACACCTACACACACCTTTTCGCCGACAAGGCCGATTGGGCCGCAAAGGCCATGGACGCGGCCATGGGCGGGATGCCAAGAAAGCTGACGTGATGAAAGGGCTCCGGTGCCAATCCGGCGCCAATTTCGTGATACGTTCTTTTGCGCCAAGGCGGACCCGGTTGACCGCTCCAGCTTGAAACTCTACAGATGGTGCGGCATACGCCGTGCACCTGCTCATCGGTGGAGGGGTGGCCGAGTGGCTGAAGGCGGCGGTTTGCTAAACCGTTATACGGTTAACACTGTATCGTGGGTTCGAATCCCATCCCCTCCGCCACCCTTTGAGAAAAATCAATAACTTATAGGTAAGGCGGCCGAGATATACATCATCATATGTTCCATCGCGCGCTGGTCCGGCATAGCTGCCGGTAGATGGTAATAGACCAATCATAGGTGAGGGGCATATACCCTCGCCAGCCATGTCCCTTGACCCTTCCCCGAGGCCGGCGGCGACGTCCCCGTCCCGCGGGTCGCAGATGCGACCAACCAAGCCGTCCCAGAAGTCTTAAGGTAAAGGAGGGACCGGCCAACTCCACCACCATCTGACAAAATATAAAAACCGTAAAAATAGGATCTTTAAAAAACAATATGGTCGGCGGGGATACAGGACAGTTCCGGTTATTCTGGCCCGATGAGCCTGGCCTCTATATTATGGGATTGGTAGGGGATTCGATCCGGTCGCCGTCGCCGCAGCTGCGCGCTTGCGTAGTACGATCGGCTCGCCGGCTTCCGCCGTTACTGTTCTGTCGAACCATGCAGGCCGCCTGGACACCATGCTTGATACCGTGTTTGTGCTGCTCGTCATTGCGAGCCTGCTGGTCGTTGTCGGGATAAGCCAGCCGCTTGCGGTTCGCCTGAAGGTGCCGCCATCCGTTCTGCTTGCCGCGGTTGGTGTCGGGATCGGCGCGTTCCCGGCGGTCTCGAACCAATTGGGGCTGTCCGGCCCGGTCGGCATCGGGCCGTTTGGCGATGTGCCGGTCAATTCGGTCACCTTCATCTACGTTTTTCTGCCGCTGCTCGTTTTCGAGGCCGGGATTGCCACGGACGTCAGACGGACTCTCGAAGACGCCGCCGCGATATTGCTCCTCGCGGTTATCGCCACACTGATCGCGACGGCGATGGTCGGCTTTGCCCTGTGGCCGTTCGCGGGGGTTCCGCTCGTGGTTTGCCTCCTCCTCGGCGCCGTCGTCGCCACGACGGACCCGGCGGCGGTCATCGCCGTCTTCCGCGACGTCGGCGCGCCAGCGCGGCTGACGCGGCTGGTCGAGGGAGAAGCGTTGCTCAACGACGCCGCCGCGATTGCGCTGTTCGTCGTGCTCCTCGGAATGATCCTGACGGGGCGCGAACCGAATGCGGCCGCCGGGCTCGGCGAGTTTTCGGTGTCCTTTGTCGGCGGTGGGATCGTCGGGCTCCTTGCGGGCCGCTTCTTGCTCTGGATCATTCCGCGGGTTGGCGACGACCGGCTGGCGGAAGCAACGCTGACCCTGGCCTTTGCCTACCTGGCGTTTATCGCTGCGGAGCGCCTCTTTCACGTGTCCGGCGTGGTGGCGGTCTTGGTGGCGGGCCTGACGGTAAGTGCGCTCGGACCGTCCCGGATCGCCCCTGAAAATTGGTCATTCCTCGCCGATCTCTGGGAACAGATCGCGTTCTGGGCGCGGTCGTTGATCTTTGTGCTGGCCTCGATCCTGGTCCCGAGACTGCTGGTCCATATCGGGTTTCGCGACGTGCTCTTGTTGGGCGTGACGATCGCGGCCGCGTTCGGAGCGCGCGTTTTCGCGCTATTCATCCTCGTACCGCCGCTCGAGCATTTCGGGCTGACCCAGCGCATCGACGCCTCGTACAAGCTCGCGATCATCTGGGGCGGTCTGCGCGGCGCGCTGACCTTGGTGTTGGCCCTGGCGGTGACCGAAAACCGGGCGCTGCCGCCGGATATCCAGCGCTTTGTCGCCGTGCTGGCGACCGGCTTCGTGCTGTTCACATTGTTTGTCAACGGCACGACGCTGCGTCTGGTCATCGGTCTCTTGGGCCTGGACCGCTTATCGCCGAGAGATGCGGCGCTGCGCGACCAGATCCTGGCACTGTCCTATACGGAGGCCCGCGAGGCGGCGCACGAGATCGCGCGGACTCACGCTCTCTCCCCATCGACCGTCGAGCGCGCCATCGCCCCCTATGAAGCCAAGATCGCGGCGGCCAACGCCGAGGCGGCCACGACACCGAACCTGACCGAGCGAGACCGTCTGGCGATTGCACTCGTCGCTCTCGGCAACCAGGAGCGCGTGCTGGTCCTCGGGATGGGGAGCGATCGGGTTGCCTCGCCGGCCGCGGTCCAGGTGTTGCTTGGTAACGCCGACGCCTTTGCCGAGGCGGCGCGGAGCGAAGGGCGCCTCGGTTATCGCAAAGCCGGCGAGGCGGCCCTCGCGTTTCCGTTCGGCTTTCGCTTCGCCCATTTTCTCTATCGCCGGCTGGGCATCGTCCGACCTCTCGCTGACCGCCTCGCCGATCGGCTCGAAATCCTCTTGATCATGGGCTTCGCGATCGAGCGCTTGGTCCGCTTCATCGATCAGCAGGTGCGCCCGCTCTTCGGCGAGCGCATCGCCGGCATCACCGGCGAGATCATCGGCCAGCGGCGCGACGCGGTCGCCAGCGCGCTCGATGCGCTGCGCCGGCAATACCCCGATTACGCGGCGGAGATCGAGGTGCGGTTTCTCCGTCAATCGACGCTGCGCCAGGAATTAACGCGATATCAGAGCCTGTTCGAGGAGGGGCTGATCGCGCATGAGGTGTACGACGATTTGAAGCGAAGCGTGCTCGGCGCCCGGGCCGCCGAACAGCGCCCCCGCTTCGATATCGGGCTCGACACCCATCAGTTGGTTGGCCGGCTCGACATATTGGCCGGCCTTGACGAGCGCCAGCTCGACCGCGTGTGCCGGCTGTTGCGTCCCCGCTTCGCGGTACCGAACGATCACATCATTCGCAAGGGGGAGCGGGGCGATGCAGTCTTCTTCATCGCATCCGGGGCGGTCGAGGTGATCCTCCAGAAGCGGCGCGTGCGGCTCGGGAGCGGCGAGTTCTTCGGGGAATTGGCGCTGCTGTCCGGTCGGCCGCGGCAGTCAGACGTCGTCGCTCTGACCTATTGCCAGCTGCTCGTATTGCGGCGGGCGGATTTCGAGCGGTTCATAGCGGCGAACCCCGAAGCGAAAGCCACGATCAATCGCATCGCTGAGGCCCGGCGGGTGATGAACACTGCGGATCGCGTAAATTCGTCCGAGGCTCCGGTTTGATCATGATGAGGGGCCAACCCGCCGCCTCGGAGCCCCCAAGTTCGCCACCGCTGCCGCCCTACCTTGCCGATGAAGCCCGATATGGGCATCCTGATGTGGCTCAAAGCGGGCGTCCGGCGAATGTCGGAGGAAGGTAGGCGATCCGTGTCGATTCGCGATGAACCGCCGGCTGCGGATCATTTGGAGGACGGATCTGACGCACCGTCTGCGGCCGCGCTCGAAGCGGCGCTTCGGGTGGCGCCGCGCGGCGCCTTCGCCCTTGCCGGGATCGCTCTCGCGATTCTGATCGGGTGCTGGCTGATTGTCTATTTCCTCGTCCTTCTTCCCCGCGGCGCAGTGGGGTGAGGGGCCGACGATGACCGAACAGGAGATATTGCGACGCGAACTGCGCTGGGGCGCAGTCGTCGCCGGTGCCGCCGGGCTGATCTTCGCCGTTATCGTGGTGACTGCGGCGGCGCTGGCGATCGTCCCGCCGAGCAATGTCGAGCTGATCGATCCGACGACCCTGCAACGCCAAGGAGAGTTCGTCGAGGAAAACCTCGGAACGACGGTCGATCCGGACGGGAATGTCACGGCCCGTATCGTGGCGACACAGTTTGCCTTCGTGCCGCCGTGTGTCCCGCTCCCGGCCGGCAAGCGCGTGACCATCCGCCTCGCTACCCCGGACGTCATCCACGGGCTGATCGTCACCGGGACAAACGTCAATACGATGGTGGTCCCCGGCTATGTCTCCCAGATCCACACGGTGTTCACGGCAGCGGGCGACTACCTCATGCCGTGCCACGAATTCTGCGGCATCGGGCATAGCGAGATGTGGGGTGTGATCCGCGTCATCCCGGCCGAGAGCTGGCATCCCGACCCGAACGGAAAGGTGCGCTGTGGCTAGCATCAACCGGCTGACGCTCGCCCATCTCTGGGTGGCCTTTGCCGTTTTTGCCGCGGCGGCGGCGCTGGGCGCTTGGCAGATGCTCGTGCGCAGCCCGCTCCCGGCGCCCTTTGATACGCCGGACGCCTACTTCGCGTCGGTCACCCTGCACGGCGCCGCAATGGCCTATGTGATGACGACCTTCTTCATCATGGGCTTCGGCTACTTTGTCGCGGAGACCGCCCTCGAGCGGAAGCTGCCGGCCCCAGGTGCCGCATGGGTCGGGTTCGCGCTGGCGCTGCTCGGGACGGCGATGGCCGTCATCACGGTCCTGCTCGGCAAGGCCACTGTGATGTACACCTTCTACCCGCCGCTGCTTGCCAACGCCTTCTTTTACATTGGGCTGGTGCTCGTCGTTGTCGGTTCCTGGATTTGGGCGGGGCTGATGATTGTTGCGATGGCGGGCTGGAAACGCGAGTACCCCGGTCGTCCGGTCCCGCTCGCGATGTTCGGCACGGTCGCGAATGCAATCATGTGGCTGTGGACCACGCTCGGCGTCGCGGTGGAGCTGCTGTTCCAGGTGATCCCGGCGGCGCTCGGGTTGAAGGACACGATCGATGTCGGGCTGTCCCGCACGCTGTTTTCATGGACGCTCCACGCCATCGTCTATTTCTGGCTGATCCCGGCCTACATCGCGTTCTACACGATGGCGCCGCGGGCGGCGGGCGGGCGGCTCTACAGCGACACGATGGGGCGGCTGACCTTCATCCTCTTTCTGATCTATAGCCTGCCCGTCGGCATGCACCACCTGTTCATGGACCCGGAACACGGGACCGGTTTCAAGTTTCTGCAAATGTCGCTGACGGTGCTCGTCGCGGTCCCGACCTTGCTGACGGTGTTCACGATCAGCGCTTCTTTGGAGATAGCGGGACGGGTCAGAGGTGGCCGCGGTTTGTTTGGCTGGATCCCGGCGCTGCCCTGGAAAAATCCGACGGTGCTGGCGACCGGCCTCGCCTTCGTGATGCTCGGTTTCGGCGGTTTCGGCGGGATCGTCAACATGAGCTACGGCATGAATGCGATGGTGCACAACACCTCATGGGTGACCGCGCATTTCCACCTAATCTTCGGCGGCTCCGTGGTCATCATGTATTTCGCGATCGCCTATGAGATCTGGCCGAAGCTCGTCGGGCGCCAACCCCGCTCGCTCGCGCCCCTCAGGGCACAGCTCTGGCTGTGGTTCCTCGGCATCATGATCATGACCGTGCCCTGGCATGTGCTCGGGCTGTTCGGCCAGCCTCGACGTGTTGCGATCTTCAACTACGCCAACCCGGAGATCGCATCTTGGGGGCCCTGGGTCATCGTCTCGACGATCGGCGGGTTCGTGATGCTGGCGAGCGCGCTCCTGTTAATCTGGAACCTTGCAGCCGGACATGCCGGCGCACCCGAACCCAACCGGCATCTGCGCTATGCGGTCGCAGTGCATCCGCCGCAGCGGCTGCCCGCCGCTCTCAACGGGTTCGGCCTGTGGAACGCGCTGGTTGGCGTGCTGATGCTGATCGCCTACGGCTATCCGATCGCGCAGTTCTTCTGGATCGAGGCCCCGCCGGCGATGGTTCACCGTATCGGTTCGGGGGGTTGAGCATGGCGGTAAACGCCCCGCCTACGCCGCGATCGATCGACCGATCCTGGCGACTGTGGGCCAGCGTTGCGATTCTCGGCTTTGTCGCCGTGAGCCTCCTGCTGGGCTTTATCGTGATACCCCTCGGCCAGCGCGGCGAAACCGGTCTCGGCACTTTTGCCGCGATCTGCCGGGCCATCGGGGTGCCCGCGATCGGTGCCGCGGCACCCCGTGTCGCTCCGGCCCCGACCACCTCGCAATTCGCCTGGTCGCCGGCAACGATGAAACTGTTCGCCAGCGCCGATCCGCGGGAGGGCGCCGCTTTTGCGGCCGATAATTGCTCGGCCTGCCACGGCGAGAAAGGGATCGGCCCCGACCCGCAATTCCCGAACCTCGCCGGCGAACCCGCAGCTGCCATCCTCAAGCAGCTGCTCGACTACCGCAGCCATGCCCGCGTCTCGGACATCATGACTCCGATCATCGGCTCGGTCCCCGAAGCGCAGCTGCCCAATCTCGCGGCGTTCTATGCCGGGCTGGCACCCGACGCACGGGCAACGGCGCGAAACGCCGTGATGACGGAAATCCGCCAAATAGCGGAAGCCGGCGACCCATCGCGCGCGATTGCCGCGTGCGACGTATGCCATGGGCCGAACCGCGGCGCCGGCCCGGCGGAGACGCCGCTGCTGATCGGTCAATCCGGTGATTACATCACGCTTCAGCTCCAGTCCTTCGCCGCTGGCGAACGCCGTAACGACGCGTTCGGCCGGATGCGGACGATTGCCCGCGCCTTGTCCACCGCGGAGATCAAAGCGCTCGCCGTCTATTATCACGGCGCGCCGAAGTAAAGGCGGTGCGGAAAGCCACGGATATACAAATTCGTGCACCGATTTGAATGGATTTTTTATGCCGTTGTCTCGATCTATATCCCGCTGGGCGCGCACCGCGTGCACCTGAGCGACGGCCTTGCTGTCGCTGCTGCGGCGCGCCGGAGTTTGGCGACAACATTCGAGCCGGGGAGATCCAGGTGATTGATCTCGTCGATATTGCTATTCCTGCCAATGCGCAAGCGGCTGCCGAGGCCCTCGGCCTCAAGGTCGACCGCAGCATTACGAACGGAACGTGGGTTCGCGGAGTGCCGCGCGACGAGGCCGAGATCGCGGTCGAGTGTTTTCGCGACTACGGCTTCGCCGCCCGCATTCGAGACAGCGTGGATCAGAATGAACGGCCACCCGAGCCCGGTATTCCGCGAGCGGCGTAGTTCGGCAAGCCGACGACGCAGTTCGCGCGAAGAAACCTTCCACGAATAGAGAGGATTGAGGCGTCAGATGAGCAAGAAGAAGGACCGCGCCTGGTTTGTTTGCCGACAATGGCCGAGCATGGTTTCCGAGCATTATGCGAGCGACATCGAGGCGGGTCGGGCGCTGAAGGCCAATCCGAGAGTCCTGGCGAAGCTCCGGTTGGGGACCCCCGTAGCAAAATCGACCCTACTTAAGATGCTGCGAAAATATGCGCATCAACATGAGCTCGGTTCGGAAGTCGTCGATCTGGTCGTCGATACGAGATCACGCTGACATCCTAGTTAGAGGTCGGGTGATGAGCTTCAAAGACATCTTGGTTCACGTCGATTCGGCACCGGCCTCAAGGGTTCGGCTCAATTTGGCTTTATCTTTGGCTCACCGCTTCGGCGCGCGCCTTTCCGGGCTGCATGTAATCCCCGAGCCCAACGTCCCGCCTTATTTCAAGCCGAGCGCTATCGCGCGGATTGCCAAGATATATGCAGAAAATGCCCGAGAGGCTGCCCGCCTGGCTGAGGTTCTGTTTCGCGAAGAGACCAAGGATGCGAGCGTTGTCACGGCGTGGGAATGTGTCGCGGCGGACATGGCCGAGACCATTGCGGAGCGTAGTCGTTTTGCCGATCTCCTAATGCTAGGGCAATTCGATACAGAAAACCCTCCGGCGATTTCAGCGTTCCTACTACCGGCGAAAGTCGCGTTCGGGGCTGTGACACCCATTCTCGTGATACCCAACAATGTCCTGCTCCGCGAGATCGGTAGACGGATCCTCGTCACCTGGGATGGCAGCCGCGAGGCCGCGCGCGCCATCCGAGACGCAATGCCGATGCTCCAGGACGCCGAACGAGTATCACTGCTCGCCGTCGATCCCCTTCGGCAACGGCATATGCGCGATGGGCTCAACCTGTCTGAGCTAACTGCCCACCTTGGCCGCCACGGCGTGTCTCCTGACGCCACGGAACTTTCGGCCGGAGAGAGAAGCGTAACCGATGCTCTCCTGGCGCACGCTGCGGAGTTCGGGGCCGATCTACTTGTGATGGGCGCTTACGGGCATTCGCAGATCTGGGAATTCGTCGTCGGTGGCACCACGCAGGACCTCCTGGAAAAGACAACGATTCCACTCCTGATTTCCCGGTGAGCGCGCGCCTCGGCCGCGAGAAGGGGGCGAATGGCTGACGTCTTTCAGCCACCGAAATTCTCGGTCGTGGTGTGGCTCCGCAAGACAGACAATTACGGCACCATTCGCTCCAAGCTTCTCGAATTGGCCGCCGCCGAGCCGGACGAGGTCACCGAATTTGAGGGGATGACGGACTTTCACCGGGGGTTCGATCGGGAGTCGGGTGCAGACGAAGCCGCCACCGCGTTTCGGGAAATCGTTGAACGGCCCGAGGTCGTTGTCCTGCAGGTCATAAGCCGCGATGACCAACGCCTGTCCAAGACACTAAAGGACGAGTTCCAATGAGCGCCATCGAAGAGGGTGTGCGCTGGCGAATCGGCTCGTGCCTATCGGCTCGGCCGCCGTGCCCGCACTCGTCACAGCGAGTACGACGACTTGCCTGCTTCCCAGCGCTGGGCGGTCTCGTTCCCGGTGACCGACACCAGTACCCCAGCGAAGCCGGCTAATATGAAAAGAATTCGCGGGGAGAACTCCGGGCGGGAACCTCCGTAGCAAAATTGACCTTACTTAAGAAGTCGCAAAAATATGCACATCAACGTGATCCCGGTTCTAAAGTAATACACCTGGTAATCGATACGAGACCGCGCCGGAACCCCAGTATTTCTCCGTATTATTCTGGAATTTAGCAGTAATCCTTGCGTCTATGGCGGGCAACGTCAGCGGCAGAATCGGGGGCCGATTTTCCGGGGCAGCGCAGCTCACTAGGAGGCCCCAGCCTGCATCGCGAAATGCGCGACGACCGGCCCGAGCGACAGGAAAGAATCGGAGACCTCTGACGATGCGCGGCCCGCGCGCCGGTTGCGCTATGTCAATGGTGACGAGGAGCAGGCGATCCATAATTGATCCCCGGTGATCGGCGCTGTCCGGGAAGGAACGCCTGATGTTTGCAGTCAGCTATCTGATCCTCGTCCTTCTCGCCGCGCTGCCGCTCACGATGACGGTTTTGCAAAATCGGGGCAACCCGCCGTCGATCGCCTTTATCCACCGCATCTACCGGGACCTGGCCTATGTCGCGGGCATGATCATCGCGATCATCGCAATGGAGATGATTTTCACGATTGCGTTGCAGAATTACTGGTTCGACGAGCTCGGCCAACAATACCGCTATTGGTTCGCGCTGGGACTGCGGGTAGCAATTTTTGTCTCGATCTTGGCTTTCGGCGGCTTGTTCACCGCGTTCAATCTGCGGGCGGTGTGCCGGCCAGTGGAGATCGTGCCGCGTAGCGCGCCGTGGTTTGTCGGCTTCATCATTTCAGCGCTGATCGCATTCCGCGCCACCAGCCTTTGGACGCCGCTAACGGCCTTCCTCGGGGCCGCGCCGTCGGGTGTAACCGACCCGGTCCTCGGCAAGGATCTATCTTTTTACCTTCTCGCTCTGCCGCTTTATGAAAGTGCAGTTTATCTCGTCATCACGATCCTTCTCGTGACGATCGCCGCCTGGGCCGGTATCGGCTTTCTTTTCTATCCGCGCCCGGGACAGCCCTGGCGCTACCACAGCCGTTACCCCGCCCTGATCGACCAGCGCTCACCCGACGAGCTGGGGGCGGGTGACGAAGCTTTCATCGCCGTCCGCCGGATCGC
Source organism: Allostellaceae bacterium (assembly GCA_049801295.1). Taxonomy (GTDB): domain Bacteria; phylum Pseudomonadota; class Alphaproteobacteria; order ATCC43930; family CGMCC-115725; genus DATARH01. The sequence continues at coordinate 34,591 of JBARKH010000644.1, read as the reverse complement.
CTGGGACGGTTGGTTTCGTCAGGGGATGATGCTGGGCGGATTGTTCTGCCTCGGTTCCGCCCTCGCGCTCTTTTTCGGCCGGTATCACCTTATCATCGACGGACATTCCGCCGTCATTGCCGGCGCCTCGTTCGTCGACATCCATTTCTGGCTGCCGGCCTATGGCACGATGATCGCCTGCTGGGTGGCAGCCGCAATTGCCTTGGCGGCCGCCGCGGCCATGCCGCAATTCCGTCGCTGGCTGTTTGCCGCACGCTGGCATTGGGCGGCACCGTGCGGCGTTCTCGTCACTGTCTACCTGGGCGCGGAGATCCTCCCGACAGCGGTCGAGCATCTCTATGTCGGCCCTAACCAGATAACCCTCGAACAGCCCTACCTCGTCCGCAGCATTGCCGGCACGCGGCGGGCCTATGGGCTCGATGGGCCGAATGTCGAAGAACAGGAATTCGCGGTCTCGGCAACTCCGCTCGGCCGCGAAGATCTCGACAAGAACGCGGCGACACTGCGCGATGCGCGCATCTGGGATTGGCGCGCGCTCGAACCCCAGCTGCAGCAGATCCAAGGCCTGCGCCCCTATTACACCTTCGGCGGTGTCGACATTGATCGCTATCAGATCGACGGTGTCGAACGTCAGGTAATGATTACGGCACGCGAACTCGATGTTGCTAAGCTCCCGGCGGCAGCCCAGGTGTGGGTGAACCTCGCACTCAAATATACCCATGGCTACGGTGCCGTAGCGGTTCCGGTCAACGAGATCGACAGCCGCGGAAATCCGGTCCTATGGGCGCACGATATTCCAATCCAGGCCAAGGGCGACCTCGCGGTCAGCCATGGCGAAATCTACTTCGGCATGCTAACCCGCGACCGGGTCTACGTGCACACCACCGAGAAGGAATTTGATTTCCCGCAGGGCGACGCGAACGCCGAGACCATATATGGCGGTAAGGGCGGGATTCTCCTGTCGAACCTCTGGCGCAAGCTCGTCATCGCCCATGAATTCGACGGCTTGCGGCTGTTCATTTCGGGATACTTCACCCCGGACAGCCGCGTGATGATCCGCCGTAACATTATCGAACGCGTCGAACGGTTGGCGCCGTTCCTCACTTTCGATCACGACCCCTATATCGTCGCCGATGGTGATCATTACTCTTACATCATCGACGGCTATACGAGTTCCGCGAACTACCCTTACAGCGCTGTCTATCACGGTTCGCTATCTAACTTCTCTGACCTCAATTACCTACGTAATTCGGTCAAGGCGGTGGTCGATGCGTATAATGGCGCGGTGACCTTCTATGTCTTTGGTACTGACGATCCGATCATCAAAGCGTATCGGAAAATGTTGCCGGACCTGTTTCACGACCGCAGCGAGATGCCCGAAAATCTCCGCCGTCACATTCGATACCCCGAGGATCTGTTTACCGCTCAGGCGGAAATGTACGGCACCTACCACATGACCAACCCGACCACGTTCTATAACCGGGAGGATCGATGGGAGGTGCCGCGAGAGCTCTACCGCGACCGCGAGATCGAGGTTCAGCCTTACTATGTGATGGCCCAGCTGCCGCAGGCCGATCACCCGGAGTTCATGCTGATGCTGCCGCTGTCGGTAGCGGGCAAGAACCAGATGGCCGGATGGCTTGCCGGCCGGTCTGACGGCGAGAACTATGGCAAGCTTGTCGCGTTCCGCTTTCCCAAGGGGCGGTTCGTCGATGGTCCGGCACAAATCGAGTCGCGGATCAACTCGGACAGCCGGTTCTCGGGCGATCTGACGCTATGGGACCAGCACGGCTCTCGCGTGATTCATGGCAACTTGCTCATCCTGCCGCTCAACGACAATCAACTGGTGGCGATCGAGCCCATCTATATCGAGGCCGAGCAGACCAAGATCCCGACGCTCGCCCGCGTCGTGCTCGGACAATTGCTCCCCGACGACCGCAAGATCGAGTGGGCGAACAGCCTCAGCGAAGCCGAGAAGCTTCTGGTCGGGGTCCGCGCCGAGCAGTCGGCCGGAGCGCCATCCGCTGCAACTAATCTCGATCGGATCGAGCGTGCCCGCGCCGTGTTTCACGATATGCAGCAGCAATACGCCTCGGGCAATTTCGTCCGCTATGGCGAGCTGTTGGAACAGCTCGAAAAGATCCTGCTGCCTCCGTGAGATACGCCGCGCCCGCGCGCCTTGTCCGCCTCGGAGATCAAAGCGCAGCTATTCACGGCGCACCGGTGCCGAAGTACCGGCGGTGGACTCTTACAGGCTAATGCCGCTTTTCCGGGGCAGCGGGGCTCAGTAAGAGACTCCAGCCTGCATCGCGAAATGCTCGACGACCGGCCCGAGCGAGAGTGCCGGGAAGAAGCTGAGACCGCCGACGATCACGATCGTCCCGGTAAGTAGCAGGACGAATTGAAGACCATCCGTCGGCAGGGTCCCCGCCGAGCGCGGTACGGAGCGTTTGGCCGCAAGTGAGCCGGCAATCGCGAGTACCGGCACGACGACGAAGAACCGACCCACGAACATCGCCAGCGCCAGCGTCAGGTTGTAGAAAGGCGTGTTTGCGGTCAACGCGGCGAAGGCGCTGCCATTGGTGGCCGCTGCCGAGGTGTAGGCGTAAAGGATCTCCGAAAAACCGTGCGGCCCGGCATTGCCCGGCCCAGCGAGTCCCGGAGGAACGACGCTCGCCAATGCAGTCAGGACGAGGATCAAACCCGGCGCCACGAGCAGCGCCAGCATTGCCATCTTGATTTCGCGCGCCTCGATCTTCTTGCCGACATATTCCGGCGTCCGTCCGATCATCAGACCCGCTATGAAAACGGTGACCAGGGCGAACTGCAGGATCCCCCATAAGCCCGAGCCGGGCGCGCCGACGATGACCTCGTCCACCATCATGTTGCCGAGCAGGATCGCGCCGCTGAGCGGCAGGAAGCTGTCGTGCATCGCGTCGACCGCGCCGTCCGACGACGCGGTCGATGCCTCGGCATAGAGCGCCGAGCCGGCAATGCCGAAGCGCACCTCCTTGCCTTCCATGTTGCCGCCGGGCTGCAAGGGGCCCGGCGCCTGGTCCAGCGCTGCCGAGGCGAGCTCCGGGTTGCCGCGCGTCTCCAGCGCGTACAGGCCGGCAAAACCCAACCCGAACAGGATCGTCATGGTCGCAAGCAAGGTCCAGCCTTGCCTTTCGCTGCCGACCATGCGGCCGAAAGTGTTGGTCAAGGCCGCCCCAACCAACAGGATCAGCCCCATTTCCGCGATATTGGTGAGCGGCGTCGGATTTTCGAAGGGATGTGCCGAATTCACGTTGAAGAAGCCGCCGCCGTCGCCGCTCAACAGTTTGATCGCCTCCTGGCTAGCGACCGGCCCGCGCGCGATGAGTTGCGTCCCCGCCTGCACGGTTTCCGTCTGGACGTAGCGATCGAAAGTCTGCGGCACGCCCTCTTCCATGAAGAACAAGGCCGCGACGGTGCAGATCGGCAGCAGCACGTAGAGCGTGCCACGCGTGAGGTCCACCCAGAAATTGCCGATTGTGCCGGTGGTGCGGCGTGAAAGACCGCGGACCAGTGCCACGGCAACAGCCATGCCGGCTGCCGCGGAGAGAAAGCTCTGAACCGTGATCCCGGCCATCTGGGGGAGATAAGACAGCGTCGTCTCGCCGCCATAGGATTGCCAGCTGGTATTCGTCACAAAGCTGACCGCGGTGTCTAACGCCAGGTCCGGTGAAGTCCCTGGAAGAAGCTGCGGATTGAGCGGCAACAGATCCTGGGTTCGGAAGAGAAGATAGAGCGCAACGTTCCCGACCGCGTGAAAGAGGAGGAGGGCGACCGCGTATTCGGACCATTTCTGCTCGACCGAGGCATCCACCCCTGCCAAGCGGTAAAGCGCGGTTTCGATCGGTCCGAGGATCGGCTGCAACAGCGTGCGCTCGCCGGCGTAGACGCGAGCCAGGTATCCGCCCAACGGCCTCACCAAAAGGCCGATGAACAGCGCCAATAGGCCGATCTGCCCCCACCCGACGGCGCTCATCGGGGGCTCTCCTCGGTGGAAGATCGCCCGGCGGCTGAGTGCCAGCCGGGCGCGAAGGCGCCAGCCGGCCGCAAATCCACAACGATCAAGGCAAACATTGGAAGCTCCCCTTCGAGGGAAGGGCTCATTCAACCAGCGAGAACGCCGGATGGCCGCGGCTGTTTGAGCACGTCGGCTAGCCGGCCGTCGAGCCTGTCCTCGTAGGACGAGATCTGAGGCTCCTCATTACTCGTTCGGAATGACCCCGAGCGATACCGCTACGAACGCGAAAAGGAGCGCCAGCCAAAACAGCGGTGCCCTAGCGATAATCCCATCGGTAATGCGCCCGGCAATCCGCTCGATCCTCGCGATTACTGGATGCTCGCGAGAAGCCGCCGTGCGGTAACGGCCCGAGGAACCATCAGGAATGTGGCTCGTGCTTACAAAATTGAGCTGCATTTTCGCCGAACTCTGCTCTGATCGGTATCGACGTGACACCGGTGACAGCGGCCAGATCGGCGGCTCTGCATAAAGAGTCGATATTGAGACGGCGGTCGGCGCGTATAGCTGGCGTATAGATCTCCGGGCTGCCGAGTGGTCTTCGTGTTTTCGGGGGATACGATCCGCGGGAGAAAAGGCCGTCCACGCCTAAAAATTCAGGAAAAAACAGGCCATTGATCGCCTCGGTTATGGCTTTTTTATAATTCGCGTGTCCGGGACGGCTCGAACTTTTACTCGTGAAGGGTCTTTTCTATGGCGTCACCGAGCCGGTGTCGGAGCGGAGTGAATGCAACATGGCCGTCATGGATTTCGCCAAGTCCCGAGGCGAGCGAATAGGCAAGACGCGGACCCAGAGGGATGTCTCGCACCGGGTGAAAGCCGGGATGCGGACGTTTCGTGAAATCGGTGCGACGTTTTCGGTCCTGCTGCTGATCATGATCGGCGCGCTGGCGGTGCGGATGCTGCTTTCTCTGCCGCTCGGCGTCGCGCATTGAGCCAAAGGTGCACAAATGCCTTATTTCGAATTGCCGCCGGGGCAGCGCGTGCTGCGCGAGTTCACGATCCGGCGCGATCAGCGCGGGCGCTGGATAGCCCGCGAAACTCACGGTCTGCTTGGAGGGGTGTTTATCAGCTGCAAGGAGGCCTTGCGCTTCGCCTTGTACGAAGCGGACGGCGACGCCGCCAGGGTTCATATCGAGCCGGCCTCCGACACTCTCACGGTTAACGGGCGCTAGCCCGCGGGCATTGCATCATGGACTTGCGCCTTCAAATCCACCACCGCGATCCGGTCGGCACCTGGTCGATCACAGGTCTGCCGGGGCAATCGGTTGCCGAATTCGAGGACCTGTCCGAAGGCCTCGAATACGCCAAGCGGCGATGCGCATCGGCGCCGGCCGTGATCGAGCTGTTCGTCGATGGCCTTTACCTGGTGGTCTATCAGGAGCAGGGATGGCCGCATCAGCTCTGCCGACCGGCCGGATATCGACGCGCCGGCGTCGGACGCACGACTAAACCGGCGAGCGCATCGAGATTTGTCCAAATTCGCAATCGCCTGCGGCGCTGTACTGCTTCCCTGACCATTTGCCACCTCTTCTCCCTCTACCGCAGAACCCGCACGTCGCGGGCTGTCTCCGGCACGGCCTCGGTTTTTCGCGTTTCTCCGGCGTCGAAGAGCTGAAAGACCTCGGACCGAGAGACCGATATGCGCGAGAAATATCTCGACTCCATCGCGACCTGTTTTGACGGGCTCGATCCTGGGTCGCGCCTGCGGATTCAGGTTTTCGCCTTCAAGCTCCTGATCATAGTACCGGTGTCGGTGGCGCTGGCGACGCAACGCGGCTTTCCCCTGCTGGGTACCCTATCGTTTTTCTGTTTTTGGCATAGCTTCTTTGCCGGAGCGGCGGCGTGGTTCCGCGATCAAAGGCACGGCGCTGCCATGCTGACCGCCTGGGACGAGATGGCGGCTTTTCTGGCTATCGGAGTCCTGATGCGCGTCCTCGACGCAGTCATGGCGTAACCATCGGTCTGATCGGTCCGCCCCTCGCCTGCGACACCCCCGGTTGATATAGATCAAGGCTGCCCCTCCGCGTGTCCGCTTAATTCCCGCCCGTAGGTGCTCGTAGCAATCGCCATCAAGCCTGAAATCAACCACGGGAGAGGCCAGGGTGCCTTCGCTTTTATACAATCTCGTGTCAAAATTTTTATGGTTTATATATATGACCGGTCAAAATTCGATATCGTATTTTTATACTAAAACAGCGAGTATTGACCGGGAAGTCGGGGAATTTCTCGCCGCGGCGTGCGTAGACTTCGGCGGTGACTTGTGTGCGGAGCGCCGGCTGATGGAGCCTGGGCGCCACGGTACCGGTCTGCATCGGATCTTAATGAGCCGGGGCTGCAGATCGGTCTCGAACTTTTATGTGGATCTCGCGATCTTGGCGGCGAGGCGGGGCACAGGCGCGTGCGGAGATCCGGCGCGCCCCTGCATCGGGACCCATGCCCAACTCCCGGTTCTTGAGCGGGAACGCGCTCGTGCCATCCGGCATAAGCGCTGACGAATGGAGATTGGTGATGCTCGACGCGATCTATCTAGCCGTCGGCTTCGGCTTCTTGGCTGTTGCCGTGCTCTATGTCGTGGCTTGCGACCGCATCTGAGGAGGCTGCGATGATCATCGACTACGGATTGGGCGCGGCCGTCACGCTCGGCCTCTTGGTTTATCTCGTCTATGCACTGATCCGCCCGGAAAAATTTTAACCCGGGCGGTTCTGAGGAGCGCCTTGACATGACACCCAATGGTTGGATCCAGATCGCGATCTATGCCGCGATCGTCACGCTACTGGTCAAGCCCTTCGGCGGCTATATGACCCGTGTCTTCGCCGGAGAGCGAAATGTTCTGTCGCCCGTTCTGGTACCGATCGAGCGCGGCATATACTGGCTGTGCGGCGTCGACGAGAAGCAGGAACAGCATTGGGTGACCTATGCCGTCGCGATGCTGTTCTTCACCATGGCCGGCTTCGTCACGCTCTACGCGCTGCAACGTCTGCAGGCGGTCCTGCCCTTCAATCCGGCGGGGCAGTCGGAGGTCGAGCAGAGCCTCGCGTTCAACACCTCGGTCAGTTTCATCACCAATACGAACTGGCAGTCCTACGTGCCCGAGACGACGATGAGCTATCTCACGCAGATGGCCGGTCTGACGGTGCACAATTTTGTCTCCGCCGCGACTGGCATCGCGCTCGCGGTCGCGCTGATCCGCGGCTTTGCGCGTCGCTCGGTGCAGGGCATCGGCAATTTCTGGGTCGATCTGACCCGCTGCACGCTCTACATCCTGTTGCCGATCTCGATCGTCGTCGGGCTGTTCTTCGTCTGGCAAGGCATGCCGCAGAACCTCGGCGCCTACACCGAGGTGACGACACTCGAAGGCGCGAAGCAGGTCATCGCCCAGGGGCCCGTAGCCTCGCAGGAAGTCATCAAGATGATGGGGACCAACGGCGGCGGCTTCTTTAACGCCAATTCCGCCCACCCCTTCGAGAACCCGACCGCGATCACCAATCTCGTGCAGATCGTGCTGATTTTTTCGATCGGCGCGGGGCTGACCAATGTATTCGGCCGGATGGTCGGCGATCAGCGCCAGGGCTGGGCCATCTTCGCCGTCATGGGCGTGCTGTTCCTGGCGGGCGTCGTCATCGCCTACTGGGCCGAGGCGCCGGGCAATCCCGCCTTCGCCGCGCTGCACGTCGACCAGGCGCCAAGCGCATTGCAAGCCGGCGGCAACATGGAAGGCAAGGAGGTTCGTTTCGGCATCGCCAACTCGGCCCTCTTTACGACCGTAACGACCGATGCCTCGTGCGGTGCTGTCAACAACATGCATGACAGCCTGATGCCGCTCGCCGGAGCGGTGCCGATGGTCAACATCATGCTGGGCGAGATCATCTTCGGCGGCGTCGGCTCGGGGATGTACGGCATGCTGCTGTTCGCCATCGTCGCGGTGTTCGTCGCCGGGCTGATGGTCGGGCGCACGCCGGAATATCTCGGCAAGAAGATCGAGGCGAAGGAAGTCAAGATGGCGATGCTCGCCATACTGATCCTGCCCCTGTCGATCCTCGGCTTCACCGCGCTCGCGACGGTGCTACCTGACGGCCTCGCCGGCCCCGCGAACCAGGGCCCGCACGGCTTCAGCGAGATCCTCTACGCCTTCGATTCGGCGACAGGGAACAACGGCAGCGCCTTCGCCGGCATCTCGGCAAACACGCCATTCTACAACACGACCTTGGGCCTGGCGATGTTCATCGGCCGCTTCCTGATGATCGTGCCGATGCTGGCCATAGCCGGTGCGCTCGCTGCGAAGAAGATCGTCCCGGCCTCGGCCGGCACGTTCCCGACGCATGGCGGGCTGTTTGTCGGCCTGCTCGTCGGCGTCATCCTGATCGTCGGCGGCCTGACCTACTTCCCGGCGGTCGCGCTCGGCCCCTTGGTCGAGCATCTCGCGATGCATGCCGGCACCCTTTACTAGACAAGCAATCAAGCCTCGAGGGGCACTCCGATGACGATGGAATTCTCACAAACCCGCAAGCGGATGCCGGTCGCGACGCTGACCGACCCGAAGATCCTCGGGCCGGCAATCGGTCAGGCTTTCCGCAAGCTCGATCCGCGTCTGATGGTGCGCAACCCGGTCATGTTCGCGGTCGAACTGGTCGCGACGCTGACGACGATCCTGTTTCTGCGCGATCTCGTCACCGGCGCCGGCGGCTACGGTTTTTCGTTCCAGATCAACCTTTGGCTCTGGTTCACCGTGGTCTTTGCCAATCTGGCCGAGGCGGTGGCGGAAGGCCGCGGCAAGGCGCAGGCGGCGACGTTGCGCAAATCCAAGACGGAGACGATGGCCAAGCTTTTGTCCGGGCAGGACGGGCAGTCGCGCCAGGTTCCGGGGACCTCGCTGAAGCCGGGCGATGTCGTCCTGGTCGAAGCCGGCGACTCGATCCCGTCCGATGGCGATGTGATCGAGGGCGTCGCCTCGGTCAACGAGGCGGCGATCACCGGCGAATCCGCGCCCGTCATCCGCGAAAGCGGCGGCGACCGCTCGGCCGTGACCGGCGGCACGGAGGTCATTTCCGACTGGATCAAGGTCCGCATCACCGCGGCCCAAGGCTCGACCTTCCTCGACCGCATGATCGCGCTCGTTGAAGGCGCCGAACGGCAGAAGACTCCGAACGAGATCGCGCTCAACATCCTCTTGGCCGGCATGACGATCATCTTCGTCTTTGCCGTTGCGACGATCCCTAGCTTTGCCTCTTACGCCGGCGGCAGCCTCAGCGTCCTGGTGCTGGTCGCGCTTTTCGTGACGTTGATCCCGACGACGATCGGCGCCTTGCTGTCGGCGATCGGCATCGCCGGCATGGACCGTCTCGTGCGCTTCAACGTGCTGGCGATGTCCGGGCGCGCCGTCGAGGCGGCGGGCGATGTCGACACCCTTCTTCTCGACAAGACCGGTACGATCACCCTCGGCAACCGCCAGGCGACGGAATTTCTGCCGCTGTCGGGTGTCGATGAGCGCGAGCTCGCCGATGCGGCGCAGCTCGCCTCGCTTTCCGACGAGACGCCTGAAGGCCGCTCGATCGTCGTCCTCGCCAAGGAAAAATACGGCATCCGCGGCCGCGAGATGGCTCCGCTCAACGCCCAATTCATCCCGTTCTCGGCGCAGACGCGGATCAGCGGCATCGACCTCGAAGGCTCCTCTATTCGCAAGGGTGCCGTCGATGCGGTGCTGTCCTACGTCAACGCTGGGCCTGGTGCCGCTCCGGTGACGCGCGGCAACGTCGCGGTCGCTGTGGTTCACAATCCCGCCGCGCGGGAGCTTGAAACGATCGCCGAGGGCGTCGCCAAGTCGGGCGCGACCCCGCTCGCCGTCGCCAAGGATGGCCGCCTGTTGGGCGTCATACATCTGAAGGACATCGTCAAGGGCGGCATCCGCGAGCGTTTCGCCGCGCTGCGCAAGATGGGCATCCGCACTGTCATGATCACCGGTGACAACCCGATGACCGCCGCGGCGATCGCCGCCGAGTCGGGGGTCGACGACTTCCTGGCTCAGGCAACGCCCGAGCACAAGCTGCAGCTGATCCGCGACGAGCAGGCGCAGGGCAAGCTCGTCGCCATGTGCGGCGATGGCACTAACGACGCCCCCGCGCTGGCGCAAGCCGATGTCGGCGTGGCAATGAACACGGGAACCATGGCGGCGCGCGAAGCCGGCAACATGGTCGACCTCGACAGCGACCCGACGAAGCTGATCGAGATCGTCGAGATCGGCAAGCAGCTCCTGATGACCCGCGGCGCGCTGACCACCTTCTCGATCGCCAACGACGTGGCGAAGTACTTCGCCATCATCCCGGCAATGTTCGTTGTCTTCTACCCGCAGCTGCAGGCGCTCAACGTCATGCATCTGGCGACGCCGCACAGTGCGATCCTCTCGGCGATCATCTTCAATGCGCTGATCATCATCGCCCTCATCCCACTGGCGCTGCGCGGCGTCACCTACCGCCCGGTCGGAGCCGCCAGCATTCTGCGCCGCAACCTCCTGGTCTACGGCATCGGCGGGATCATTGTGCCGTTCATCGGCATCAAGCTGATTGATCTCGCCGTCACCGCCGTCGGCCTGGCCTAAGCCTCAAGGACATCCACCGATGTTGAAAGAAATTCGCCCCGCGATCGTCATGATCGTCGCAATGACGGTTATTACCGGCTTGATCTACCCGCTCGGCATGACCGGCATCGCGCAACTGGTCTTTCCGCATCAGGCCAACGGCAGCCTGATCGAGAAGAATCGCAAGGTCATCGGATCCGAGCTGATCGGCCAGAGCTTTACCGATGCCAAGTACTTCCATGGCCGGCCGTCCGCCACGACCGAGCCCGATCCGAAGGATTCGACAAAAACGGTTCCCGTGCCTTACGCCGCCGACAATTCGAGCGGCTCCAACGCGGGGCCGACTTCGAAAGCGCTGATCGACCGCGTCACCGAAGATGCCGGCAAACTGCACGCCGAGAACCCCTCGATGCCGGTGCCGGTCGATCTGGTGACGACCTCGGCGAGCGGCCTCGATCCCGACATCACGCCGGCGGGCGCGCTGTTCCAGGTACCGCGCATCGCCAAGGCCCGTTCTGTGTCGGAAGATCAGCTGCGGCGACTTGTTGCCGCCAACACCCAAGAGCGCTTCCTCGGTATCATCGGGGAGCCGCGCGTCAATGTGCTGAAGCTCAACCTGGCGCTCGACGCGAGCGCGAGCAAGTAGGCGAGGTCTCAACCGCGGGACGACGGGTGGTTTGCGTTGGGGAGCGCGGCATCTCCGGCCTTAACCGCCCGCTGTGGGCCGTGACGCACTGGCGACAATCTTCGACCATCCGAGTACTCTGGCGAGCGAGACGCGAAGGCGCGAGGCCTTTTCACGATGGATAGCGGAGTAACCCGGGACAATCGCCCCTCACCCGATGCGCTGCTTCAGCAAGCGGCACAGGAGGGTCGCGGCCGCCTCAAGATTTTTCTCGGAGCCGCGCCTGGGGTCGGCAAGAGCTTCGAGATGTTGATGACGGCCCAGGCCAAACGGCGCGACGGGACCGACGTCGTCGTCGGCATCGTCGAGACGCACGGCCGCAGAGAGACCGAGGGGCTCCTCGAAGGTATCGAGGTCATCCCACGCCGGCGGGTCGAGTACAAGGGGCGCTGGCTCGAGGAGATGGATCTTGACGCTATCCTGAAGCGCCGGCCGGCGCTGGTGCTGGTCGATGAGTTCGCCCATACGAACGCGCCCGGCAGCCGGCATCCCAAGCGCTACATGGACGTCGAGGAACTGCTCGACGCCGGCATCGACGTGTACACAACCCTGAATATCCAGCACGTCGAAAGCCTGAACGACATCGTCGCCCGGATCACCCGCATTCGAGTGCGCGAAACCGTTCCCGATTCGGTGATCGATCGGGCCGACGAAGTTGAGGTTGTCGACCTGACGCCCGAGGACCTCATCCAGCGGCTCAATGAAGGCAAGGTCTATGTGCCGAAACAGGCGGAGCGCGCCGTCCGCCACTATTTTCGGCCGGGCAACCTGACCGCGCTGCGCGAACTGGCGCTACGCCGCACCGCGCAGCGCGTCGATCAGCAGATGCTCAGCTATATGCGCGCGCACGCCATCTCAGGTCCCTGGGCAGCAGGCGAGCGCGTGCTGGTCTGCGTCAGCGACGACCAGAATAGCGCATCGGTCGTGCGCTACGCCCGGCGCCTTGCTGACCGCCTGCGCGCGCCGTGGTCGGCCATCTACGTCGAGACCTCGGCGTCGCAGCGTCTCGCGGAGGCCGCAAGGGACCGGATCGCGGAATGTCTGCGCCTCGCGCAAAGGCTCGGCGGCGAAGCAGTGACCGTCCCTGGAACCGATGTGGCGACTTCTGTCGTTGATTACGCCCGGGCAAATAATTTTACCCATGTGGTCGTCGCTAGGCCACATGGCTGGCGCTGGTCGGCGCCGTTCCGCGGGTCGGTAACGTACCAGCTGATCAAGCGCGCCGGGGATATCAGCGTCCACGTAATCGCCGAGCAGCGCGAGGTTGAAGAGCCGGTGCGCGAGCCAGGCAGCGGCGTGGCAACCGCGCCCAGCCAAGAGACGATTGACGTCGTGCCTTATGCAGGCAGCCTCGGCATGGTCGCCGCGGCGCTCGCGCTCGGGCTCGGACTGCAGCAGTTCCTCGGCATATCCAATATCGCTCTCGTCTTCCTGACGGCAGTGCTGGCGAGCGCGGTCACCTACGGATTATGGCCATCGCTGTTGGCCTGCCTGGCGAGTGTGCTCGCCTACAACTTCTTCTTCCTGCCGCCGCTCTACACCTTCACGATCGCCGACCCGGAGAATGTCGTCGCGCTGGTCGCGTTCGCCGTGGTCGCGGTGATTGCGAGCAATCTGACCGCGCGCGTCCGTAGCCAGGCATTCGCCGCCCGCCAGCGCGCGACGACGACCGAGGACCTCTACCTGTTCAGCCGCAAGCTTGCCGTCGCTGTCGATCTCGAGGATCTTCTGTGGGCAACCGCCTACCAGATCGCCCTCATGCTGAAGGTGCGTGTGGTCCTGCTGCTGCCGGAGGGCGAGAGTATCGTGGTGCGGGCCGGCTATCCGCCCGAGGACACGCTGGACGAGGCCGATCTCGCGGCGGCCAAATGGGCCTGGCAGAGCAATCGCGCGGCGGGCCGCGGCGCGGACACCCTACCCGGCGCGAAGCGGTTGTTTCTGCCGATGCGTACCGGGCGTGGGCCGGTTGGGGTGATCGGGCTTGACAATGACCGCCAGGGCCCGCTGCTCACACCCGACCAGCGCCGTCTGCTCGACGCGCTCGCCGACCAGGCCGCACTTGCCATCGAGCGGATATCCCTGGCCAAGGATGTCGACCAGGCGCGGCTCGCGGCGGAGACGGAGCGGCTGCGCTCGGCGCTGCTGACATCCCTCTCGCATGACCTGCGGACGCCGCTCGCTTCCATCCTGGGCTCCGCGACAAGCCTCAAGAACTATCGTCACACCCTCGACGAGGCGGCGCAGGACGAGCTGATCGGCACGATCCAGGAGGAATCGGAGCGACTCAACCGCTTCATCGCGAACCTACTCGACATGACACGCATTGAGGCGGGTGCAGTGCAGCCGCGTGCCGACCTGATCGATGTCGGCGACATTGTCGGCAGCGCGCTGGAGCGGGCCAGCAAGGTGTTGGCCAAGCACCGCGTGGCGGCCGATCTCAGCGCCGACCTGCCGATGCTGAAGCTTGACCCAGTCCTCTTCGAGCAGGTGCTGTTCAACGTATTGGACAACGCCGCGAAATATACCCCCGCTGACACGAAGGTCCGGCTCTCGGCACGGCGCGAGGGCGATACCGTGCTTCTCCAGGTAATGGACGAGGGTCAGGGCATTCCCCCCGGCGATCTGGAACGGATCTTCGACAAGTTCTACCGCGTGCAGGCTGTAGACAGCCGGCGGGCCGGGACCGGGACCGGCCTTGGCCTCGCCATCTGCAGGGGGTTTGTCGAGGCGATGGGCGGGACGATCGTCGCCGGCAACCGCGAGGATCGGCGCGGCGCCGTCTTCACGATCAGCTTTCCGGTTCCGGCCGGGCAGGAAGCATCGCAGGACATTGCCGCATGATGGCAAAGGCCGCTCCGCTCAAGGTGCTGGTTGTCGACGACGAACCCGCCATACGCCGGTTCCTGCGAACCAGCCTCACCGCGCAGGGCTATCATGTCGCCGAGGCGGAGAACGGGACAGCCGCGCTGGAGGGTCTGCGCCGCGGTCCCATCGACATCCTCGTCCTCGATCTTGGCCTCCCGGACATCAACGGGTTCGACATTATCGAGCGCGTGCGCGGTCAAGGTTCCACCGTACCGATCGTCGTGCTGTCGAGCCGGACCGACGAAACCGGCAAGGTGAAGGCGCTCGACCTGGGTGCCGACGACTATGTCACCAAGCCTTTCGGCATCGATGAACTGCTCGCGCGCATCCGCGCTGCGGTACGCCATCGGCTGCAACAGGAGGGAGAGCGGCCGGTGTTCCGCTGCGGCGAGCTCACGGTCGATCTCGTGCGCCGCATCGTCACCGAGCGGGGCGTCGAGGTGAAGCTGTCGCCGCGGGAATACGATCTCTTGCGCCTCTTTGTCGCGCATGCGGGCAAGGTGCTGACCCATCGGTTCATCCTGCGCGAGGTCTGGGGCGGCGAGGGGCAGATCCAGTATCTGCGCATCTACATCCGCGCGCTGCGTCACAAGATCGAAGCGAACCCGGAACAGCCTCGATACATTCTGACCGAGCAGGGTGTCGGCTACCGGATGCGGGCTTCGGATTGATCGCGCCGCCGATACTCATCCCCAGGAAAGCGCGACGCTGGTGAACATCACCGATCTTATCGCCCCCGAGCGTGTAATCGCCGCCCTGCGCGTCGGCGACAAGGCGCAGCTCCTGCGCGATCTGTCGCAGCGTGCTGCAAAGCTCTTGGCGATCGATCCGCAATCGATCCTCGATGCGCTGGAGGCTCGGGAAGCGCTCGGCTCGACGGGCGTTGGGCAAGGGATCGCCGTACCGCATGCCCGCGTTGGCGGCCTGCACGACTTCTTCGGGCTATTTGCCCGGTTGGAGCGACCGATCGAGTTTACCGCGATCGATGAGCGGCCGGTCGATCTGGTGTTCCTGCTGCTGATTCCGGACCTGGCGGGCAACGATCATCTGGCCGCGCTCGCCTGCGTGTCGCGCCGGCTGCGGGACCGCGACGCGGCCGCACAGCTGCGCGCTGCCACGACCGGTGCTGAGCTATACGAGATCCTCGCTCCCCAAGCCCCCGGATCGCCACCCGGCAGCTGAAGTGTCCCACCGAGACTACCTGGCGAAATCCTACTGACGCGCGTCAGATGGATGCCGGCCTTCGCCAGGACGACCGCGATGCCATAACGGATGGAGACGTGCCCGAAGGTCGTAACCATCCGCCGAAGACCGCGGGCTAAAGACGGTCATGAACCGCGGCCGCAACACTTCTTGAACTTTTTGCCCGAGCCGCTAGGAAAGCTTCAATCCCGGGCTGCGCGCGGATACGGCGTGCCGTCTTTCCGGTGGAAGCCTCTCAAGCCATCGGGCCCCGCTTTCAACTCTAGATCGATGTCCGGATACATCACCTCATCGCCTTCCGTCCGGTCGCCGATCACGAGGAAGATGGCATCCTTCTGCGTGAGATTCAGGAAATGATGGCCGTCGCCCGTTCCAGCTGGAAAGCCGATGCAGGTGCCCGGCCCAACGGTTTCGCGACCCGCGTCGGTCACAAGCACGAACTCGCCTTCAAGCACGTAAACGAACTCGTCCTGCTTGGAATGCGTGTGTCGCGCCGACGACTGAGACGACTGACCATCGGGCAAAACCCGAACAAGATTGACGCCGTAATTCTTGAGCCCTGCATGATCGCCGAGGCGCCGGGTATAGCGCTTTCGCTGTCCCTCCCGGAACGGCTCGGGATAGCTGGATGCGTTGCTCTCCGACACATCGGCTGGCCTGAATACCTTCGATCCTCTTGCCATGGTCGCCTCATCGTAGGCAGCGCTTATGCAACCAATCTGGCAGACCGGCCTTTCCAATTCCAGGGGAGCAACTCGTCGAGCTGCGAGGCTGGGTGATCGTTGATCCGGCGCAGGACGTCGGCGAGCCAGGCCTGCGGATCGAGGTTGTTGAGTTTCGCCGTGCCGATCACATCGCCGCGGCGCGCTCGCCACCGCGATCGGAGCCGGCGAACAGCCATGACCGGCGCCCGAGGGCGATGCGACGTAATGCGCGCTCGGCGGCATTGTTGCTGAGGCAGATGCGGCCGTCGGCGAGGAAGCGGGTGAAGGCCGGCCAGCGCTTGAGCATGTAATCCGTGGCTTTGGCGCATGGCGCGACAGCCGGGCACGCTCAGCACGCATCCATCCTTCAAGCTCGGCGACAAGCGGCACGATGCGCTCCTGGCGCGCAGCCAGGCGGTGGTCCCAAACGGCCGATCGTCGCGCACATAATGAGATGGACGGTCCCCGCTCTTACCGAGAGGGTTGTACCGTAGATCTCCGGGGAGGCCTCCAATGGCAATCATGACGATCGGGCTGGACACGTCGAAGAGCTGGCTCCAGGTGCATGGCGTCGGCGAGAGCGGGCAGGCGGTACTTCGTCGCAAGCTCGCTCGCGGAAATGTTCTCTTGTTCTTTGCCGGCATGGAGCCATGCGTCGTCGGCCTTGAAGCCTGTGGCGGAGCCCATTTTTTGGGCCCGCGAGCTCGCCAAACTGGGACACGACGTTCGGCTGATGCCAGCGCGCTATGTGCGGGCATACGTGAAGACCAACAAACATGATGTTGCGAGGCGGTTCAGCGGCCCGGCCGCGGGCGAGGCAGGGAAGACGCTCGAGCGGGATCTGGTTTTTCTCGGCCCGGTCGGGCTGGAGGATCCTCCTCGCCCGGAGGTGCCGGAGGCGATCCGGAAATGTCACGACGCCGGCATCAAGGTCATCATGGTGACCGGCGACCACCCGCACACCGCCGTTGCGATCGCCCGCGAGATCGGGCTGGTGCGCTCGCAACACCCGGCGGTCGTCAGCGGCGAACAGGTGCCAAACCTTCCCGGGCCCTGCCGGCCCACAAAATCGCCGCCGTGCGCGCCGCAATCCAGGCCAAGGGCGCGCAGCTCTTCCTGCTGCCGCCCTATTCGCCCGAGATGAATCCGATCGAGATGGTCTTTGCCAAGCTCAAGACCCTGCTGCGCCAAGCCCTCGAGCGCACCCGCGAGGGACTGTGGAACCGCAGCGGCGAACTGCTCGATCACTTCTCCCCAGAGGAATGCGCCAACTACTTCCGCGCCGCCGGCTATGGGACTCTTTCTGAAAATGCTCTAGCATGTGGAATTGTCCTTGACGCATGACCTTGCCGCTCGGCGCGTCACCATCCGACGCGTGACGCTCGGGCGCCCGGCAGGAGACGCAGCGCCTCCAGGAAGCGGGCGAGGCTTGCGTTCTGCGGTGCGACATCGTCGACCTCGGTCGAGATCGCGATGTAGGCTCCGACATGCGCGCCGTCTGAGAACGCGGCGCGGGCCTGCAGCAATTTGGCCTCCAGCGTACTGGCGGTTGTTCGGCCGTCGATGACATAGAACCACCACACCAGCCGGTGGTGTCCTTGCCGTACGATCGTCGCACTGTTGACGGCGACCGTCTTGCCGCCGAGCGATGCCGCCACTCGGCCCGTTGCCGTGACGCGCCAGATCTTCGGATCCGCCACGGCGTTGACCGTCCGGGTCAGCGGGCTCCCGCGTGCGGGGAGGCGGTAGCGAGCGACAAATTCGGTCACCGCGGCGTCGCCGTCGCGGTAGGTTGCGCTCGACTCGCTGCTCGCCCCGCGCACGACGGGTTGCCAATCGACAGCCGTGGCGGATTGGCGGGCCCAGCCGCTGTCGGCCGCCGGGTCGAACAATGCTGCGGCAACGGGCGCGGCCGACGCGCGGTCGATCATCGTCAGATAGGCGGGGCCGAGAACGGCCATCAGCAGACCGGCTGCCATGATTGCTCCGATCCGCGCCCGTGAGGCGGCCTCCGGTAATCTGACCGGCGGGACCGCGGGGCGGCCGGGCCGATCGGCAAAGATCATCCCGATCGCGATCAACAACAAGGTGACCAAACTGAAAAAGAGCCAGCCGTAGAGAATGTGATCGGCTTCCATCGCCGTCGCGCTGCCCTCGACGTGGGCGAGCACAATCAGGCCGAGCGCGCGCAGCCCATTCGCGACGATCGGCACGAAAATGGAGAGCCCGACGAAGACGATCCGGCGCAGCTTGCTGCGATAGACGACGATTGCGAAAAAGCATCCGAACACGATCGAGGCAATCAGAAACCTGAGGCCGGCACAGGCCTCGGCAACCTCGAAAGTCCCCTCCGGGATTTGGATGATGAAACCATCGGCAAATACCGGGATGCCAAGCAGCTGCAGCCCGTTCACAGCGAAAGCGGCAGTGAACCGCTGCAAGGCAGGGACGAGAAACGCGCCGAACGGCACGAGAAAGAATAGGAACAGGAGCGGCGCCAACAGCGCGCGAAACGCGCGCCAGCCGAGCACCGCGAGAAGGAGAACCTCGAATAGCGCAACGACAACGAGCTGCTCTGCCTCCAGAACGTCCAGCAAAGCCGCGGCCAGCCATACCGCCGACAGCAGCGGCACCGACGCCAGAACCCAGGGCGCCGGCCGCGGCCGCAGCAAGGCGACCGTCTCGCGGCGGTTCCACAGCAGTACCGCCACCAATGGCAGGATGAGAAAGCAGTGGTTATAGGCGGTCGACCCCATCCATACCCGGACTGCCCCGACAATTTCGCGCTGAAACGCCACGCCGAACACGGCGCACGCTATGGCGACAGCGACCAGCGCGGGCATCCAGGCCTGTAAGGGGGTTGCGGCAGGCGCCGAATCGCTTACCGATGGTGAAATGTTCGTCATCATCCGCCGCTCACGCGGAGACCTGGAGCCGCCCTACGGCTGACATGCCACCCGGCGGCGCCGATCCGCTTGGTTCCGCGTCCACGAGCTGGTCGAGCGTCGCGAGGCTCGCCCGCCAACGGTAATCGCGAACGACGCGCGCCCGCGCACGTGCGCCAATCGGTCCCGCCGCGCCATCGAGGATGCGGACGACTGCGTCGGCAAATTCGGCGCCGGTCGCCGCGGTCAACAGCTCCTCAGCCGAACAACGGTCGAGGCCTTCATGCGCCTGGGGCGTGACAACGACCGCGGCCCCCATCGCCATGGCCTCGAGCACCTTGTTCTGAATGCCACGGGCGATCTGCAAGGGAGCCACCACCGCCGCCGCGTCGCGCAAATAAGGTCGGACATCCGGTACGCGCCCGGTCACGCGGACGTCCGGGCCGGCGAGGGCGAGCACCGCGGGGCAGGGGTTCGCGCCCACAATCCACAGGCAGGGGGCTTTCGGATGGGCGCGCAGTCGGGGCATCACCTGCTCGACGAACCAGCTCATCGCTTCGACGTTCGGGCGGTAATTCATCATCCCGGTGAAGACGATCGCCGGGCGATCTCCCAGGGGGTTTGGAAACTTTGCCGACGGGGTGAAATGCTCGCTGTCGACGCCGTTATTGACGTAGTGGATACGCGACGACGATTCCGGAGCGAGTCGGGCAAACAGCGCCGCCTCGGCGCGGGATACGAAGACCACCGCGTCCGCATCCGCGGCCGCCTGGCGTTCGAGCGCGAGCAGCGCGCGCCCTTCGCGCGCATAGATGAGGCGTGCCAGCCCGTGGCTCGTCTCGGCGTATTGCCGCCACTTCTCGGAATCGACATCGACCATATCGATGATCACGCGCGCGCCGCGCTGATCGGCGACATAGGGGGCCATCGCGGAGGAGAAGATGTAGAAGAGGCTGGGTTTGTACCGGGCCACGACACGATCGGTTTCGGCGCGGAAGCGTGCGTCGCCGAAATAACCTTGCGTCAGGGGCGCACCGCTCAATAGACAACGGAGGCTGCGCAGTCGCGCAAGCCGCGGTGACAGTGGCCGCCAGAATACACTCGCGCAGACTTTCTCCAAACGCTCCAACCCGCGGACATCCTCAGGCTCATCGATGAACGTGCCGAGATGGACACGGTGCCGCGAGGCAAGATGCTGCAGGATGTTCCACGCTCGGATCTTATCGCCCTTGTCGGGGGGATAGGGGATGCGATGGGTGAGAAAAAGAATGTCGCGCATGTTAGCCAAGCCCGCGCACGATGGGTGGCCCAAGCCGTGCCGCCACGCTTAGCGGCAGCCGCTTCCATAGCTTGACAAACATCCGAAACTTTGGATTGAGCGGGTTCAAATCGGGAATTTTGCGCCCGTGCGCCAGCCGGAACTGATACACCAGCGGTGCCGGTTCAAAGCCCCAATAGCATTTGAAATCAAAGGCCCCGGTGCCCCGCTTGCTGCGGCCGAAGTCAAACAACCGGAACCCGCGTTCACAAGCCCGCCGCATCACCTCCCAGTACATGAAATCATTCGCCGCCAAGCGACGCGCGTCCGCCGTGCCGCCGCCATAATAGGGCAGCACTTCCTCCCGGAAGTAGAAATTCAACACCGACGCCACGGCCGTCCCATCGCTGGTGATCGTGACGATGTCCGATCTCTCCGGAAACACCGCGCGCAGCAATTCAAAATATTTCTTGGGAAATACCGGCGTTCCCAGATTGCGCACGCTCTCGCCATAGAGCCGATAGAGGCGTTCGACATCGTCATCCAGCTGAGAGCGCAAGCCGTTCTGCTGGCCCTTGCGAATCATCGCGCGCTGCTTGCGCGGAATGGCTTTCAGGTTCTGGTCAATCGACGGATCGATCGGCTTGCGGAAGCTGGCATAGAGGTCGTCCCTGCTGAGCCAGTCCGATCGACCCTCCGCCCAGGCACGGAATTCGAGAACCGGAACGTGGAGCTCCTCCATCAACCGAAGCGCTGCCTCCTCCAAAGCACGCAGGCTCGCGGCATCCGATGCGATCGGTCCGCCCTGAACGCAAAACGCGTTGGAAATAAGGCTGGCGCCGAACAGCCTCGTCTTGACGAGGGTCAGCGGCAAGACGCCGGTGACCGTCTGATCGCGCTCAGCCATCAAATAGTACGTGCGGTGCTTGAAGGCCTTCTCGATCGCCCGCTTCCAGCCGGAGAGATGAAAGAAGGTGCCGCTCGGTGTGGCCTCGACGAACGAATCCCACCGCGCCTCGTCGCCGGAGGTGAGCGTCCGTACGGTTATTGGGCCCGCGGCTTCAGCCATGACTCGATCAGCGGGTGGGGTGTTGTCCCGTCGAGAAAGACGCGATCCATCCGCGCCCATCGGAAATCGTGCAACAACCGGTGCAACCGCCCCTCGGTCCGACCGAGATTGAGATAATGCCGAAACCGCGAGAGCAACGGGGCCTGCGATTGCCGCGGCTGGTCCGGGTCGATCTCCCAGGGATGGATATAAAAGACGCCCGGTACGCCCAAATCCTTGCCGGCCTTGCGCAGCGCCCGGCGGGTCACGCGATAGGGCAGCAGCCGGAAATAGCCGCCCCCGGCGGTCGGCAGATTGCGCCCGAAGATGCGGACCGTGGTGAGCGGGATTTCGACAAAGCCCGGCTGCGGACAGAATGGGTGGCGCGGGGCATCCGGTTCGCCATACAGATCGTGCGCAATCGGATAGACGCTCGAGCTGTAGCGGTAACCTTCTTCGGCCAGAACCGCATGAACCCAGCGATTGCGATGTCCGACCGAGAATGTCGGTGCGCGGTATCCCACAACGGGAACGCCACCGGTCTCTTCGAGCAACGCCTTGCAACGGCGCACGTCAGCGCGGAACTCGTCGCGCGATTGCTGATCGGCGCGATAGTGGTCCGAGCCGTGGCTGGCGATCTCGTGCCCCTCCGCTATGATACGCCGCACCAGCTCGGGATGGCGCTGCGCAACCCAGCCGAGCATGAAGAACGTCCCGGTAGCCCCTGCCTCGCCCAGGATATCGAGCAGCCGCCCGGTGTTACGTGCGACCCGCCGCGGTTGCGCCTCCCAATCGTTCCGATCGATGACCCCGGCAAAGGCCTCGACGTGAAAGTAATCCTCGACATCGATGGTCAGAGCGTTGCAGGGGGCCGGCATGATATCGGTCGACGTGATGTCGACCGGGCGGTGCAGCTCATCGCCCCCAGCTCTTTCTTCTGCGGCGCTAACGAAGTTCATCGGATTCCGACCTCTCGAAGTAGCCCGCCATAATCTCGATCACCCGCCTGATCGTGCGATCATGACCCTCGGCCATGCGCTCGAGGCTGCCGAGCCGGTCGCAAATGGCTGCGAGAGGGAGCGGGTGATCTCCCACCGAGGCGGAAACCCCTACCCCGTTGGGTGCCCGATTAGCTGTCGCCACGGCCGATAGTTCGCTCCTGAGATCGGCGGCCACTTGCTGGGTGTCGGCAGCTGAGATCGTATGGCGGCCCTCGATGAAACCGAACAGCATCAGTCGGGAACACAGACCGTTGATCCGCCGCGGCACGCCTCCGGTATGTTGATAGATCGGAGCAAAGCAGTCGTCGGTGAATTGCGGATCGCCCTTCCAGCCGGCACAGCATAGACGATGCTCGATATAGCCGCGCGTGTCGGCCTCACTCAGCGGACCAAGATGATAGGCTCCGGTGACGCGTTGCCGTAGCTGGTCGAGCGCCGGGTTTCCCAGAACCTGGCGGAATTGCGGTTGCCCCAGAAGAAAACTTTGCAGCGCCGGTGCCGAGCCGACCACGATGTTCGAGAGCATGCGAAGCTCTTCGAGCGCCTCGAACGAAAGGTTCTGCGCCTCGTCGATAATCAGAAGCGCGCGCCTACCGGCCGCAAATTGGGCCAGCGCATACTCCTGGATCCGGATCAGCAGCGTCGCTTTCGCCAATCCCGCATGATCCAACCCAAAACCGGCGGCGACCATGCGCAACAAATCGTCCCCGCCGAGCTGGCTGGTGACGATCCTGGCGGTCACGAAGGAGTGCGGGTCGATCTGCGACAGCAGGCAATCGACCAGCATCGTCTTGCCGGCGCCCACCTCACCGGTGATGACGATGAAACCCTCGGCATTATGCAGACCAAAGGTCAGGTGCGCCATCGCCCGCCGGTGCTCGGCGCTCTCGAAGAAAAACCGCGGATCGGGCGTCAGCTGGAACGCCAGCGAATCGAGGCCGTAGAATTTGGCGTACATGAAGAGGTCAAAAGCTCCGCGTCACGCCGATCTCAACCTGGTTGCGCCGATATGAACCGTTGATAGACCCGCTGGTAAGAGTGGGGGCGTCGACGTTAATAAACTGATAATGAAGGACGGCATTAAGCCTGTCGTTCAGGGTGTAGGTCAACATTAAATCTGCGGTCGCCGTCTTCTGGTGGGTGGCAACGGTACTGGCATAGCCGAGTGCGGCCGCACTGCTCAGTCTCGGGGTCAGCGATCGGCCCCACGTGAAATTTACGCCCCTCGAGGTGTCGTTGCCCGACGAGGTCTGCGCAACCCCGGCGATCGGGATCGGAACCCCCACCGCAGACCGGTGATCGAGAAAGCCGAATAACCCGTAGGTATCGCGATTGAGTTGGGTCTGTATTCCGATACGTGCTTGCTCTTGCCGGGATATGCTATTGGATAAAGAAAACTCGGGGTTTGTCAAAGCCGAAGGCAAGCCGGTGACCTGGTTGACAACATTTCCAGAGGCGTCGACTTGAGAAGAATTGAGATTGGCGAGTATATCTTGTTGCGACGAGGAAAGATTATGCTGCAAGGAGGCGAGCAGTGTGGTCGAGGCGGTCAATTGATAGCGTAATGCCCCGTCAAGACCATAGAAGCCGTCTTGCAGACCGTAGCGTAAGAAAAAGTAGCTGCCTGGATCCAGCGTCACCCGGCCGCCGATCAACCAAATCGGCCCGGTGGTGCTCGCCGCCGGCTGCAGTGGATAATCAAGATTTTCATAGCCGACCCGGCCGAGCGCAGCAAACCGCTGGTTAAATTGATATTCCACATCGTCAAACCCGCGCAACTGCGTGGATTTCGACGGGGACTGCGAATCAACGTTGGTCGCGTCGAGCGTCAGTTTCGAGCCGAAGACCGTGAAGCGGCGGCCGGTCGCCAGGCTCAGAGTCACGTCATTCACGGTGGAATTCGAGAGCGAACTCGACGGCGCAGTGGTGGCCGGAGGAATGGCGGTCGTCGTGTTGTTGAGCAAACTACCGTTTTGAAACAGGTTCAATCCGTAGTTGTAGCGGAGTTCGCCATCTACATAGCCGTCGAATGATTGCCGGACGATCGGGGTAAGCGACACAATCTCCGCTTGGGTCTGTTGCGATGGCTGGAGCAATGTCGAATTCGCAAAGCCGAGGCCGCCATTGCGCGACAGCTGCGTCATCGTCGCACGCCCATCGATGAACAGGTGCTCAGGGACGATGGTTCCCAGCCCGTACCCCAGAAGATTGACGTTGAGGGCATCCAGATCCGTGGCGCGGGCGTATTTCTGGTAGTCGATTGAGCCGTTGAGCTGGCCTTGCAGTCGAACGCTATCGACAGAAATGGCGGTACCGGCGTTGAGATGGGTGAGCGAATCCGAAAGCGTATTCGCGGTGTTGCGTGGATTGTCGGTATAGCCCTCGGACAGAGTCGCTCTTGGCACAATGAGGATCGGCGGCGCGCGATTATTCCCCGCCTGAACCGGAAGCGCGCCAGGAGTGAGAGGCTGGAGCCCGACGGTGCTGGGGGGTGTCGGCGGCACCGTAGGCAGCGCTGCGGCTGTTCCTGCGAGAGGCGAGAGCGGGGCGCCGAACGCATACCCCGACGTCAATAGCGGCGGCGGGGCAGTGGGGAAGGTGTTGGGCGACGCCCCAAACGGAGAGGTCGGCTGCTCGGGCGTGGCGGCTGTTGGCGCGCCGGGGGAGACGCCGGGGGAAGGAGATGCCGGCTCCCCCGGCGTGGCGCTGGTGGACGGAGCGGGAGAGATACCCGGAAGGACCCCGGGGGCGGGGCCAAACGGAGATACCGGCTCCTCGGGCGTGGCGTTGGTGGAGGGGGCCGGAGAAATGCCTGGAAAGACGCCGGGGGTGGGTCCGAAGGGAGATATCTGCGGTTCGGAAGGTTCGGGAGAGATGGTCGGGAAGACGCCGGGAGCGGGTCCGAACGGTGATGCCGGCGGTTGTTGTGTGGCAGCGGTAGAGGGGGCGGCCGAGGTCGCGGATGAGGGCTCCGAGGGAGAAACGAGCGGGGATTCGGCCGGCGAAGCAGCCGAGCCGTTGATCGCTTGCGCCAGCGCCGGATATCCCGCCAGCGCGGCAAGCAATCCCGCAGCGATACAACCGATATGCGGCTTCATCCTCGTGGTACGGCGCCGTGTTGCGGGCGTCAATTTTCTCCCGCCTTGGCTGTCGTTGTCTCGGGGTTATAGTAATATGAATACGATCCAAAGTGTTCGCTCGATCCGACTGGCGTCTTGTTGAGAAGAAAGCTGATATTTCGACAGCTACTTATCAGACTCAGAGACGATTCTATTTCACTTCGCTGCGTATAGCCGGCTTCGATTACAAACACGACTTGATCGACGATCGGGGCAAACGCCACTGGGTCTGTGCTCGCCAGACAAGGCGGCGTATCGAGAATAATCACATGCTCGGGATAGCGGCTGGCAATCTCGGCAAAAACCAGGTTTGGTCCCCGCCCCGCGAGCAGCTCGGGAACATGGGGGCCGTGAAGGCCGGGAGGGAGAATCACCAGATTCGGGATATCGCTCTGCATTAGTACCTCGGGCAGACGCGACTCGCCGCTCAGGATGTCCGTGAAGCCGGGGTTGGGAGAAATCCTCAGCACTTTCGCGGTATCTCCTCGTACGGCGTCGGCATCGATCAGCACGGTGACGAGGTTCTCCTCGGCCGCAAAGGCCAGTGCTAGATTGATCGAGCAGTATGTCTTCCCTTCGCGCGGACGCGAGCTCGTCACCATGACAACCCTCGGCGCTCGGTTTTGCGCCTTCGGATACTCCGGCAATTGCCAGGGAAACATGATCCTTCGCTTGATAATGCGAAACTCCTCGACGACCCGTGCTGTTGTCGTCCACGGCATCATGATGCCGGACTGCGCGAGGTGATTGCGGTCAAGAACGATGCTGCGGCTCAATGGCGGCGCCAGAGCCGCAGCGGCCGCCGGCGATCCGGGTATGCCCGGCGCAACTGTTGCGGACTCCCGGCTGGTGCCCTCGCGCAACCGGGCTGCCGCACGCTCTATCAGGCCGCCTCGGTCGCTCATCAGCTCAGGTTCAATCGGTATAGGTTGGCGCTGATCGTCAGCAGCACGCCGTAGACGACAACGAGGATGCTTGCACCGGCGCACAGCGCCGCGACCTGGATTCGGACACGGCGTCGCCCGTCGGGGAACGCCACCCAAGACACGCTGCCCAGCACCGGAAGGCCGAGAGTACGGAGGTTAGTGACAGTCGTGAACGATCGATTGAACTGCAGCAACAACAGGGGTATTGCGACCGCTCCGGCAATGGCGAGCGCAAAGACGCCCGATAGCAGCAGGGGCTGGTTCGGCGCCGCCGGTATGACCGGGATTTGGGGCGGATCGATGATGCGGAACTGGATCTTGTCGGCCGTCGTATCCGCCGCCTCGCCGATCCGCATCTGCTCGCGCCGTTGCAGCAACTCTTCAAAGTCTTTTTTCTTGATCGCGTAATCGCGATCAAGGTCCTGCGCCTGGGCGTGCACCCCCGGAGTTTCCCGCGCTTTCTTCTCGAGCGCCGCCTGCTCGCGCTCAGCCTGCTCCAGCCGCCGCTCCGTCGAAGCGAGCGTGGTCTGCGCCTCGACCAGCTGTACTTTCACCTGATTGTACACCGGGTTGGCAATCTCACTCTTTTGCTTGCTCCCCGGGTTAGTCGCCTCTCTTGCAGCTGCTGCCTCAAGCACGGCGATCTGGCGTTGCAGCGCGATGACGTCAGGATGCTGATCGGTAAATCGCAGCTGCAATTCTGAGAGCCTTCCGCGTGCCTCATCGAGTTGTGCGCGGGGACCGATTGCCTTGCCTGCAATGATCACTTGCGGCCCGGCGGCATCCACGCTCAGAAACTTGGGAACCGACTCAAGCTCCCGCTGCAACGAGTCCTGCCTGGATCGTGCATCCGCGATATCGAGCTTCAGCTTGGTCACGGCGCTTCGTGCGGCGTCGAGATGCGACTCCGCACCGCCAAGCCCCGGCAACAAGTCAATATACTTCTCGTGAAACTTAGCCGTTTGCTGCTCAGCCAACCGCAACTGATTTTCGTAACTCTGGATTTGTTGGTCGAGGAAACGAGTTGCGTTTTCCATTTCCTTGCGGTTGCTGCCGGTCGAGTTTTCTGCAAATACGGTGAGCAGCGCCTGCACAACGTTCTTTGCCACTACCGGATCGGAGCTCCGATAGCTCAAAGAAATCAGGTTCGCCGTTTGCGGCTTGATCGACACCTCTTGCGCCAGTCGCCGCAACAATTCCTCCCGGTCGCTCTCGCTGATCTTGGTTCGATCAGAGAGATCAAGGTCGCTCAGATGGACAACCTGCTCCAGGTTGGGCCGACTGAGCAGGGTCCGCTGTAAAAATTCTACCTGACGCAGCGGGTCAGCGTCGACCGCGAGACCATGGAGCAACGGTGTCAGAAGCTGATCGGCATTGACGTACACGCGCGCCGACGACTCATACTTCGGCGGGATCAAGGCGACGACCACCCAGCCGACAGCACAGATCGCCCACGCCAAGCCGATTGATAGCCACTTGTAGCGCCAAAGCTGCCGGGCGTAGGACAGCGCCTGTTCGTAGAGAACTCCCTTCATCCATTCACCGCTCATCGGCAGCCGGTCCGCGTCAGCGGCACCCAAACAAGGTCATCGCTCCAAAGCATTTACCTAAAATGATTAAAAATAACTTTGCGGGATGATCAGAATGTCGCCCGGCTGTAACGCCACGTTGCTGGTGATATCACCATCGTTGATCAATCGATCGAGAGGCACCGCGTACGATTCCTGAACATTGTTGACGGTCCGGACAAGGGTTGCGCGGTTTCCGGCAGCATACTTCGTCAACCCGCCGACCTCGATTAACGCGTCGAGTACCGTCATATTCGCCCGGTAAGGGAGCGCACGGGGCGTGGCCGCCTCGCCGATCACGCGCACCTGTTGGGCGAACGGGCCGATGAAGGAGCTTGGCATGACTGTCACGATCGGATTGGTGACGTATTTGGACAGCCGCTTTTCGATCTCGCGAGCCAACGCCGTTGGGGTATTCCCGACTGCGACGACATCCTCCGCGAGCGGGATCGAGATCCGGCCATCCGGACGCACCGGTACCCTCTCGGACAGCTCCGGGTTCCGCCAGACGAAGACGCTTAGCGAATCGCCCGGCCCGATCTGATACTCCGCGGTCGCCCCGCCAGACCCCGGCGGTGCCGGCGGCAATGACTGCCCATACTCGCACGCTGCCAACGCAGACGCGACCGCGATCACCCCGGCTCGAAGGCCCCTACCTCGCACCTCATGTCCCCCTTGTGCCCCGCTGCCGGCTGCTCCCGTACCCGCGACACCCCCGCGCCGCCGGTAATCGCGGAATATCACGTCAAATCCAACTGGATAAATACCCGGAAACAAAAATGAAATCAACCCATCGTGTGCACGAAGTTGCGAGTACCGACTCACACTACAAGCAACGCCTCGCTTGGGTCATCCACGGCTCGCATCGCGCTTATTGCCTAGCTAGGAGCGAAATCGCAAACGAGGGTGACGAGGGAGAAGCGTTGCTGCACGCCACAAAGGCTCAACAAGAGCGGCGTGAAGATGGCAACCCCACTGCGGCGGGGATTTGCGGAGACGGCTCAGCGACAGTCACTATATTGCTAGCTACTGCTGTATCGGGGCCACTCGCTGCGGTCCTCGCGCCTTTTGTCGGTGGTGTGACACTATTAGTCTTAGTATGCGGCCCGATGGATCTTGCGGTTGGATATCAAAATAGAAATAAAGTCCCAGTGGTGTTACAATCTTCTGTCAATCCACGATCCCATCCGGCCCGTGCCGACTTGTGCGGCCTGAGCACCGGGATGATCAAATTCACTCACCGCGAGGATGGCCATCCTGTTGGCAGCGAATCGGCCGTCGCATGAGGAGCAACCCGAGCATCGAGCCGTCCCCTCCGGATCGACATCAGGGGACAGGCGGCGCACCCGCTACTTGCGCCGCTCTCGACTCCGATTCGCGCCGGCGTCCAGATAGGGACGGGTCCGCCGCCCGCCTTTGCGCTCCGGCTATGCGATAGAGTAGAGGTGCTCCGGCGAGGGCGAGGCTTGACCCAGTTCGACCCGTTTCACCGCCGCGATCAGCTTTTCGTGGGTCGGGGCGGGGCGGCCAACTTCGCGGCCCCGCTCGACGATGAGGCCGTTGATGAAGTCGATTTCGGTGCGCCGTCCCTTCTGCATGTCCTGTCCCATCGAGGGCCGCTGGTGCTCGCTGCGTTGCTGGGTGTTCCGGAGCGCCAGCATCAGCGCCTCAACTTCGTCGAGCGCGGCCGAGTCGCCTTCCGAGGCGCGCGCGAGTTTTTCGGCATCCTGCCCGGCAATGTCTTCGAGCTTGTAGCCGCAGGCCTGGCCGATCCGCACCGCCTCACCGCCAAGCTTGATGATGACCTTGCGGATCCGATCGTCCTGCCGCATCGCGTTGCCCGAGAGGCCGCTCGCCGCCGAGACGCCGTTGTGCATGCCGTTGACGCACAGCTTCGACCAGCGCTCGCCCCACAGATTGTCGGTCACCTTGCAGGTGTCGACGGTGCGGATCATCGCGCCCAATTCCTCGATTCGGCGAGTCATCCGCCCATGCACCTCGCCCACCCGGTAGACCTCGTGCCCCGGCGGGTTCTTGGCGCCGGTGCGGCGGATCTTGCCCGGCGCATATAGCTCGGCCGAAAGGATCGCGGCGATCGCGCCGACCGTCCGGCCCCAGCCGACGATGCCGGCGATGCGCTCCTCGTTGATGCAGTTCTGCAACGAGACGACGTAGCCGGTCGGCGCGAGATACTGCCGGATCATCGTCGCCGCCCATTCGGTGTCATAGGATTTGACCGAGATGAAGGCGATGTCGATCGGCCGCTCCTTCGAGAGGTGTTGCAGCTCGGTCAGGTGCAGCATCTTGGGGTGCGCCACGACCGATTCTTCCGCGGTGATGCCCTCGAGCGACAGCCCGTCCTTGCGGATCGCCTCGACATGCTCGGGCCACGGATCGACGATCGTCACGTCGAACCCGTTATGCGCGAGGTTCCCGCCGGTATACCCGCCGATCGCCCCGGCCCCGACGACGACGATGCGCTTGTCCATCCGCCCCTCCCTGATCGACCACCCTCGCGGCGCGACCTTAAGGTCCGATCCGCCGCGACGCAATCTCGTCCCATCTGTCCGGAAGAACGCCACCGAAGCGCGCCGATTGTGAGCCGTGTGCCGATCCTGTTAAAAAAGTCTGTGGGGAATCCGGCGCTGGTTCGATCATCGGGGGGCGTCGCGCGGGCCGGGCTCTGCTCACGCCGGGGTTGGCTCGCCTCGACATCGACGACGACGGCGTGGTCGAGGTCGATCAGAGAGTTGGCGGCGGGGGCGAAGAAGGCATGCCGCTTGAGCGCTCCGGTCGACTGCGCGGCCGGGTCTGACTTGGAGATGAACTTCGGCGTGACCTGGCCGGCAGCGTCGCAGGCAGCATCGTTCAGCGTGTCGAGATACTCCCTGACCGGGCGGCGGGTCGCCGCCATCAACCCCGGCCGGCCTCTTCCGACCCTTCGGCAAAACGTTGCTTATTCGCGTCCGCCTTGATCAGGCTGGCGTCGGCCGCGAACCCGTCGCCACCGACAAGCCCTTCAGCCATTGCGGCCGGCGTAAGGATGCCGTCTTGGGAACATCAATTCGGTCACCGTGAGTGATCCGCTGACGATGCGGGTGCATCCGCCCAGATCGGCCGAGCTTTATTCGCCGCGGTCGTTGTGACTAATATGGAATTCCGAATTCAAATTCTGCGGAGCGTGGGTGATGTTGAGGTATGCCCGCCCCGCGGCGGGCTAAGGCCATGAACCTCCATCGCCCGCTTCAACCGCGCGCCACCGCCGGAAAGCCTGTCCGGGACGGCCTGATCGGCGCCGGCGATTTCGGCTCGATGTTCCTCAACCAGGCGCCGACCGTCGCCCGGCCGCTGCCGGCCGTGGAGGTGCGGCGGGACATTGAGCGGCGTTTCGCGGAGCGGCCCTCGTCAATCGCTGCACAATAGGGAGGCGCCTATGGAGTTCCGGCATTTCGGGCGAACCGCCCTCAAGGTTTCGGCGCTCGGCTTCGGGTGCTGGGAGATCGGCGGCACCTATGGCCGGATTGAGGAGGCGGAGTTCCAGCGCGCGGTCGCGCGGGCGCTCGACAGCGGCATCACCTGCTTCGACACGGCCGAGGCCTACGGCATGGGCGTCTCCGAGGAGGCGCTGGCGCGGGCTCTCGGCGGCCGCCGAAACGATGTCGTCATCGCGACCAAATTCGGCGTCGGCTACGAGGAGATGCCGAACCGCCGCGACAGCAGCCGCGAACGCGTCCTCGCCTCGATCGACAAGAGCCTGCAGCGGCTACGGACCGACCATGTCGATATCTACCTCGTGCATTGGCCCGATCCCAGTACGCCGCTCGCCGAGACGATGGGCGCGCTCGACGAGGTCGTTCGGCAGGGGAAGGTGCGCTACGTCGGCGTGTCGAACTTCCGCCCGGCGCAGATCGAGGAGTGCATGCGTCTACGCCGGATCGACGTCGTGCAATATGCGTGGAACATGTTCGACCGCCGCATGCAGGCCGAGATCTACCCTTATTGCGAAGCGCAGCAGATCGCCGTGATGGCCTACGGTTCGCTGGCCTACGGCATGCTGAGTGGCACGTTCCATCCCGGCATGTCATTCGACGAAAACGACTGGCGCTCGCGCGGCGGCAATCTCGGCAGCCTCAACCTGTTCCGCACCCTGTTCGGGCCCGAGCATTTCCCGCGCAACCTCGCCGCGGTCGAGGAATTGAAGCGCCTGGCGGCCAGATACGGCAAGAGCCTGCCGCAGTTTGCGCTGCGCTGGACCTTGAGCAACCCGGTCGTCGGCACGGCGCTCGTCGGTTTCCGCGCGCCCGCCGAAGTGACCGAAAATCTGGGCGCGCTCGGCTGGGAAATCAGCAACGCCGACATGGCAGAGATCGACGCCATTCTCGCCCGCCGCGGTGCGGTAACCGTGCCGCCGGGCTGGCTCGAAGACGACTAGTGAAACGCATCACCATCGGGTGAGGAGACCCATCATGCCGGTTCAACGTTTCGCACCGATGACCAAGGATTTCGCCACCTTCGACTGCGACGCGCACGTCACGGAGCCGCCGCTGATCTGGGAGCGCGCCAAGGATTTCCTGACCCGCGACGAACTTGACGCCCTGAAGCGGACAATCTGGTGGGACGCTGACAGCCGGCTCCTCCTTGTCAACGGCCGCGCCGGGATCGGCCTCGGCTCGCCGCGCAAGGGCGGCATCCCCGGGACGATGCGGGTCATCACCAATGCCGGCCCCGGGGTCAAGCACGACATCCAGCGCGCCCTCAACGTGCGCAACCTCAACCCGAAGACGGCACTGACCCAGGATCAGGTCGCTTATCTCGATCACGCCGGCTCCTACGAGCCGAAGCCGCGCCTCAAGGACATGGACGTCCAGGGCATCGATCAGGTCATGATCATCCCGACCGAGATCGACATCTATCCGTGGCTCGAAGATGCGCTCGGCGCCAAGGCCTGCTGCCGCGCCTACAACGAGTGGGCGTATGAATACACGCGAGCCGATCCGGAACGGCTGTTCTTCGCCGCGCTCATTCCGATGCAGCACCCCGATTACGCGGTCGAGGAGATCCGGCGGGTGGCGGCGCTGGGTTGCCGCGTGGCGCTGGTCCGCCCGATGGATGCGCTGGGCAATTACCCGACACAGCCGAAATACGAGCCTGTCTGGGACGCGCTGGAGGAGACCGGCATGGTCTACGGCATGCACCCGTTCCCGGCCTTCGGCAGCTCAAAGCCTTCGGGCTACAGCGAGCAGTATTCCGGAGCCGAACTGATCCGCCGCACCGTCGCGACCGCCGGGTTGCCGCATTCCTTCCTGACAAACGTGCAGAACTTCCAGTCGGAAGCGGCGCTCTGGGTCACGATGGTGCTGATGTCCGGGTTCTTTGATCGCCATCCGAAAATCAATGCCGCGGTGTTCGAGGCGTCTTCGACCTGGCTGAGCTTCCTCGTTGACGAATGCGACAAGGCGTATCGGCTCTACCGCAACGAGCGCCAGCTGCCGCCGTTGAAGCGCCTGCCGAGCGAGACCTTCTTCGAGCACTGCATGACCGGTTTCGAGGGCGACGAGGCGCCGCCGGCGCGCCTCCCGGAGTTCTACGGCGACATCCTGTGCTGGTCGTCCGATGTCTATCATCACGACGGCGACGACGCCTGGCGGGCGATCGAGACGATGCAGAAATACGACCTGCCGAAGGAGAACCAGGCGAGGTTCCTCGGCGCCAACGCCCGCCGCCTCTACAAGGTCCAGGCGCCGGCCAGGATCATCCGTGAGCGGGTCACCGAGATCGAGCGCCCGGAGTGGTGGCCGACCGAAGAGGAAATCCGCGCCTCCCTGCGCCCGGAGGCGGCGGTCACTCGGAGTTAGGCCAAGTTCCCTCGGGTGGGCTCGCTGGAATCGGGCAACGGGTATGCGGGAGAGGCGAATGACGACGAAGGATTTCGCGGTGTTCGACAGCGACAGCCATGTCGTCGAGCCGCCGGCATTGTGGGAGAAATATCTCGACCCGGAATACCGCACGCTCGGCAAGCATGCATTGTGGCGCCAGGAGGGGCGGACGGTCTCCTACCTGAAGGTCAATGGCGAGGTGTTCCGCGACAGGGGAAACCCGAATTTACCACGGTATGCGCTGTGGCGGCCCGGGATGACCTGGGACGAGATCGGCGAACTGGACCCGCACACCCGCCATCCGATGACCGAGGGCGCCTCGGACCCGCATGCCCGCCTTGCCGACATGGACGCGATGGGCGTCGACCAGACGCTCTTATACCCGAATTGGTTCGCCGAGGGGTATCCTCTGGTGCGCGACCCGGATGTGGCTTACGCGCTGGCCCGTGCCTACAACGACTGGATCGGCGATTTCTGCAAGGCAGCGCCGAAGCGCCTCTTCGCCGCCGCGATCCTGCCCTTGCAGAACATGGATTTCGCGCTGGAAGAACTGGGACGGTTGGCTCGGCTGCCGTCATTCCGCGCCGTCTTCATCCGACCGATGTTCGTCGAAGACCGGTATCTAAATCACCCGTACTACGAGCCGCTCTGGGCGGAGCTGGAGCGGCTCCAAATCACCGCGGCGGTGCATGCAACCCCGGGCCTGTGGAACCCGGAATGGACCTCGCACGGCCCATTCTTCGAAAAGATCAAGGACCGGCTGGTGCAGCCGGCCGCTCCAGGTGGGGGCGGCGGGCCGTTCGCCGGGGGCGGCGGCGGCGCGGCCC
>JBARKH010000643.1:0-2499 GCA_049801295.1 Allostellaceae bacterium | reverse complement strand
CGCCTCGGGCGCGGCCCCGGCGACGACGGCGAAGTCGGGCGGCTGTCCCGGCTGGCCATTCCCGACATTACCCTGTACCGAGCAGTTCCCGGCGCTCGGGGGTGCGCCGGCGCAACCGACACAAGCGCTGCCGCCGCCACGCCCCCCGGGATCCAACTGATCAGCGAAGATTGAAAGCCGTTCGCTGCGACAATATGTTGGTTAAATCTCTCGATCGGATCAGGCTCGACGCCCATGCGTTCCGCGATCGATCGGCGCCAGCTTTTGCTGGGCGCGTTCGCTGCGGCCGGTCTGCCGCACCTGCCGGCGTGGGCCGAAACAAACGCGGCCGCTTGCGCCTGGCCGCCGCCCGACTGGATAGCGAACAAGAATTTCCCGTCTCGGCGCTGGGTTAAAATCGTCTTTGTTCATAATAACGAACGATTCAATCAGATATACATGGAAGATGGGAAGTACGTCGCCCCAGCAGTCCAAAAATTTTCCTGGACATGCCGTGATTACCGTGAGAATGCGTGGCAATGGCTGAACCCGTATCTGATGGACTTTTTATTCGTTCTTCATTGGAAGTACTGTAAGGACGAGATAAGCATTTTAAGCGGCTATCGCACTCCCGAGACCAACTCCAAGCTCGAAGGTGCCGCGCTCAACTCGCAGCACTTGCGGGCGAATGCTCTGGATATTCACCTTCCAAACGTTGATAATGAAGAAGTTGCCAAAGACTTCAAGACCTTTATTTATGGTGGTGTGGGAATGTACCCGCTCAAGCACTTCACCCACCTGGATTGCGGCCCGCTGCGCAGCTGGGTCGGTTGAGCCGCCTGCTGCTTGTCGCGACGCCGGTGGTCGGCGGCCCCCTCATCGATCGGTTTGCTCGCCGCGTAAAGATTTCCCGCGTATTCCCGACATGATATCGTCGTCCGAGCGGCGTTGTCCGGGCTCGTTTCAGGCGAGCGGTTCGGGAGGCGCAAGGCTGAGCATGTGTATGGTTTCTCGCCGCTCCGGCGACCCTCAGGCCACTGTGATCGCTGCCGTTTGGGCTGACCTCTCGCCCGCGCCCGTGCATCGGAAAAGAGTAATCAACGAATCCCGTGGGGAGCGTGCGTGCTGACCCCCCGCACAATCGGCACCTACGAACTGGAGGGCCTCCTCG
The DNA here is from genome assembly GCA_049801295.1 of Allostellaceae bacterium. GTDB lineage: Bacteria > Pseudomonadota > Alphaproteobacteria > ATCC43930 > CGMCC-115725 > DATARH01. The sequence goes on along the minus strand of JBARKH010000643.1, from coordinate 1,349 downwards.
GCGAGGGCGGGATCGGTCAGGTCTACGCGGCGCAAGACAAGGTCCTCGGGCGCCCGGTCGCCATCAAGATGCTGCGCCCGGAGCTGAGCCGCGACAGCAATTTTGTCGATCGCTTCCATATCGAAGCCAAGAGCCTCGGCAATCTCAACCATTCGAACATCACCACGCTCTACGCGCTGCATGCCGAGGGCGATGACGCCTTCATGGTGATGGAGCTCGTGCATGGTAATACGCTCGAGGCCCTCCTCAATCGGGTGCACCGGCTCACATTGCGCGACAGCCTCGCTGTTCTTGCCCAGACGGTTGCGGGGATCAGGTACGCGCACCGCCGGGGCGTGATCCATCGCGACATCAAGCCGGCTAACCTGATGCTGACCGATGACGGTGTCGTCAAGATCATGGATTTCGGGATTGCCCGGGTACGCGGTTCGCAGCACCTGACGCAAGTCGGCGAATTCTGCGGCACGTTTGTTTATGCCTCGCCCGAGCAGATCCGGGGCGAGGAGGTCGACGAGCGCAGCGATCTCTATAGCCTAGCGATCGTGTTTTACCGGATGCTGGCCGGCACGGCGCCGTTCACGTCGGACAACGAATACGCGCTGATGACCGCGCAGCTGCAGGCGCCGCCGCCGCCGCTGGCCGGGCGCGTGCCGGACCTGGATGCGGCCACCGAGGCGGTATTGATGCGCGCCCTCGCCAAGCGTCCCGAGGACCGCTTTGCCTCGGTCGAGGAGTTTGGCCGGTCGGTCGGCGCGATGGCCCTGCGCGGCGAGAGTATCGATATTCTCCAACAGCTCTACGCGCGCGCCTTTGGTTCGGAGGATCTCGAGGCAACCCGGATCATGACCGCGGTGCGTCCCGCCGCCGTGCAGCCAACGATGCCCTCGCATCCCCCGAACGGGCGCGGGCATGACGAGTGGGAATTGCCGCCGAGCCTGCCAGGCGCCGAACCGGCGAGCGCAGAGCCGTGGTCGGGCCGCCCGCCCCGGCAATCGGCCGCCCCCTCGCCACAGGGGAGCAATTGGCCATCTGCATCGCCGCCCAACGAGCGCGCGGCCCGGCGGCCTTGGCTCATCGGTGCAGCCGCGCTCGCGGTGCCGCTGTTACTCGGCGGCGGGTATTACCTGTTCGCTCCCCGTGGGGCGATAACAAGCCATTCCTCGTCGACACCGCTTCAAGTCGCTGCCGCGGACGCTACACCCGCACCATCGCCGAGCCCGGTGCCGACGCCCTCTCCGCCCGAACCGCCCGAGGCGATAAAAGCTGATCCGCAGTTGCCCGCGGCCACTCCGCCAGGGCCGGACGCTGCGGCGACAGCCGATCCGCAGCCGCCGGCAACGTCTCCACCG
>JBARKH010000642.1:0-2274 GCA_049801295.1 Allostellaceae bacterium | reverse complement strand
TATCGACGAGGCGTTTCGCCGCGAAGCTCACGGTGCGCGGGCGCAGCACCCGGGGCGAGGCGTCGTAGACGAGCGGATCCGGCGGGCCGTCGCCAAACGGCTGCGGCGTCCGGTCGAAATAGGCCTCCACCGGTGTCGCCGATTCCCGCTGCTGGTCGCTCATCTCACACACCTCGCTCACGCTTTCACGGGGACAGGGTGCCGCTTTCGTGACCACCCGGCAATTGGCGGATGCACAAGCGACGAACATGGCAAGATGGCGGCATGGACTCCCGCCCCGGCGAGCACGCTGCGCCGCCGCATGCCTCCGGCCCCTGCCCGCCGGCCGCGCTCTACATGGCCGGCCCGTTCAGCATGGGCTACGTCGATTTCTTCACCTTCCTGATGCCGCTCTACGGCCTGTCGCTCGGGCTCGATGCCTCGGAAATCGGCATCCTGGTCGGCGCGCGGTCGATCGTGGCCCTGTTCCTGTCCATTCATATCGGCGTTCTGATGGACCGTTTCGGTACAAGGGCCGTGACGCTTGTCTTTGTCTGGATCGGGATGATGTTGGCGCCGCTGTTTCCGCTGGCGCCGAACTTCTGGGCGCTCTTGGCGCTGCAACTGATCAACGGCGCCGCCGTTTCCTTCGCCTGGTCGGGCGCCCAGACCCTGATCGCCCAGCTTGCCCAGGGCGATGCCAAGTATATCGGCAGGTTCAGCTTCTTTGCCCGGCTCGGCTCGACCTCGGCACCGATCGCGGCCGGGGCCATGTGGGATTTCGGCGGAGCGTGGCCGGCCTATCTGCTCGGTTGCGCCTGGGGCGCCATATTGACGGCCGCGCTGTTGCGGACTCCGGAGGCGGAACTCTTTACGCCGCAACCGGCGAGCGGCGCCAACCGGAGGCGGTTTCGGGCCCGTGACGCCTGGCCCCGGGCCTCCGACTACATCAGCTCAATCAAACTGATCGCGATTCCGGCAATAGCGGTGTCGATTTGCGTCATCACGATGCGCAACACGACATACAGCCTCCAGACCTCGGTCTATGTCGTCTACCTCGATCAGATTGCGCTGGTCGGCACGACGATTGGGCTGCTGTTCGCGGCATCGGAGATCGCGAGCGGGTTCGGCTCGCTCTTTGCCGGCCGCGCGATGCGGCTGGGAGATCCGCAGCGCACGATGCTGAGCGGCACCGTGCTCTCGATCCTCTTGATCGCCGCGACCCCGCTGCTGGGCGGCATCTTCGCCTTGCTGCTGGCCTTTCAGCTCGCGCGGGGCTGGCTTGAAGGAGTGATCCAGCCGGTGATCCTGTCGGTTCAGGCGCGCGCCGTCGGCCGTCACCAGCAGGGCGCGGTCGTCGGGCTGCGGCAGACCGGACAGCGGCTCAGCTCGATCCTGATCCCGCCGGTCATGGGCGGGATCGCCGACCGCTTCGGCACGAGCGACAGCTTCCTCATTTACGGCGCCTTCATGTTGCCGTTGTGCGGGGTGCTCGCGCTCGCTATCCACCGCCTGCAGCGCCCGGAGAGCGGCGACGCCAGTCGCTGTTGAGAGGACAGACACGAGGTTTCCGCAGGTCCATGGAACGGGAGATAATCCTTATGCAGATGAGCGACATTCCGTTCGGCAAGACCGACTGGACGACGGTGCCGGAAACAGTCCATCCGGGCGAAACCGGCACCGCGCACTGGCGCACCCGCCAGTTCGGCGACATACGGGTGCGTGTCGTCGAGTATTCGCCCGGTTATTTGGCCGATCATTGGTGCTCGAAGGGGCATATCCTCTACGTGCTCGAAGGCGTGTTGCACACCGAGCTGGAGGACGGCCGTAAAGTCACACTGACGGCCGGAACGAGCTATCAGGTCGCGGACGGCGCAGAGGCGCATCGTTCCTCGACGGAAGGCGGAGCGCGGCTGTTCATCGTCGACTGACGCGGCCTCCCGGCGCGGCGACCGGCAGGGTATGCGTCGGCATTGAGTTCCCCCTATATCGGCGGGTGCCTGGCGGCGGTGCCGCCCGCGCGCTCCCAGGCCGCGGCGACCTGGAACAAGCTCGCCTCGCCGAAATAGCGGCCGACGAACTGCACCGACAGCGGCAGGGCCGCCAAGGACAGCCCCGCCATCATCGCCAGCGCCGGGTGGCCGGTAACGTTGAACGGTGTCCGCGCCTGCCGCGGATAGGTGCGCTCGGTCGCCTCGGCATCCTCGATGCGGCTCGGCGGGTCCATCGCGCTGGCGCATAAGAGCACATCGACTTCGCGCAGCGCAGCTTCGACGGCCGCGATCATCTCGAGGC
>JBARKH010000641.1:0-14228 GCA_049801295.1 Allostellaceae bacterium | reverse complement strand
GCGCAGGCCATCCCGGCCGGCCCCGAGCCGACGACCGCGACGCGCTTCCCCGTCCGGCGCGCCGGCGGTTGCGGCGTGATCCAGCCCTCCTCCCATCCGCGGTCGACAATCGCGCATTCGATCGTCTTGATCGTCACCGGGTTGTCGTCGATGTTGAGGGTGCACGCCGCCTCGCACGGCGCCGGGCAGATGCGGCCGGTGAATTCCGGGAAGTTGTTGGTCGAGTGCAGCGTGACGAGAGCGCTCTTCCACTGGTCGCGGTAAACGAGGTTGTTCCAGTCCGGGATCAGATTGTTGACCGGGCAGCCCTCGTGGCAGAACGGGATGCCGCAATCCATGCAGCGCGAGGCCTGGGCGCGCAGCATCGGTTCGGCAAGCGGGTGCACGAACTCCTTCCAGCTTTTCTTGCGCGCCGCCGGCTTCTCATAGCCGCGATCGACGCGCTCGACCTCCAGAAACCCGGTCGGCTTGCCCATCCCCTCGCCCCGGTCCGGCGCAAAGCCGGTCAACCATGCTGACTTATATCGATGATGCCTGAGTTAGAGGCTATCATCAATGGCGGCAAGCCGAATATCGCGAAATCACTCGATCAATGGGCGGATCAAAGGGTCCTTCTTTGGGAATCACCAGCCGAGCGGCGCGGTCGACCATAGAGCTGCTTCGCCGTCCGGCAAGGTGGGCGGGGAAAGACCTGCGGCTGCGGGATTGCTCCCTCGGCATCAGGCATCAACCGCCTGACAGCAATTTGCCCCGGACGCTCCAACCAAGCCGGCGGTCGGGTTACCAGTCCGCTTCTCCTGAATCCTCTGGCCAGGATCAGGGCGGGGTTGACCGTCGATTTGTGGCCCGCCGCGGTTGTGCGGGTCAACGCCAGCCAAGTTGCAGCCGGCGGGGGGACGTCAATCAGGATCGCTAATTGCTATCGTAGGTATTATGTACCATTATATTTCTTATTTGTCAAGCAATAATTACGATTCAGCACATGGCGGAATGCCGCGCCGCGAGCGAGGCCCGCCGGCCCCGCCCGCTGGCTCCCCTATTCGATGACCTCGTCGGCGCGCTGCAACAGCGATTGCGGGACCGTGAGACCGAGCGCCTTGGCGGTCTTGAGGTTGATTACCAGCTCGAATTTTGTCGGCTGCTCGATCGGCAGGTCCGCCGGCTTCGCGCCCTTGAGGATCCTGTCGACGTAATAGGCGGCCCGCGCGTACATGGCGTTGAACGAGGGTCCGTAGGATACGAGGCAGCCCGCCGCGACGAACCCGCGTTCCTCGCAAACCGCCGGCAGGCCCTTCTCGAGGGCCGACCGGGCAATTGCGGTACGCAGCGCGGCGAAGCGCGGGGACGCGACTTCGAAGAGGGCCTGAGCCTTGCGTGCGACTGCGGCGTCGAACGCCCTGCCCACCTCTGTCGCATTGCCGGCCGGGAGCACATCGAGCGGCAGTCCCAATGCCTGTGCCGCGGTTTGCGTCGCCGTCAGCAGGGTCGCGGGCATCTCCGGATCCCATAACACCGCGACGCGCGACAGCGAGGGGACAGCCTCCTTCAAAATCTCCAACCGCTTGGTGGTCAGTTCGGCATCCTGAAACGCCAGGCCGGTGATGTTCCCGCCCGGGCGCGGGTAGCTCGCGGCAAACCCTTCGGCGATCGGGTCGCTCATGATCGCGACGACGATCGGAATTGTCTTCGAGGCGAGCTGGGCCGCGCGGATCGACGGATGGCCCGAGGTGACGATGACGTCGACGTTGGCCCGCACGAGCTCCGCCGTCAGCGTCGCCAGCCGATCGGCCCTGCCGTCGGCCAAGCGAATCTCAAAGGTAATGTTCTCGCCGTCGCGATAGCCCAGTTCGCGCATCGCGTCGCGAAAGGCCGCCAACCGACCGGTCACCTCGGTAGCCGGGCTGAGCGATAATAGGCCGACGCGCGGAATCTTGCCGGCGGCCTGCGCCGCGGCCGGGACGGAAGCAACGAACCGGCTTGCGGCGACCGCGCTGCCAAAAAGCGCGATGAGGTCGCGGCGCCTCACATTACTCTGCGGCGGCCATGCGGGCGGCTTCGGTTTCGCGCTCGGCCTTCAATTCGAGGAGGGCGCGGCGGTAGTCCTTGGGCGTCACCTTGACGAAGGCGCTGAGCGTTTTGTTCCAATTCTCGAGGAGCTGGCGGGCGCGGGCGCTGCCGGTAAGGAGTTGATGGCGTTCGATGATTATTCGTAGCCGCGCGGCGTCGAAGCGCAAGGGGTCGCCCATGCCGCTGTCGACGACGCTCGGGGCGCGCTGGCGCGGATGCTCGTCATCATCGGCATTGCCAGGTTCGGGCCCGATCGCTTCGAGATCGACCCCGGCATGGTTGCAGAGGCTCGCGAAACGGCCTTTCGGGTCATAGACGTAGGCGATGCCCCCCGACATGCCCGCGGCAAAGTTGCGCCCGGTCTCCCCGAGAACGACGACGACTCCGCCGGTCATGTATTCGCAGCCATGGTCGCCGGTCCCTTCGACGACGGCGACCGCGCCCGAATTGCGCACCGCGAAGCGCTCGCCGGCGACCCCCTCGAAATAGGCCTCCCCGGCGATCGCGCCATAGAGCACGGTGTTGCCGATGATGATGTTCTCGGTCGGCTCGCGCGTCGCTTCCGGCGGCTGACGCACGATCAGGCGGCCGCCCGAGAGGCCCTTGCCGGTGTAGTCGTTGGCGTCGCCATAGAGCTCCAATGTCACGCCGTGGGCGAGGAAGGCGCCAAAGCTCTGCCCGGCGGTGCCCTTGAAGCGCGCCCAGATCGTGTCCTCCGGGAGCCCGGCATGGCCGTAGCGCCGCGCCACCTGGCCCGACAGCATCGCGCCGACCGTGCGGTGGACATTGCGGATCGGCCGCTCAATCCTGACCGGCTCGCGCCGCTCAAGCGCCGGCGCGGACAATGCGATCAACTCGTTGTCGAGCGCCTTGTCGAGCCCGTGGTTTTGGGTTTCGCAATGGTAGATCGCGACGCCGGGCGCGGGAGGCTCCTGGTAGAGGAGGCGCGAGAGGTCGATCCCCTTTGCTTTCCAGTGGTTGATCGCCGGCGCCATGTCGATACGGTCGACCCGGCCGATCATCTCGTCGAAGGTGCGGAAGCCGAGTTGCGCCATCAATTCACGCACTTCCTCGGCGACGAAGAAGAAGAAGTTGATGACGTGCTCGGGGGTCCCGGTGAAGCGCTTGCGTAATACCGGGTCCTGGGTGGCAATGCCCACGGGGCAGGTGTTGAGGTGGCATTTGCGCATCATGATGCAGCCGGCGGCGATCAAGGGCGCGGTGGCAAAGCCGAACTCGTCGGCGCCCAGCATCGCCCCGATGACGACGTCGCGCCCGGTCCGGAGGCCGCCATCGACCTGAACCGCGATGCGGCCGCGCAGCCCGTTGCGCACCAGCGTCTGCTGAGTTTCGGCGAGACCGATCTCCCAGGGCGAGCCGGCATGAGTGAGCGAGGTCAAGGGGCTGGCGCCGGTGCCGCCCTCGTAGCCGGCGATCGTCACGTGGTCGGCGCGGGCCTTACTGACCCCGGCCGCGACCGTGCCGACCCCGACTTCGCTCACCAGCTTCACCGAAATCGCGGCCTCTGAGTTCGCGTTCTTCAGATCGTGGATCAATTGCGCCAGATCCTCGATCGAATAGATGTCGTGGTGCGGCGGCGGCGAGATGAGGCCGACCCCGGGAGTCGAATAGCGTACCCCGGCGATGATCTTGTCGACCTTGCGACCGGGCAACTGTCCGCCCTCGCCGGGCTTGGCGCCCTGCGCCATCTTGATCTGCAGGACGTCGGAATTGACGAGGTATTCGGTGGTGACACCAAAGCGGCCGGAAGCGACCTGCTTGATCGCCGAGCGCATCGAATCGCCGTTGGGCAGCGGCTTGAAGCGCGAGGCTTCCTCGCCCCCCTCGCCGGTGTTCGACTTGCCGCCGATACGGTTCATCGCGATCGCGAGCGTGGTGTGCGCCTCGCGGCTGATCGAGCCAAAGCTCATCGCTCCGGTCGCGAAGCGCCGGACGATCGAGGCGGCCGGCTCCACTTCGTCGAGCGGCAAGGGCTGGTCGGCCAGGTGCAGGCGCATCAGCCCGCGGATCGTCAACAGGCGCTCGCTCTGGTCGTTGATCGTCTCGGCGAAGGCCTTGTAGTCGGCGAGCGAATTGCCGCGCACCGCATGCTGCAATTTGGCGACCGATTGCGGCGTCCAGGCATGCGCCTCGCCGCGCAGGCGGAAACCGTAATCGCCGCCGAGATCGAGCATCTCGCGATAGAGCGGGTCGTCGCCATAGGCGCGGGCGTGGCGGACCAGCGCCTCCTCGGCGATGGCGCAAAGATCGGCGCCTTCGATCTGCGTCGCCGTACCGGTGAAGTATTGCTCGACAAACTCGCTGTTGAGGCCCACCGCGTCGAAGATCTGCGCGCCGCAATAAGACTGGTAAGTCGAGATCCCCATCTTGGAGATCACCTTGAGGATGCCCTTGGCCAATGCCTTCAGATAGTTCTTCTGGACCGCGTCGGCCGAAAATGGCAGCCCGTTCTCGGTGCGGATCTGTTCGATCGTGGCGAAGGCGAGATAGGGGTTGATCGCTTCGGCGCCATAGCCGGCAAGCACGCAGAAATGATGCACCTCGCGCGCTTCACCGGTCTCGACGACGATCCCTGTTTTGGTACGCAGCCCCTGGCGGATCAGATGATGGTGCACCGCGGACGTCGCCAGCAACGCCGGGATCGGTACCCGTTCGGGCGAAACCGCGCGGTCGGAAAGAATGAGGATGTTGTGCCCGGCGTTGACCGCCGCAGTTGCCTCGTCCCAGAGGCGGTCGAGCGCCGGCTCCATACCCCCCGCGCCCTCGGCCGCCGGCCAAGTTATGTCGAGCGTGACGGTCTTGAAGTGGTCGACGAGGTGCTCGATGTTGCGGATCTTGGCGAGGTCGCCGTCGGTCAGGATCGGCTGGGCGACTTCGAGCCGATGATGCGAGCCGACCTCGTGGCCCAAGAGGTTCGGCCGCGGCCCGATCATCGAGATCAGCGACATCACCAGTTCTTCGCGGATCGGGTCGATCGGCGGGTTGGTGACCTGGGCGAAATTCTGCTTGAAATAATTGTAAAGGAGCTTTGGCCGGTTGGAGAACGCGGCGATCGGCGTATCGGTGCCCATCGAGCCGACCGGATCGTCGCCCTCGCGCGCCATCGGCTCCAAAAAGAACTGGATGTCTTCCTGGGTGTAGCCAAAGGCCTGCTGCTGGTCGAGCCGCTTGGAGGGGTCGTTGGAGACCGCCGGGATCGCCGCCTCGGGCGCCTCGGGCAGGTCTTCGAGCTTGTATTGCGTCGCTTTCAGCCAGCGGGCGTAAGGATGCTCGGCGGCGAGCTTCCGCTTGATCTCCGAATCGTCGATGATGCGGCCTTCCTCGAGGTCGATCAGCAGCATCTTGCCGGGCTGGAGCCGCCATTTCCGGGTGATCTTCTGCTCCGGCACCGGCAATACGCCGGCTTCGGAGGCCATGATCACGTGGTCGTCGTCGGTGATGATGTAGCGCGCCGGCCGCAGGCCATTGCGGTCGAGCGTTGCGCCGATCTGGCGCCCGTCGGTGAAGGCGATCGCCGCCGGCCCGTCCCAGGGTTCCATCAGCGCCGCATGGTATTCGTAAAACGCGCGCCGCCGCGGGCCCATCAGCGGGTCGGACCAGGCCTCCGGGATCAGCATCATCATCGCGTGCGCCAGGGAGTAGCCGCCGCCGATGACGAGGAGCTCGAGGGCGTTGTCGATGCACGCGGTATCCGATTGGTTGGGCCCGATCAGCGGCACCATCTTTTCGAGGTCAGCTCCCAACAGCTCCGACGACATCGCCTGGCGCCGCGCGTGCATCCAGTTGACGTTGCCGCGCACCGTGTTGATCTCGCCGTTGTGGCAGATGAACCGGTAGGGATGCGCGAGGCGCCAGCTGGGGAAGGTGTTGGTCGAAAAGCGCTGATGGACGAGCGCCAAGGCCGACACGGTCAACGGATTCGTTAAATCTTTGTAGAAACTCTCGACCTGCGGCGCGAGGAGGAGGCCCTTGTAGACCACCGTGCGGGTCGAGAACGACGGCACGTAAAGGTCGCGGATCGCCGGCAGGCGCTGGCCGAGATCGCCGACGGTGTTGAGGATCTGCTTGCGGGCGGTCAGGATCTTGCGCTCGAAGGCATCCTGGTCGGCGATGTCGGTGCCGGCCGCGACGATCGCCTGGGCGACCCACGGCATCGTCTCGATGACCCGCGCACCGAGCCCGGTCGTGTCGGTCGGGACATCGCGCCAGCCGAGCAATGTCTGGCCCTCGGCGCGGAGAAACGCCTCCACGTGCTCCATCGCCACCACGCGCGCCTTCTCGTCCATCGGCAGGAAGCACATGGCGACGGCGTAGCGGCCCGGCGCCGGCAATTCGATGCCGCGCGTGCCCGCCCAGTGGCGCAGCAGCTCGTCGGGCATCTGGATCATGCAGCCGGCGCCGTCGCCCATCAGCGGGTCGGCGCCGACGGCGCCCCGATGGTCGAGGTTGACGAGGATCTGCAACCCGCGGCGGATGATGTCGTGCGATTTTCGGCCCTTGATATTCGCGACAAAGCCGACGCCGCACGCATCGTGCTCGTTACGCGGATCGTAGAGCCCTCTTTCGCCTTGCGCTGCCATCCTCAAATCGCTCTTTCGCCGGCCGCGGCCGCACTTTTCCACAGGGCGAACGCCGGTCGCGTTCCGCCATTGTGCAGTATGCATAAGTTAACGCGAGAACGCGAATCGAGCTTGCGACAAATCCGCTTATTTTGTGCGCCGGATCAAGGCGGTTTCGCGCTGTGGTTGCCGAGGCTTACGAACAAGTCTCGCTATCCCTGCCGCAGACCGGCTGCACCACGATCCCGCGTCCTTCGAGACGGCGCTTCGCGCCTGCTCAGGATGAGGGTAAGCGTGTGATGGGATTAAAATAATAACCTCATCCTGAAGAGCCCGGACAGCGGGCGTCTCGAAGGACGCATCGAAGCGATCCAGCTCGCCACCGAGCGGTTCGCGGGCTCTCAGCCGGTGCGCCCGGCGATCGTCGCCGCGATCGGCAGGGCGTTGCGCAGCGTCTGCAGCACGACGCAGTAGCGCTCGGTCAGCTTCAACAGCGTATCGATGCGCTCCTGCGGTTCGTCGGTATCGAGCTCGAAGGCGAGGCGGATCGCGGCAAAGCCGACGGGCGCGGTGCGCTCGACCCCGAGCGTGCCGCGGAAGTCGAGATCGCCCTCGGCGCGCACATGGCCGCCCGCCAAGCGGAATTCGAGCGCGGTGGCGACCGCCTTCAAGGTGACCCCGGCGCAGGCGACGAGCGCCTCCAAGAGCATATCGCCCGAGCACGCCTCGAGCCCCGAACCGCCGGTCGCCGGATGCAGCCCGGCTTCGATGAGGGCACGCCCGGTCTCAACCTTGCAGGCGATGGCGCCCTCGGCGAGGTCGCCCGCGGCCTTCAGGGTAACGAGCGCGGCCTCGGGCCGCTCGAGATAGGCCGCCTTCAACGGCGCCTGCAATTCACGCAATGAAGTCGCGTCCATGTCGCCACCCCTCCCATTCCGCCGTCCCGGCGCGGGCCGGGACCCATTTGCGCCATGGATACCGGCTTTCGCCGGCATGACAAGGTAGGATTGCGCCGCCATCGATGCGATCGCCGGCGCAATCCTGCTAAGCTGCGGCGGCGCGAACAAAGAGGGGCGTGTAATGGGACCGCTGGAGGGGGTGAGGATTATCGAATTGGCGGGGATCGGGCCGGCGCCGTTTTGCGCGATGCTGTTGTCGGATATGGGCGCGAAAGTCATCCGGGTCGACCGCGCCGCCAATGTCGGGCGCGATATCGGCCGGGAGGGCGAGGACCCGCGCTTTGCGCTATTACAGCGCGGCCGCCGCAACATCGCGGTCGATTTGAAGCACAAGGACGGGGTGGCGGCGACGTTGCGGCTGATCGATCGGGCCGACGCCCTCATAGAAGGATTTCGCCCGGGCGTCATGGAGCGGCTCGGCCTCGGCCCCGAAATCTGCCTGCCGCGCAACCCCAAGCTCGTCTATGGGCGGATGACTGGGTGGGGCCAGGACGGTCCGATCGCCCACACCGCCGGCCACGACATCAACTATATCGCGCTCTCGGGCGTCCTCCATTCGATCGGAGAAGCCGGCGGGCCGCCGGTGCCGCCGTTGAACCTGGTCGGGGATTTCGGCGGCGGCGCGCTCTATCTGGCGATGGGCGTGCTCGCCGGCATCATCAGCGCACGGGTCAGCGGCAAGGGCCAGGTCGTCGACTGCTCGATGGTCGAGGGCTCAGCTTCCTTGATGATGATGATGTACGGCGCGCTGGCGGCCGGCGCATGGCGCGAGGAGCGCGCGCATAACCGCACCGATGGCGGGGCGCATTATTACGGCGTCTATCAAACAAAAGACGGCGAGTATGTCTCGGTGGGATCGATCGAGCCGCAATTCTATGCGCTCCTCCTGAAGCATACCGGGCTCGAAGGCGAAAGCCTGCCGGCGCAGACCGACCGCGCCCGATGGCCCCAGATGCGCGAGCGCCTGGCGGCGATCTTCAAACAGAAGACCCGCGCCGAGTGGACCCAAATCATGGAGCAGACCGACATCTGCTTCGCCCCGGTCTTGCGCATGTCGGAGGCCCTCGACCACCCACACAACCGCCACCGCCAGAGCTTTGTCGAGGTGGACGGGATCCCCCAGCCGGCCCCGGCGCCGCGCTTCCTCGGCACGCCGTCCCAGATCCAGCGCCCGCCCGCACGGATCGGCGAGCACACCGACGCGGTCCTCAAGGATTGGGGCTTCTCGGCCGACGAGGTGGCGGAGCTGCACCGCAGCGGCGCGGTGGTGTCGGCGACATGAGCCGCGGCGGATGAGGCGACGAGCATTCCTCGCCGTTGCCGGCGGTGCGGCGATCGCGTGGCCGCTCGCGGCGGGTGCGCAGCAGAAGGCGATGCCGGTGATCGGCTACCTCCATTTTGGGTCGGCCGGCCCATTTGCCTATCAAGCCGCTGCGTTCCGTCATGGATTCGGTGAAACCGGGTATGTCGAGGGCCAAAATGTCACGGTCGAATACCGCTGGGCGGAGGGTCACTACGACCGCTTGCCGGCGTTGGCCGCAGACCTCGTCAGCCGCAAGGTGGATGTGATCGCGGCGGTCGGACCTCCCTCGGCACACGCCGCCAAAAACGCAACCTCGACAATCCCGATCGTCTTCATGGTCGGCACCGACCCGGTCGCGGACGGCCTGATCGCCAGTCTCGCCCGACCGGGCGGGAACCTCACCGGCGCCAGCATGCTCGCCTTCGATCTGACGCCCAAGCGGCTGGAACTGCTTCTGGAGTTGGTTCCCCAGGCCGGGGTGATCGCACTGCTGGTGAACCCGAACAACGCCTATGCCGAGCACATGATCGGCGACGCGCAGCAAGCGGCGCGCGAGAAGGGGGTGCAGCTCCCGGTCGTGAAGGCGAGCACCGGGGCCGAGATCGATGCCGCCTTCGCCTCGCTCGTCCCATTGCATGCCGACGCCCTCGTCGTCGACCCCGAGCCGTTCCTCACCAGCCGGAGCGAGCAGATCCTCGCTCGGGCGGCGCACCAGGTCGTTCCGGTGATCTATGGATGGCGTCAATACGCCGAGACCGGTGGCCTGATCAGCTATGGGCCGAGCCTCGTCGGGACCTCCCGCCAGATCGGCGATTACGCGGGAAGGATCCTCAAGGGCGCCAAGCCGGCCGACCTGCCGGTCCAGCAGCCGACCACATTCGAGCTGGTGATCAACCTCAAGACCGCCAAGGCGCTCGGCCTCACCGTGCCGCAGGCGCTCCTCGCCCGCGCCGACGAGGTCATCGAGTAGGCGTTCCCCGGCCCTTGCACGGGTTGACCTAAATCAAGGCGCCGCCGGAGGGGTCCGCTACTGTGCTTGCATGAATCGGACTTCTTAAGAGATTCGCCATGATGAACCCCGCCGAATTTGCTGTTGCCGCTCCCCTGCCGACGCATGGGTTCGCCGCGCGCGTTGCCGAGCGCCTGCGGTTGTGGCGCGAGCGCCGCCGCTGGATCGGCGAAATGGCCAATGCCGCATCGCTCGGCAGCCTCGACGACACCCTCCACGATGTCGGGATGACGCGCGCCGAACTCGGCACGCTGATCGCGGCCGCGCCGGATGCCGGGAGGCAGTTCGAGAAGATGGCGGAGATGGCGCAGATCGACCTCCACCATCTCGACCCGGCGGTATTGCGCGAGGCGATGTGGGTGTGCAGCCGCTGCGAGTGCCGCACACCGTGCAAACGCTGGCTCGCGACCGGGATCTGGCGGGGCGGCGACGACACGCGCTGCCCGAACGCCGCGCTCCTCCACCACTGAGGGCTTTCTCACCGGGCCGCAGATCGACGCTGCTCTCCCGCGATGCACGCCGCGCCAAGATGCGCTATGCTTGGCGCAACGGGCCACCGCTAGAGGGAGAGCAATCGCCATGGATACGATCGAGAAAACGAGCCCCAGCTACGCCAACCTCTTGGCGGAATTGCCGCTGCGCCTCCACCACAACGCCTATGTGGTCAAGGATCACGAGGCCAATCGCCGGTTCATCGAGGACCTGCTCGGGATCCCGCTGGTCGCGACGTGGTGCGAGAAGACCTACCGCGCCGATCTCGGGCGCGAGGTCGAGTTCTGCCATACCTTCTTCGCGCTTAAGGACGGCGGCGCGCTGGCGTTCTTCCAGTTCGCCGACGAGGAGATGTATGAGCTGACCCAGGCGAAGGCGCCGCCCAAGGTCGGCAGCCACTATCACATCGCCCTCAAAGCGAGCGATCAGACCTACGAGGAGTTGAAGGCCCGGCTCAACCGCGCGGGCGAAAAATTCCGCGAGACTGATCACGGGTATTGCAAGTCGATCTACACCCAATCGCCCGACGGGATGATCCTCGAATTCACCTGCGATCCGCCCGATGTCGCCGAGATCGACGCGCTGCGCCGGGCCGACGCGCACAGCGAACTGAGCCGGTGGCTCGGCGGCGACCGCCGGGTCAACAACCAGCTGCGCCACCGGGAGCGATAAGGGTCGCCCGCCGACGCCCCCACCATCGTCATGACCGGGCTTGTCCCGGTCATCCACGGAATGACCGCCACCAAATACGTGGATGGCCGGATCAAGTCCGGCCATGACCTGCGAAAGAATGGAGAAGAAGCATGAAAGTGGGTTTCATCGGGCTCGGCATGATGGGCAAGGGGATGGCGGCCAACCTGCAAAAGGCCGGCCATCAGCTGACTGTCCACGACCTCAACCGCGCTGCAGCCGAGCCGTTTCTGGCGAAAGGCGCGGTCTGGGCCAATTCGCCGCGCCAGGTCGCTGAGGCGAGCGAGGTGGTGTTCACCTCGCTCCCGGTTCCCGCCGATGTCGAAGCCGTGGCGCTCGGGCCCAATGGGCTTATCGAGGGGATGAAGCCCGACACCGCGTTTTTCGACATGTCGACGAATTCCGTGGCGGTCGTGCGCAAGATCAACGCTGCGTTCGCCGAGAAAAACCTCTACATGCTCGATTCACCGGTCAGCGGCGGCCCGGGCGGCGCGGCCAGCGGCAAGATGGCGATCTGGGTCGGCGGCGACGAGCAGCAGTTCGGCCGGCACAAGAGCGTGCTCGACGCGATGGGCGACCAGGCCCGCTATATCGG
The DNA here is from genome assembly GCA_049801295.1 of Allostellaceae bacterium. GTDB lineage: Bacteria > Pseudomonadota > Alphaproteobacteria > ATCC43930 > CGMCC-115725 > DATARH01. Next base: position 2,533 of record JBARKH010000641.1, on the reverse strand, counting down.
CCCGATCGGCGCCGGGACGATCGCCAAGCTCGTGCATAATTGCACGAGCGCCGTCGTCGGCGTCGCGCTCGCCGAAGTCATGACGATGGGGATCAAGGCCGGGGTCGAGCCATTGGAATTGTGGGAGGCGGTGCGCCAGGGCGCGACCGGGCGCCAGCGCACCTTCGACCGGCTCGGCAAGTTTTTGAGCAGCAGCTATGACCCGGCCGATTTCGCGCTGCGTCTCCTCCACAAGGATGTCTCGCTCGCCGTCGGGCTGGGGCGCGAGGTCGGGGTGCCGATGCGGCTCGCCAATCTCGCGCTCGAAGAATTGACCGAGGCGATGAACCGCGGCTGGCAGCAGCGCGACAGCCGGGTCGGCGGGCTCCTCCAGGTCGAGCGCGCCAAGATCCCGCCGCTCAACGTCGATCCGGCGAAAATCCAGGCGGTGCTCGACCGCGACCAGCAAAAATAGCGGCCGAAAGCCTGCTGGATTGCCGCCGTACGTCCTTCGAGACGCGCCCTTCGGGCACTCCTCAGGATGAGGTTCTTTCTTCATGCCATCCACCATCGGACCTCATGCTGAGGAGCGACCCGGCGACCCCCGGGGCGCATCTCGAAGCACGCTGGTTGGCGATGCCGCCCGTTAGCGCCCCGAATTCAGCGACGGCCGCCGAGAGGTTTCCTCCCGAGCGGCTTGCCATTTGCACGCTCGCGGAGCGGCCCGAGCTGCGCGCGGGCGTGTTTTCCGCCGAATTCGACTCCGCCTGGCCGGAATTCGCGCGGCACGATCCGACCGCTTCGCTCTACTACGGGACCCAGGCGCTCGACCGCTATCTCGATTTCGCGCTCGCGGCGGTCGACCGCGACGCGCCCGACCGGGCGATCGCGCGCGCCTGCAGCGTCCCCTTCGCCTTTCGCGACGGCACGATCGGGCGGAACGAACTTCCCCCCGGCGGCTGGGATGCCGTCATCCGGTGGGCCGACGCCGATTGGCGAGCCGGGCGCCGCGCCACCGTCGTCAGCGCGCTCGAAATCGCGGTTTTGCCGCCCTATCGCGGACGCGGCATCTCGCAATTGATGCTCGAAGCAATGATCGCGAATGTCTGGGCGCGCGGCTTTGGCGATCTCTACGTGCCGCTGCGCCCGAGCAATAAAGACCGCGAGCCCGAAACCCCGTTCGCCGAGTATGTCGCGCGCACCCGCGAAGACGGGCTGCCCCACGATCCCTGGCTGCGCGTGCATGTCCGGGCCGGCGGGCGGATCGTGCGGGTCACGCCCTACAGCATGGTGATCCCCGGCACTCTCGCCGAATGGCGGGAGTGGACCGGCATGAATTTTGGTTCGAGCGGCGATATCCTCGTGCCCGGCGCATTATCGCCCGTCCATGCCTCCGTGGAAGAGGACTACGCCCTCTATGTCGAACCCAATCTCTGGGTCCATCACCGCGTCTGACGAGAGGCACACATGAGCGATCCCGGCCTCGGCCCCTATCGGGTCAGCGCCTTCAACACCGCGCACGATTCGGAAAACAAGATCCACGACGATGCGGTCGCCCGCCGCTTCGGGTTTGGCGGCGGCCTCGTTCCGGGGGTCGATGTCTACGGCTACATGACGCATCTGCCGGTGATGCGCTGGGGCCGCGCCTGGCTCGAGCGCGGCACGGCGGAGTGCCGCTTTTTCAAGCCGGTTTATGATGGCGACATCGCCAGCGTCACCGCGCGGGAAGTCGAGGGCGCGCTCGACATCACGGTCGAGAGCCGGGGCGACGCCTGCGCCTCCGGGCGGGCGGCCTTGCCCGCAGCGGCGGACCTGCCGCACCTCGCCGACTTCGCCAAAGTGCCGCAGCGCGCCGAGCGTCCGCCGGCGGACGAAGCCTCACTCGCCGCCGACCTCTGGCTCGGTCTCGAACCCTATCCGGTCACCGCGGAGATGGCCGCGCGCTACCTCGCCGACTCGCACGAGAGCGCGCCGATCTATGCCGCGGAGGGGCTCCTCCATCCGCGCGACATCCTGCGCAGCTGCAATTTCGTGCTGAGCCGCAACGTCGTGTTCGGGCCGTGGATCCATACCGCCAGCCGGGTGCAGAATCTGGGCGCGGTGTCGGTCGGCAGCACGCTCTCGGTGCGCGCCCGCATTACCCGCAATTACGAGCACAAAGGCCACCGCGTCGTCGAGATCGACGCCCTGGTCCTGGCCAACGAGGCGGCGCCGGTCGCCCGGATCGCGCATACCGCGATCTACCGGCTGCGCCAAGCCGCGGCGGCGTAGCCCCGATTGGCGGCCGCTTCAGCCCAAGGCGGAGGCGGCGCGGTAACGCCAGGTCTTGCTGTCGCCGACCTGCTCGGCGCTGCGGCGCTCCTGGAGCTGAACGAGGGCATGGCGGATCGAGGTGAACGCCATCGCCACGCCCTTGTCGCGCTGCACCGCGCGGCGGATCTCAGAAGGGCGCAGCGCCCGCGGCGCATTCGATTGCAGCACCTCTTCGACCAGCCGCGCATTGGTGCCGCGTTGCGGCCGGCGCGCCAATGCCCGACCCTTACCGCGCGCCGCA
>JBARKH010000640.1:0-7427 GCA_049801295.1 Allostellaceae bacterium | reverse complement strand
CCACCGCGGCGATCGGTTCCTACTTCGGCGCCTTGACCCTCGGTACGCCGAATTTCGACGGGCTTGCCAGTAACAAACTGCGACAAACTGCCTTTCGTGATGACGGCGGCGGTGCTGGTCACCCTCTTCGCGATCCTCTCCGACATGCTCTTCGCCCGCCTCGAGCGCCGGTTGCGTATACCCGATATGGCCACCGACGCTGCCCGGTGATCGGCGCGCAAATTCCCGCGATTAGGCAAATTCTCGCAGGTTTCCGCGCCGAACAGGGAATGCCATTGTCGTGCGCCAGTCCTCCAATAGAGCCGCGCGGCGCGCGCCTTGACGCGCCTTCCTCCAGGCCGCACGATGACCGCAAAACCGGCGGCAAACGGCGCCCGGGACGGTCGGCGCGCGGAGCGGCGGCGGCTGGCCGCGGCTCGGTGGACATTCGGGGTGGCATGTCGACGATCAGCGGAACGACGATCACCAGCGGCATCACGCTCACCATAGCGGGCACCTATGCCTCGCCGCTGACGATCACGACCAGCGGCTACGTGAACGACACCGGCGATAGCGGCGACGCGATCTTCGGCCCCAATACCCAGGCCTGGACGTTCGTCAATTATGGCCGCGTTCGATCGACCGGAAGCAACGGCATCGAGCTGCAGGACGGCGGCCTCGTCAGCAACAGCAGCACCGGCACGATCAGCGGCTCGGCTGGCGGCGTTGAAATCAGCGGCGCGAGCGGGACGGTCATCAACGCCGGTACGATCCTCGGCACGGGCGGCGCTGGCGTCTATCTTCGTTCAGGCTCGGTCGAGAACAATGCGGGCCTGATCGAGGGGAACATCGGCGTCTACAGCGGCTTCAGCGGAACCGTCACGGTTACAAATTCCGGCACGATCCTCGGCGGCACGGGCCGCGCCGGCGTCTATCTCCTCGCAGGCGACAGTGTCGCCAACCTTGCGGGCCTGATTGAGGGCAAGTTCGGCGTCTTTATCTTCAATGGCGCCGGCACGGTCACCAATTCCGCTACGATTATCGGGACCCTGTCTAACGGGAACGGCGTCCGCCTCGCTCACGGCGGCAGCGTCGACAACAATGCGGGACTGATCGAGGCCTACGTTGGCGTCGCCATCGGCAGTACCGCCGGCACCCTGACAAATACCGGCACAATCCTCGGCACGGGCGCCGCCGCTGTCTACCTCGCCGCGGGCGGCAGCGTCGGCAACACCGGCACAGCAGGTTGATCGAGGGCAAGGTCGGCGTCGGGGTCTACGGGGCTCTAGGCACGGTCAGCAACAGCGCGACGATCATCGGCACCAACGGTTACGGCGTCCGTCTGCAAGACGGCGGCATCCTGAGCAACGCCGCGGGCGGCCGGATCGAGGGCGCCGCCGGCGTCAATGTCCAGGGCACCGTCGGCACCGTGGTAAATTTCGGGACGATCATCGCCGACAGCCAGACAGGTGTCACCTTCGGACCGGCGACCGGCGGCAGCACGCTGATCAATGCCGGGACGATCGACGGCAGCACCGGCGGCACCGCGGTAGTGTTCTCTGGCGGTGGTAACCTCGTGGTCGACGATCCGGGGGCGGTGATTCTCGGTGTCGTCAACGGCGGCACCGGTACCGCCAATGCGCTGGAACTCACCTCGACCGCGAGCGTCGGCACGATCACCGGGATCGGCACCAGCTTCGCCAGTTTCAGCACGATCACCGAGGATGTCGGCGCGCAGTGGACGCTGACCGGCAACAGCACGCTCGGCGCCGGCGTCACCTTCACCGATTTCGGAACCCTGACCAACACCGGTACGCTGACCGGCGCCGGCACCTTCATCATCGACCCGGCGACCCTCTTCAACAGCGGCTATATCGGGCTCACTGTGACCGTGTCGGGCGGCGGCTATCTCGATAACCAGGCGAGCGGCACGATCGGGGCCGCCACGGGGTACGGGGTCTATGCCACGCTCGGCACCGCGACAATCGTCAACGCCGGTACGATCACGGCGCCGAGCTACGCCGTCCGTCTGCAAAACGGCGGATTTGTCAACAACGCCGGTGGTCTGATCAACGGAAGCCTCGGCATCGAAATCAATACCGCCGCCGGCACGGTCACCAATTCCGGGACGATCATCGGGACGACCAGCTACGGCGTCTTCCTCAACGCGGGCGGCAGCGTCGACAATAAGGGCCTGCTCAAGGGAAATCGCGCTGTCCTCACCCAGGGCGGCACCAGCACGATCACCAATTCCGGCACGATCCTCGGTACCGGAGACCGCGGCGTCGATGTCCGGGCAGGCGGCACCGTTATCAATACCGGCACGATCACCGAGATCCAACCGGTGGGCTACGGCGTCCGCTTGTCGAATGGCGGGTATGTCGGTAACGCTGGAGGCCTGGTCCAGGGGGCCGATGGGATCTATGCCCGTTACAGCGCCGGCACGCTCACCAATTCCGGCACGATCCTCGGCACGGCGGGCTTCGGCGTCGACTTCAAGTCGGGAGGCACTATCGTTGATTCCGGTACGATCAGCGGCGGCGCCGGGACGGCGATCAATTTTGACGGGACTGCCGGCGACCGCCTCGTCCTCGACCCGGGCTATCATCTCGGCGGCAAGGTCGTCGGCGGTGTCAGCGCCGGCGCGACCAACACGCTCGAACTCGGCTCGGCGGCGAGCGCCGGCACCCTGTCGGCGGGGATCGACACCGAGTTCGTCAATTTCGGCACAGTCACGCTCGACGCCGGGGCGAACTGGACGCTGAGCGGCTCCAGCTCGCTCACCGGCGTCACCCTGACCGATCTCGGCACTCTGACCAATACCGGTACGCTCTCCGGCGCGGGCACCTTCGTCGTCGACCCGGCGACCCTCGTCAACAGCGGTTATATCGGGCTCCCGGTAACTCTGTCGGGCGGCGGCTATCTCGACAACGAAGCTGGCGGCACGATCGCGGCCACTGGTGTCGCCGTTTTCGGCACCCTCGCCGCTGTGACAGCGGTCAATGACGGCACGATTTCGCAAACCGGCCCAACCGCCGGCTACGCCATCCAGCTCTCCGCAGGCGGAAATGTCGTCAACGGCTCATCCGGATCGACAGCCGCCTCGATCACCGCGGGCAACGGTGACGGCATCCGGATTGCCCTAACCGGGACGGTGACGAATTTCGGCACCATGGCCGGCAGCAGCGTCGGCGTCAATTTGGTTTCCGGCGGCAGCATCGTGAACGGTGCGAGCGGCTCGACCGCCGCAGTGATCACCGGCGGCAGTCTCGGCGGGGTTTACGTCTCCAATGCAGTCGGAACCGTCACCAATTTCGGCAGTATCGGCGGGTTTTTCAGCGGTATCCGTCTTGCCGCGGGCGGCATCATCACCAACAACGCGAGCGGTTCGATAACCGCCACCAATCAGGGGGTTGGGGCCTATCTCGGCGGCGCCGCCGGGGCCGTGATCAATCTCGGCACGATCAGCGGAGCCACCGGGGCGGACCTAGCTGCCGGCGGCGCGATCATCAATGGCGCCACGGGTGCCACGGCGGCATTGATCGAAGCGACTCCGTTCGGTACTGGCGTCAGGCTCTTCAACACCAGCGGCACGGTAGTCAATTTCGGCAGCATCTCCGCCTATAACGGAGTTCAGCTGTATGACGGCGGCAACGTCACGAACCAGCTTGGCGCATCGATTACCGGCGTCTCGCCAGCCAGCCACGGCATTCTGGTTGCCGGCGGGGCTGTCAGCATCACCAATTACGGCACGATCTCGGGCGCAACCGGCGTCGTCGAGGCCGGTACCGCGACCGGTGCGGTCACGCTGACCAACGCGGGCACGATCATCGGCACCGGCGGCACCGCCATCAGCTTTGGCGGCACCGGCGCAAGTCGCCTGGAACTGGTTCCGGGCTATTCAATGACCGGAAGCGCGATCGGTAGCGGCACCGCCGGCGCGACCAACAGCCTGGAGCTGTTGAGCGGCACCGCGACCGGCACGATTTCGGAGCTGGGATCAAAATTCGCAAATTTCGGAACGGTCACGGTCGATAGCGGCGCGCGGTGGGTGCTCAGTGGCAACAACACGGTGGGCGCCGGGGCGACGCTCAGTACTATCGGCACGCTGACCGATGCCGGCACGCTGGTCGATGCGGGCACGATCAGGGGCGGCGGCCGGCTGATCGTCAAGAGCGGCGGCAGCGAGATCGTCGTGTCGGGCGGAGCGGCGAGCGGGACGGTGCTGAGCGGCGGCAGCGAGACCGTCTCGGCGGGTGGCAAGGCGAGCGGCACGATCGTCGCCAGCGGCGGCAACGAGAGCGTGCGCGGGACGACGAGCACGGACACGGTCAACAGCGGCGGGCGCCAGACCATCAGCGCCGGCGGGGTGGCGAGCGGCGCCAAGGTGAAGGCCGGCGGCAGCCAGACCGTCTTGTCTGGCGGCACGGCGCGCGGGAAACGGTGCTGAGCGGCGGCAGCGAGGTCATATCGGCAGGTGGCACGGCGAGCGGGGGCACGGTCGCCAGCGGCGGCAGCGAGATTGTCCGCGGGACAGCGAGCGGGGGTACGGTCGCCAAGGGTGGGCATCAGAGGATCAGCGCCGGCGGGGCGGTGAGCGGCGCCACGGTGAAATCCGGCGGCAGTCAGACCGTCCTCTCGGGCGGGGTGGCGCACGGCACGGTGCTGAGCGGCGGAACCGAAATCGTCTCGGCGGGCGGCCGGGCGAGCGGCACGACCCTCAGCAAGGGCGGGACCGAGATCGTTCACGGGAAAGCAAGCGGCGGTACGATCAACGGCGGGCTCATTGAGGTGGCGAGCGGCGGCACCGCCAGCGGCACCGTCACCTTCATCAGCGGCGGCACGCTGCAGCTTGATGCCGGGGCGGGTTTTACCGGCGCCATCAAGGGTTTTACCGGGCCAAGCCCGGTGGACCGGATCGATCTGCGGGGTATCGCCTTCAGCAGTAGCGGGACAATGCGAAAATTCGTCGAGGCGGCGAGCAACACCAGCGGCACGCTCACCGTCACCAGCGGCACGCATACCGTCCACCTGACGCTGCTCGGAAAATACACGACGAGCAACTTCAAGCTGGCCACCGACGGGCACGGCGGAACGCTGGTCACCGACCCACCGGCCGCGGCCGCCGCGTCTCGGACGACCTTCAACGACATTGCCCCGGCCCGACCGCTCGCCGGCGCGGCGATCCCGACCGGCCTGCTGAGCTGCGTGACCGGCGCCATCGCTGACAACAAGCATGCCTGCGCCGGCCAGACGCTCCTCGAGACCGGCCCTCCGGGCGAGCCGGGCGGCAGCGGCCACAATCCCCTGCTGGGGGTGCCGCGCTGACGGCGGTTAGTCGGCCAGCCGCTATATCGCCGATGCGACCCCAATCGCCAAGAATCCGAACGGCCGGTTATCGGCGCAGAGCCGTCAGCATGTCCCGGATTGGGAATTTCCCCTCGTCACGCTGCCGCGACGTTCTGGGCTCGACATGGAGCGGCGGCTTCTGATCGCGAGCGGGTCGATCTCCCGACGTGCAAACGGATGTCCGCTATAGATCCGCAAGCCGACCTCTTCGGAGGTTCGTGAGTTCACGGGCAAGCATCGTCACCGCGATCCCCATGGCGCGAGCGGCCGGGGCGGCCGTGCTCGGTACCCCCTGGGCGTCACCGGAATTTCGCCACTCCATACGCGCGCGTACCGTACGGCAAGCCGGAGCCGTTGAGGGGCAACTCGAGTTAGCGCGGGCCGGGGATCACACCGCGCGCGCTTCGGACCCCCGAAATTCAGGTGACGCGCAAAATGTCCGGCGCCCGCCCCATTCGTTTCAGCGCAGCCATGATCGCGCCAAGGTCATGCCGTTGATCGACCCGCAGCCAGCGGAGCCGGACAAAGGCGTCAATCGTAGAACGCGGGACTTGCACGACAAAACGCGCCTGCGCATCGACGAGCACGGGATCGCCAGTCTCTTCGCTGCCGAGTGCCGGGGACGGCGTTTCCTGCTGTCGCGGCAACGCGCGCGTTGCCGGAAGGCCATTCCTGAGATCGGCAACGGTCAAGGCACCACCCTCGATCGCAGTCAGCGCCCATGACCGCGCGGCAGCGTGAAACAAACGTCGATGCTGGGCCGAGCAAAATCGCTGCGGACGACCGCCGGCCCGCCGCGCCCGGAACGGCCGATTGCACCAAGAGCAGGTAGGCACCTCGCTCATCGCAGCGGCCTCGGCAAAGGCATCGCGATCAGCGGAGCGGACACAATTAGTCACTTGCGCACAAGCCCTGATGAATGCGGCGATGGGCGCCGGCCCGGCTTGGCGCAAGTGCCGTGCCCTTCGGTCCTCAATGTGGGGATTGTGGGGGTTGTGGGGTTCTGTACTTCAGTACAACGCGAGCGCCGTAGGGATACGCACGCCCGCGAAATGTAAAAGAACAACTTGAGCCCGTGGCCTGATGGCGACACCTCAGCGGAGCTCGGCACGAGATTGAGGATTGCCGCGGCCTAAAGGCGCGAACTGATCATCCTCGCCGAGGCAACTGTCGAGATCGATTCCAGCAAGGTGCATGTCGCTACCGAGATCGCCGAGCTCGATTCCAATACCGCCGCCCAAGCCATTGATGATTCTCTTTGCCCTCGCTTCGGCTTCGGCGCGGCTCCCCCAGGTCGCGGGGCGTCAGCCTTCGCCTTCTTGCCGCCGGGGGCATAGGGAACCTTGGTCGGCTTGTCGCCACGCAGCTCATTTCGCCACGCCACCCAGCGTAGCTCGCAGGCGGGCCAGGCGGTCTCCGTGCAGTAAAGCGATGCCCGCAGCGATGCGGTCTCGTGCCTGGCGGGCGGAAGTGATCAGACGTTGCGCGGCCGCCTGTCGCGGAGCACCGGGGATGCCCGAGACGGCGACACTTGAGCCACCTTCTCGCCGCCGGGGTTCATCCGAAGGTCGCGAGCGAGCGCGCGGGCCATGCCAGTGTGTCGATCACGCTGGACGTCTATTCGCACCTGATCCCAGGCATGCAAGAGGACGCGGCGCACCGGATTGACGCCGTACTGCGAACGCATTTAGAACGCCAACTCCGAGCGCCCGGTGCCAATCCGGTGCCATTTGGGAGTTTTTCGAAAAACGAACGTCCAATAATTCATTGATTCGTAATGCGGGATGGGTGGCCGAGCGGTTGAAGGCACCGGTCTTGAAAGTCGCTGGCCTTATTCCCGCCTGATCCCGCCTCTAACCAAACGGTGAGGTTTTCCGCGGCTTTTGGCCGGCCACGGCATGATCCGATCGCAGCCCATAACAACCGATGCCAGCCAGTTGGGTCCAAACTTGGGTCCGCCATACCCATATTCCCCCGCATTCCCCGGATTGAACAGCGATTTTGAGCGCACGGGCTCTAAATTTGATATAAGATTCAAGATGTTATTCGAGGTCTGACGGGGCGGCAATGGCGGACCCGACAGGTGAATCAAAAAGCGA
>JBARKH010000639.1:0-3078 GCA_049801295.1 Allostellaceae bacterium | reverse complement strand
CGCCTATGGCGCCGGCCTCCAAACCCTGATCGACGAGCGGATCTGGCGGGAGGAGGGCGATCTGGCCGAGGCCTATCTCGGCTGGAGCGGGTGGGCCTACGGCGCCGGCGCCGAGGGCCGGCCCGAGCGCGGGCTCCTCGAAGCGCGCCTCGCCGACACCGATGCGATTATCCACAACCAGGACAACCGCGAGCACGATCTCCTCGACAGCGACGATTACTACCAGTTCGAGGGTGGCCTCGCGCTCGCCGTGCGCCACCTCTCGGGGCGCGAACCGGCGGTCTACCACAACGATCATTCGCAGCCCGACCGGCCGCGCATCCGCACGCTGCGCGAGGAATTGGGCCGGGTGGTGCGCGGCCGCGCCGCCAACCCGCGCTGGATCGCGGGCGTGATGCGGCACGGCTATAAGGGCGCGGCCGAAATCGCCGCGACGGTCGATTACCTCTTCGCCTTCGCCGCTACGGCCCGCGCGGTTGACGACTCGCATTTCGAGGCGCTCTTCGACGCCTATCTCGGCGATGATGCCGTGCGGGGTTTCATGGAAACGCACAATCCCGCCGCGCACGCCGAGACAAGAAGCCGCTTCCGCGAGGCGATCGAGCGCGGCCTCTGGGCACCGAAGCGCAACAGCGTGCGCGACCAGCTCCTTACCGTCATTCCCGCGAATGCGGGAATCCAGGGGACCGAGGTTCAGTCGCTTGCCCTGGACCCCCGCTTGCGCGGGGGTGACGCGGATGGATAGCTCGGAGAGGAGCGACGACGCCGAGGCGGAGATCAATCGCCTCCATCGCGAGAAGATGGAGCGGCGCCAGGCCGCGCGCCGCAAGGTTCTGGCGACCAAGACCGAGGAGCGCGGGCTTCTGATCGTTCATACCGGCTCGGGTAAGGGGAAAACGACGGCCGCCTTCGGCATGGTGTTGCGCTGCCTCGGCCACGGCATGCGGGTCGGTGTCGTGCAGTTCGTCAAGGGCGCCTGGGGCACCGGCGAGCGCACGGTGCTGGCGCGCTTTCCCGATCTGGTAACCTGCCGGGCGATGGGCGAGGGCTTCACCTGGGACACGCAGGACCGTGCCCGCGATATCGCCGCGGCGCGCGCGGCCTGGGAGATGGCGCGGGCGATGCTCTCCGACCCCACCTACCGCCTTGTCCTTCTCGATGAACTCAACATCGTGCTGCGTTACGGCTATCTGCCGGTCGGCGATGTCGTCGCCGCGCTCACGGCCAAGCCGCGCGATCTCCACGTCATCATCACCGGCCGCAACGCGCCGCCCGAACTGATCGAGGCCGCCGACCTCGTCACCGAGATGACCCTCGTCAAGCACCCGTTCCGCGCCGGGGTCAAGGCGCAGCCGGGGATCGAGTTTTGATGGCCAGTGGGAACATGAGTCGGGCCTTGATGCTGCAAGGCACCGGCTCCGATGTCGGCAAGTCGCTCTTGGTCGCCGGCCTCGCGCGCGCCTTTACCCGGCGCGGCCTCAAGGTGCGGCCGTTCAAGCCGCAGAACATGTCGAACAACGCCGCGGTGACGCAAGATGGCGGCGAGATCGGCCGCGCCCAGGCGTTACAGGCGCGCGCGTGCCGGATCAGGCCGGCAATCGATATGAACCCGGTTCTCTTGAAGCCGCAATCGGACGGCACCGCGCAGATCGTGCTGCAGGGTCGCGTCTACGCGACGCAATCGGCACGCGAATACCGTGCGCTTGCCTCCTCGCTGTTGCCGGCGGTCCTCGCCGCCTTCGACCGGCTCGCCGCTCAGGCCGATCTCGTCCTTGTCGAGGGCGCCGGCAGCCCGGCCGAGATCAATCTGCGGGCCGGCGACATCGCCAATATGGGGTTTGCCGAGGCCGCCGATGTGCCGGTCGTCCTCATTGGCGACATCGAGCGCGGCGGCGTCATCGCCCAGCTCACCGGCACTTATGCGCTGCTCGGCGACAGCGAACGCGCCCGGCTCGCCGGCTACATCGTCAACAAGTTCCGCGGCGATGTTGGGCTCTTCGATGGCGGCATTGCCGCGATCGGCGAGCGCACCGGATTGCCGTGTTTCGGTGTCGTGCCGTTTTTTGCGGATGCATCACTCCTCCCTGCCGAAGACTCAATGGCGTTGAGCGCGAGCCGAGCCCCCACCCGCCCCCTCCCTAACCCTCCCCCGCTTGCGGGGGAGGGAAGGGTGGGGGTTGGAAAGTCCCGAACAATCAAAATCGCCGTTCCCCTCCTGCCGCGCATTGCCAATTTCGACGATCTCGACCCGCTCGCCGCCGAGCCGGCGGTCGAGCTCGTGCTGGTCCGGCCGGGGACGCCATTGCCGGGCGACGCCGCGCTCGTCATCGTGCCGGGATCGAAGGCAACGCTCGCCGACCTCGCATTCCTGCGGCGCGAAGGCTGGGACATCGACATCCTGGCGCACGCGCGCCAGGGCGGGCACATCATTGGCCTCTGCGCCGGGTACCAGATGCTGGGCCGCCGCATCGCCGACCCGGAGGGCTGCGAAGGTCCGCCCGGCGCGGCGCCGGGGCTCGGGCTCCTCGAGGTGGAGACGGTGCTGGGCGGCGACAAGCAGCTTGCCGAGGTCGCCGGCACCGAGATCGCGAGCGGGATGCCGGTGCGCGGCTATGAAATGCATCTCGGCACGACCGCCGGCACCGGGCTCGCCCGGCCGATGCTCGACCTCGGCGGCCGGCGCGACGGTGCGGTCAGCGCCGACGGAAGGGTCATGGGTTGCTACCTTCACGGAATCTTCGCCAGCGACCCGTTCCGCCGCGCCCTTCTCGCGCGGCTCGGGGTCGAGGGTGGCGCGCTCGACTACGATGCGACGATCGAGCGGGTGCTCGACGATCTCGCCGACCATCTCGAACAGCACCTCGATCTCGATGCATTGCTTGCTGCGGCGCGCCGGCCGCGCCTTACCCGGGCGGCGTGATATGGCCCATCAGCCAGGCGCCGAGAACGAGGCCCGCCAGGAGGAGGCAGGCGAGCGTGTAGAGCCTGAGCGCCCGGGCGATATCCGCCGGCCCCGCCTGTGCCGTGCCGTCGCCGAGCCACGGATCGCGGACCTCGCCCTCGGCATAGGCGCGGGGC
>JBARKH010000638.1:0-1959 GCA_049801295.1 Allostellaceae bacterium | reverse complement strand
ACAGCTTCCACGGCCGGCCGTGGATCACCTGCTCGAAAGCCGGCGCCGGCGGCCGGGGGCGGCGCCCGGTCTCGTCGAACAGCACCTTGATCGTGGCGCCGTCGACGACATCGAGACCGATGATCTGACCGCCGCGGTTGCGGCGCAGCTCAAGTGCCGGCGCATCGATCACCAAACCCCGCTCGTCTTCCGCGCGTGCCAACGGGCTTCGCCGGGGGCGGAGGACCCGCGCTTAACACTCGGCGGCGCTTTGGCTATCTTAGGCACTACCCAGGCAAGGAGCGACATTAATGAGAGGCCGGAAGCCTCACCGACTCACACATATTGCCGACCCGTTGTTCTTCGCAGACCGACAGGCCGTCGCAATCAAGATCATAGCCGAAGGGGGCACGTTCGACCTCGAAATACCGGCTGCCGAAATTGGAACAGTCGTTCAATTTCTTGTCGGGCTGGCCGATCACGTCGGGACACTTGCGGCCGAAGACGGCGTCGATGTTACCCCGCAGGCGAAGACCTTTTCTCCGATACGGATACGCGGAGTCGGATTTGCCACTGGCGCAACGCCGGCCGAGACCCTCCTTGTTGTTCGTCTGGCGGGGTTCGACCTCGCGTTCTCGCTTGACAGAGAAATGTTAGCTGACCTCTCACGCGGTTTTTCCCGTATCGCACAGACGTTATCGGCAGACCCGGCGAAGCGCCAATAGTCACGCAGCGTCCCCCGTTAGGTGCGTTTGCGCGTGCCCAAAACCCGGCTGCAAAGGCAGCAGCTTGGACCGCGGGCTAGTCTTCCAAATAGCCGCCAAATTGCCGGGCCAGATCCTCGTGCAATTTTTCGTGCCCCAGTTTAGCCAGGCGTTCAAATTCTTTCGAAAAATCGGGGTCGTGGTGGAGGAGCATGATCAGCGCCTGCACACCAACGGGATGGAGCTTTCGCATAAGCTCCTGCAAGGTAGAGCGACACAAAACCGGGTCGATCTCATAGGCAAGGACCGAAGCCTCCAACCGCACATGCGGGTCCTTGTCTGTCGTCAGTTGCAGCAATTTCCGCGCAGACCCTGGTCCTCGCGCTGCAAGCTCTTGGTAAGCAGGAGCCAATTTATTGTCAAGGATCCGATTTCCTGCTCGCCAGTTAAAGCCGCATTTCGCCCGTTCCAACGCTGAGTCTCGAAAATATTGGACGATCTCTGAATCGGTAAAGCCCGTGAATAGGTCTTTCTTCATGGGATAACTCTGCACATGCGCAGCAGCTCTACCCCGATTTCGCGCTGAGCATCTGGATCGTGCGCTCTGACCACGTCACGAAGCCGGACGCTGCCCCCTCCTGCGCTCATCAGCCCCGAGATGCAATAATGCTTGATTACGGGCACCGCCACCATGTTGTTCGTGTTTTGGATCCAGGTCCTAATTCCGTCGGGCGAGGTGAGATCGGGGCGGAACTGACCGTTCTGCTTGATCATATGGTGCCATTCATACCCCGGCGGCGGTAGGCCGAGATAGGCGCGTAATTCCGCCTCGGTATCGAAGCCGCGGGGCGGCTTCGCGGTTTGCAGCTCGCTGAGCGGGCGCGGCGGGTCGAACGCGCTGCGAAGCACGTCGGGTAGCTCGTCAAGCTGGAGCCCGCGATCCTCGAGGTAGGCCCGCAGCGCCGCGATATCGCCGCCGCTGTCGCGAAACAGCCGGTACAGGTTGCGAGCAACCGCCCACATCTCTTGGCTGAGCGGATACCCGACCTCGATGAGATGGGCATTAAATCCCTGCATCCCGGGGTCCGGAGGTGCGGCGACTTCCCACGGAACCGCGTCGCCTGGATGGACAGCAGGCTCGGAATTCGCGTCGCCGCCGGCGCCTAGATCGGAGGGGCCCGGGCCGCCACTGCCGCCTGTCGATTCGCTGCCGCCGCCGTCGCCGCCGGTCCACTGGCCGCCGTCGGGATTGCCGGCCGGCACGCGCGGCTGATCG
>JBARKH010000637.1:0-2237 GCA_049801295.1 Allostellaceae bacterium | reverse complement strand
GGCGCAGACCGCCGCGATCCCTCGGCTCGTCGCGCCGGCGGCACCGGTCATCAGCGCCGCCTACACTCGCGCGCTGAGCGCCTGGCTCGAAAGCCACAAGCGTTACCCGGACAGCGCCCGCGAGCGCGGCGAAGAGGGGCGGGCGGTGTTGCGGTTTCGGGTCGACCGGTCGGGCCGACTACTCAACTACGCGGTGGTCCAGAGCACCGGCCATCCCGATCTCGACGCGGCACTCGATCAGATGATGCGTGGCGCAAGCCTCCCACCCTTTCCGGCGGACATGACGGCACCCGACGTCGAGGTCACGGTGCCGGTCAACTTCGCGCTCGCCCGCTGAGCGGGTCCGATCAGCCCTGTGCGGGCACCGTCATGCGCACGACGCGGGCGACATCGGCCTCACCAGGGATCGCTCGGAGCGCGGCGATGAGGCCCGACGCATCGATTTGCGGCGCGCCGAATGCCGCCAGCTCCGCGACCTTGGCGTCGAGCTCACCTTCACTCATCTTGCGCCCCGGGGTGCCGCGCCCGTGGCGGACATGCTCGGTGAGGCTGGCGCCGTCGTCGAGATGAAGCGTGACGAATGCCGCTTCGACCGGAACGCGCTCATCCTCCTCGACCGCGACCTTGGCGCGTAACGCCCGCACCGCCGGGTCGGCGACGCAGGAATCGTCGTACTGCGCCAAGCCGGCCGCACCCTCCAGCAACGCCACCGCGACCGAGTGCTGGATACTGACCTTGGCTTCGCGCCCGGTCTCGACCGCGGGCCGGTCGGCGCGTTCCCGCAATAGCGGATGGCCGCGCACGACGATCCGGGCGATGCGCTCCGGCGCCGGGCTGTGGCGCGCGCGCAATTCAAGGCAGGCATCGATGACCGGGAACAGCACGACCCCGCACGGGTAGGGCTTATAGGCGTTGGCGAGGATTTCCCAGCTCTCGCCGAGCCCTTGCGTCATGCCGCGCAGGTTCACGGAGTCGCTGGTCACCGGTGCAAAGCCATAGCGCCCCTCGATGGCCTCATCGGCGGCGGTGAACCCGGCTTGCGCGAAGAGCGCGGCGGCGAGCCCGTTTTTGGCGGCGTTCCCCACCCCGATGCTCTTTGACATGCTGCCGAGGCTCTCGACGAGACCCGCAGACTGCGTCGCCGCGTGGCCGAGCGCCCAGGCCATATGCTTCGCGTCGAGACCGAGCAGCTTCCCAGCCGCTGCCGCGGCGCCGAAAATCCCGCAGGTCGCGGTGATGTGCCAACCGCGCCGGTAATGGGTCGGCATAACGCCAAGCCCGATCCGGCACTCGGTCTCGACCCCGAGGATCAAGGCGTGTAGCAGCTGGGCGCCCGAGACGCGGCGCTGCTCAGCGAGCGCGAAGAGGCCGGGCGCGACCGGGGCCACCGGGTGGATCACGGTCGCCAGATGCGTATCGTCATATTCGAGAACGTTGGCGCTGACCGCGTTCAAGAACGCCGCGTTCAGCGCATCCGGCCGCTCGCCCCGGCCGATGAGGCTGGCCTGCGCCGGCCCGAAATAGGGCTGAAGCACTTGGGCTGCAAGGCTCACCGCCTCGTCCCGGCAGCCGCCAAGCGCGCCGCCGCCAAAGTTCAACAGCGAGCGCACCCCCTCGTGGCGCACCGCCTCGGGGATGTCCTCCCAGCGCGAGGCGACGACAAACTCCGCGAGACGCTCGGTGACGCGCAGATCGCCGGTCATAGGGTCCTCTCAAATCGCGTTGTAGCCGCCATCGACGGTGAGCGTGCTGCCGGTCACCCATTCCGACTCGTCCGACGCGAGGAACAATACCGCGCCGACGAGATCCTCGGGCTGGCCGAGGCGCCCCAACGGGATCAGCGCCTCGGTGGCACGGCGCGCGGCGGGGTCGGTGTAGCTGGCGCGGGTGAGGCCGGTGAGCGTCGGGCCCGGGGCGATCGCGTTGACCCGGATGCCGTGCGCCGCCAGATCGACCGCCATCGCGTGGGTGAGGGACCGCCCGCCGCCTTTGGAGGCAACGTAGGCAGCGCGCTCGGGCCGCGCCACCTCGGCCAATTGCGAGGTCACGTTGATGATGCTGCCGCCGCCGCCTTGGCGCGCCATCTGCCGCGCCGCCGCCTGGCCGAGATGGAACATCCCAGTCAAATTGACCGCGATGATGCGTTCCCAGGTCGCCACATCGAGGTCGAGAAAATTGCCGCGATGGCTGATCCCGGCGCACTCCAAAAGGATGTCGAGCCTGCCAAATGCCTGCAC